>NZ_JANRMI010000003.1:305614-611229 GCF_029531655.1 Bdellovibrio svalbardensis
ATCCGCCGCTGGAGTGCCTGCAAGCTTTTGCGCCAATTCCAGCAAACGAGGATTTTCAATATCCGCGCCCACGATTGTCGCAAGGTCCATCGCATAGCGAGAACGCAAAGAATCCTGCGCTCTGAGTTTGTATAGCAATTCTTCTTTCAAAAGATTGCTTTCTTCCAAAGCGTCGCGATCTGCTCTAACAAGAATTTCTTTTTCCTTGCGAACAACATCAAGAAGTTGACGATAAATTTTTGTGAGTTCTTCGAGATTGGCTTCGAGCTTTTGATAAGCTCTTTCTGCTACTGCATCCATCTTCATCATCCTTGTGAAGTAGGTTGTCTGATCACGCGCTTCAGCCTACGCCAAGGCTTCGGCTGACTACACCGCTTCGCGGCTTCGTCATCTCTGCATTACGATCCTTCGCAATGCAGACTACGGATAATTAAAATTCTAAATGTTCATCAACCATTCTGTCGGCGATTGCTTTCGCATCAGTTTTGTATTCGCCTTTATCGATCAGGTCGCGGAACTTCGCAACTTTAGCTTCATCAACATCTGGAGCTGACATTGCCAACTCTTTAATGCGTTTTGCATCTTGAGCTTTTGGAGATAATTCCACTTTCGTAGATTCACCCAAGCCCGCTGATTTGAGAGCATCAAGTTTCGATGTTGCTGCACCTTCAGTCGCTTTGCTAGCAATGCCAGAGGCTTTGTCGGCTTTACCAGAATCTGTAAGATTCAGATTTTGACCAATTTTATTATGCGTGATTTTCATCGACAGCCTCCTCTAAGCGAGTGTCTTATTTTTCGTGACAGTATTCTGTCAACAGACACTCATTGCTATTCTTCTCATAGTACCACAATGAGACATTTACACCAAATCATTCTGAGACAGTTTGTGGTCCAGGTTCTTTGTCACCCTCTACGGTCCAGTAGAGTGATTTCGACTCTGGACTTAAAACCCCAAGGGTCTCGCCAGCTTGGATCTTTTCCCCTGTCGAAACTTTAGACACATCACCCTTAAACACCATCTGACTTTTTAGACCATTGTCGTGTTCAATTTCCACCATGGTTTGCTTATCCGCCAAAGTCTTAGATCCCAGCAAAACCCCGTCCCACGGCGCTTTTACCTCGGGCTTCTCCTGCGGAGCCCCCGGCGCTACGGCCATTTTATCAATGCGATAAGACAAAGCCTGTTTTTTACCCGGATGGCGAAACTGATGAGCCGAATAATTACTCTTCTCATCCAAAGGCAACGGCCCCTGAGGCTTAGCAACATTGCGCTTAATCCCCAACTGCACACCAAACTTATCAATCAACTGTTCATAGATAAGTTTAGAAAGACCAATGCCACCCTTCTCACTCCACTTATCAACATAATGATCATCCAACTGCTCACGAAAAATTTTCTCAGCCTGATTCTGCTGAATAAAACCACCTTCATGCACCGTCGACCGCATCGCCTTCATCATCTCGCGAAGAAAATGCTTCTCATACATATCCGAAACATCCCGAAGCTTCTCATCCGGCGACTTCTGCTTGGGCATCTTCATAAACCGCCCAGGCAAAGCCTTAAAATTAGAATTATCAACCACACCATCAGTCTTCGCACCACCAACAGCGCCAGCAACCTGCGAAGCAGAAGCGGGTTGATTCAAAACCGGCTTACTATCAACATCCCCAATAAACTCAGCCCGCGCAACACCACTAAACGCCAACACACATAGAAGCACTCCTGCCATTTTTTTCTTACTCATTACTAGCAATGAGTGTTCGAAAAAGTTTATAGCAGAGTTTGCTCTGATCGAGTTCCGCAGTAAAACAAAGTGGTTAAAAAAGAAAGACTCCAACGAGCCAATCGTCTCCGATCGAAGAGACAGAAAAATACGAGCGAGGACTGTCCGAAGAGCAGAGCAAACTCTGCTATAAACTTTTTCGAACACGTCGTCGCTTTTAAATAAAGAGGAAGAAAAAAAGGGGAGTTGAGTCGGAGAATCATGTGCATCCTGCACTTGACTCTTTAGAGTGTAGCGTCTGCTCAATTTGGTCACTCCGTGACCTGGCTGAACTATTGCTCCTGTTTCCTGCGAGAAAACTTTGACTCTTGACCTTCCATGGTTCGCGATCTCTTCCTCACCCTCCCCGCGTTTCAAGCACATCCATGTGTTTGAAACATATACTCTCAGTTTATTAAATGCCGTGTCATTATGAAACAAAAATTTCATAATACTTCGAGTTCCCCGTGCAAAGCTCCAGCTGCTTTGATGGACTGAAGTATAGTTATCAGGTCCTTTGGCGAGACGCCGAGCTTATTCAGCGCCTGCACAAGATCCCCAACACTGACACCTGTATCAAGAAGTGCAACTTTTTCGTCAGCACCTTTTTTGCCATCGCCCACTTTCACTGACAGTGAACCGTGCGAGATCGCAACTTTCGAAATCTTTACTTTATCCCCGATAACAATCGTTCCGGTTTTTTCATTGATCACAACCCGAGCTTTCATGTCGGGATTGATATCGATGGATTCAATCGTCGCCAACAGCTCCACACCACGATTTTCATAGGCAAATGGCGTGATGATATCAATTGTTCCCGCGTCTTTTGCAGAAGCATAGTGACCACCCAATTCCTTATTGATCGTCAGCACAGAGCGCGCCGCCGTCGTGAAATCAGGATTGATCAAATTCAGACGATACATTTTGCGAGTCGCAAAGTCCGCTGTCATATCACGTTCAATGATCGCACCATTCGGAATACGACCAGCCGTAAGATGCTGTTCTTTACCATCACCACCGATAATGACACTGCCCTGAGCGACGGCAAACACCTGGTCATTGGCAGCGCGCAAAGGAGTCTGCAACAAAGTTCCACCCTGCAATGAACCGGCATCACCAATGGCACTCACTGTGATATCGATCGGGTTTCCTGCTTTTCCGAATGCGGGCATGGTCGCCGTCACGATCACTGCCGCCACATTTTTACTGGCGAACTCTGGAGAATCCAATTTCATTCCCAGTTTGTCGAACATGCGCACGACACTCTTACTCATGAACTCATTTTTACCGTCGCCCGTGCCTTTCAGACCGACCACAATGCCGTAACCGATCAATTGGTTCTCACGCACGCCGCGAATGCTCGCGATGTCCTTCAATCTTGCCGCATTGGCTTGCTCAAAGGAGACCAGCAAAAGAAGCGCTGACAATACGATGATGCTTAAAATCTTATTCATTGCTCTTGTTCCTTCTAATGCTGACAACATCGTACTGCGGGTCTAAAAGTTTTTGAGTTGTGATACCTTCATCATTGAAATCTTCAGGGCGAATCATCCCCGTCAAGATAACTTTGTATTCACGTTTTCCAATCATAAAAGGCTGTTGACCTTTCAAGCGGTAGTTTCCATCCGGCATTTTTTCAACAATTCGTGAAGGAATGGCTTGAATATCCGCAAGTCCTTCCTTGTCATCTTCCTTCTTAGGCTCTTCTTTCGCAGCGGGCGCCGGAGCCTCTGCCGAAGCTGGCGCACGACCGGCTTCGCCGTTTGCTGCCAAAGAATTTCCTAAAGCCGGTTGAGGATTGTTCTGTTCCTCAAGCTGCTTTAAAAGTTTTTTGATCACGGAAACTTTTGTCTCCACTTGCTTCATCGCTGGAGCATCCAGTTTCACATTCAACAAATCACCTTCTCTGCGCATTTTATTTTGCGCAAACAAGTAGGCTCCTTGGCCTTCCATCACCCAAGTCGATCCCGCGTTACTCCCCAGGTCTGACTCTTCTTCCATGCGATTTTTAGTCATACGCTTATACTGACGATCTGTCGGAACACCCATATTTTGCGAATCAGAATACCGCGGCGATGTCGCAATCTTCTCAAGCGGAGGGTTTTCTTTTTTATTCATGGACGCCAAATAGTCGTTCACAGTCGCACAGCCTGTCGAAACCACCATGCCTGTTAGAACTGAAAATACTGAAAAATACTTTTTAATCATTGCAACTTCACCACGCCTTTATCAGTCACCAAAGCAGAAAGAACTTTTTGAGTGTCGAGATTTTTGACTTTCACCAAATCACCAATGACGCCATTGTCCTGACATTCGACGTTCACAGTGATCTCAAAATCCTGATTACCCACAAGGGCCTTAACAATCTGTCCCTTCTTAGCTGCCGGTTCACGTCTGAGATCGGAAGTCCATACCGGGCTTCCAACGGGAAGTGTGCGAGCGGCCAGTTGCCCCTGAATGTCTTCCATACGAAGACCCGCATCCTTCGCAAAAGTCACATCCAGCATGGACATGCGAAGGTCTTCAGGTTTTACCCGCTCTCCTTGTGAGATCATTCGGGTCGTTACCGGGGTTAATCGAGACACGTGAATTGTTCCGGAAATCCATTTTGGGTTGCGACTCTCGCTGTCACGTAGGGGCAAAAGGAAACCACCTTTGGCTGTAAGCTGCGTAAAATCGAGCTCCCACTGACGATTATTAGGAACCGGGACAGATTGAATACTGAGACGGTATTCACATTCAGAACAACGCGCCTTCAAGGCATTCATGATTTTTCTTTCAACTTCTTGCTTTGAAATTGGATTCGCCGCAAAGGTCACTTTGACATTTGATGGAATTTTGAAAGAAGGATTGAGCTTTCTTAAAGTCTCATTATCTTGCATCGCCGCTCTGATCTTCCCCAGAAGTTCATTGGCTTCGAAATGCTGTGATAAAAGAAGTTCTCTGGCGTCATCACGAATCACCACACCCTGCAGCTGTTCCAGCAATTCTTCGCTGCCATCTTTGACAATGGCAATATCACTCAAGTGAAGTGCAGGTCGCTGAGACACTTCCACCGTTGCCGGAATGGAAACCTCAGGCCTTGCGACCGCTTGAAGACTTATCAATAACAACGCTGCTACGATTTTCTTCATCCAGTTATTATCTCAAGTTATTAATTGATTGAAGCATCTGATCGGAAGCTTGAATCACTTTAGAGTTTGTTTCATAAGCACGTTGGGCAGTGATCATATTGACCATTTCATCCACGATATTGACGTTACTTGCCTCAAGCTGTCCTTGCGCCAAATATCCTGTGCCGTTCAAACCCGGGCGAGCTTGAATAGCCTGACCACTGGCTGGAGTTTGTGTGAATAAGTTTTTACCAACCGCTTTAAGACCCGCTGGATTAACGAAATTCACCACATCGATTTGTCCGATTGTTTGCGGCACTGAGTTCACTCCTGCGATCGTGCGAACTTCACCCGTTGGTGCCACTTCCAGACCTGCGACATCTGCAGGAACTGTGATCTCTGGTTGTAAAACGTTGCCGTTTTTGTCGACGATACGACCACCTGGATCTTTTTTAAATGAACCGTCGCGTGTATATGCCGTTTCACCGTCTGGTGTTAAAACTTGGAAGAATCCAGAACCTTCAATTTGCAGATCCAAGGGATTCTTCGTGACCTGAGCGCTTCCACCCGTGAAATCTTTTTGAATAGCTGCTGTGCGTACACCCAAACCCGTTTGCACTCCGTTCGGAGAATAGGCATTCATCCCCGTCGCCGCACCAGGCTCTTTTTGAGTTTGATACATGAGGTCTTCGAACTCAGCGCGAGATTTTTTAAAACCTGACGTTGAAACGTTGGCAATATTATTGGCAATAACATCCATATTCGTCTGTTGTGCCGCCATGCCTGTTGCTGCTGTATTCAAACTCTTAAGCATCTAGGAATCCTTCCGTATGCATTTCTAAATTCAATTTACTTCAAAACCGTTAGCGAACTTCATCGGAGTGCAAGCCAGCCTACGGAGTCGTTTTCCCGACCACATTAACCATCTTCTCAGCCATTTGGTCGTACGCGCTGATGGCTTTTTGCGTGCTTTCAAATACTCGATTTGTCGAGATCATATCTGTCATCTCTTGTACGATATTGACGTTCGAAGTTTCCAAGAAGCCCTGCTTCAAACTTGGATTTTTAATTTCAGACACTTCAGCCTGCATATTCGGTTTAAAACCGTACAAAGAACTTCCTTGCTTCAATAAGGCATCTGGATTGGCAACATTCACCATTGAAAGCTTACCCAGGTTATTAGTCCCTTGATAAACATCTCCATTGTCAGCAATCTGCACCGGAGCAGAACTATCAAAACGAATCACACGTGATGCAGGATCGGCTCCCGCCTCACCGGCTTTCAACACAGGAAAGCCTTCCTTTGTCACAAGTTGTCCATTGCCATCCAATGTAAAATTACCGGCCCGAGTCAGTTTCACACCACCTGGAGTGGCCACTTCGAAGAAACCCTTGCCATCAATGGCAACATCCAGTGTGTTGCCCGTCGGTCTTAAACCGCCTTGAGAAAAGTCAGTGAAGGTTCCTTTTGTGTCGACATAGGATTTGTCGCCACCTTGCATATTATAAAAGCTTTCGATTGAAGCGACATCACGAGGGATTTGAATCACTTCAGGCGGCTTCTCATTCGCTGTCAGATATTCTTGAAAGAGCTGCTGATCGCGTTTGAAGGCAGGAGTATTCACGTTCGCCAAATTATTGGCAATCGTATCAAGCTTTGTACTTTGTGCCATGGCTCCGCTCAGTGCTGTGTAGACGCCTTTTATACTCATGGATTCTCCCTCACTGTGTTGAGCAGCAAGGCGTGTGCCACCTTTTGACAGGACCGACTTCAGTCTGGGAAAAGGTTTCCGTTCAAGACCTTCATCCAGAAGAATTTTTATGGACTCAAGTTTTCTGCGATTTGACCGGGGAATGAACTTCAAAAGACCTTCGTCGATGGCGACATGGAATTGTCAGTTCCTTGTCGACAGTGTCAAAGAATCGACTTCATAATGATCTAATGAGAACGTTGGCAGCTGCATTGCTTTTTCTATTAATCACGTCAAACGCACACGCGGAAACTAAAGTGGTCACCACTGTGCCCACGGCAGTGCTTGCGCCGTCTGCGGCTGCGCCGGAAAAAAATCCACATACCCTCAAAGAGAAATTAAAAGCTCTCACCGCGCGATCGACCCATGTCCAATCTGATAATTTGATTTTCGATCTGCCTGTCACTTACAACAAAAAAGTCAGTAAGTGGGTCGCCTACTACCAGGGCCGCGGCAACAAGTGGTTCCGCAATTGGTTGCAACGTTCTTACAAGTATATGCCCTTCATTCAGACAGAGTTAAAAAGATCGGGTCTGCCTTTAGATCTGGCTTATATGGTCATGATTGAAAGTGGTTTTGCACCGAACGCCATCAGCCATGCTGATGCGGTTGGGCCATGGCAGTTTATCGAGCCGACGGGCACACGCTATGGACTGGAAAAAAACTGGTGGTTGGATGAACGCCGCGATTTGAAAAAAAGCACGCAGGCAGCAATTAAATATCTTTCTGATCTGCATCGCGAGTTTGGTTCTTGGTATCTTGTCGCAGCCAGCTACAACATGGGTGAAAACGGTCTTCGCCGTCAGATTAAAAAATATGGTACCAAAGATTACTGGACGCTCATTAAACTTTCCGCACTTCCCGTGGAAACCCAAGAGTATGTTCCAAAAATTTTGGCTGCGATGTTGATTTCAAAAGCGCCAAATCTCTATGGCTTCAGAGACTTAGAGAAAATGGACCCTCTTGAATACGAAGTTGTCCTCGTCCCCGGGGGCACCGAATTGGATCCTCTCGCGGATCAAATTGGCATCACAAGAAAGTCACTAAAAGATTTGAATGCCGAGCTGTTTTTAGGATACATTCCTCGCCAGGTTGAGAAACACTACATCCGCGTTCCTAAGGGCGCAGGTCGTATTGTCTCGAATTTTGTGTATCAAAAAAACCAAAAGGTCGCGATTGAATGAAACCCTTGATTGTTCAAAAGTACGGTGGAGCTACATTAGCTGATCCTCAAAAGATCAAAGCTGTTTCCTCCCGCATCGCGAATCAATCTCAAGAAAATTCTTTGATCGTCGTCGTCAGCGCGATGGGTAAAACCACGAACTCTTTGATTGATCTTGCCAGCCAAGTTTCTTCACATCCGCAAAGACGTGAAATGGATATGCTCCTCACTGTCGGGGAACGCATCAGTATGTCTTTGGTAAGTATGGCCTTGAATGATCTGGGTTGCCGCGCAATCAGCTTCACAGGAAGCCAAGCCGGTATTTTTACTGATGACTCTCACGTCAATGCTTTCATTAAAGACGTCAAAGGCTTCCGTGTTGAAGAAGCCTTAAAAGACGACAAAGTGGTTATCTTAGCAGGTTTTCAAGGTGTCTCACCGGTGACAAAGGAGATTACGACTCTGGGGCGCGGTGGATCTGACACTTCTGCAGTGGCGATGGCGGCAGCCTTCAATGCTGAACGCTGTGAAATCCTGAAGGACGTGCCAGCAGTCTTCACTGCAGATCCCAATGTCGTGAAAAGTGCTCGTCCACTTCAAGAGTTGAATTACGATCAATTGATGGAGATGACTTTCTGGGGCGCTAAGGTTTTGCACTATCGCTCGGTGGAATTGGCAAAACTTCGCGATGTCACTTTATACATTGGCCCGGCTTCAAATAAGACTTCGGATGGCACTTTAGTTAAAAAAGGATTGAATATGTTTGAGTCATGCAAAGCCCTGTCACTCAATTCTCACGAGACTGTCCTTGAAATTAAGTCTTTGGAAAAAAATACGGCAAAGGCTTTGAAGAGTCTGCAAAGTTTGTTTGAAGAAAAGCAGATCGCATTCCCACAACTTCTACACTGCGAGATTTCGCATGACGAGACTGAGATTCTTTTAACAGGACCTCAGGAAATCATGGGAGCTGTGAAGCGTGAACTTCAAGCTCATAAAGGCTTTGCGTTGAATTCAACAGACTTCTCCACAGTCACTTTGACTTGCACTGGTGCGACATCGCCGGAGATTCCACAAAAAGTTTTGGAAAAAATAGATCAGGCCCAGATACAGGCGCGCAAGTTGATCATGAGCGCTATGAGTGTGACTGTTGTTGTAAATGCAAATGAAAGAAACAAAGCGATTGAAGCTTTGCACGCCCTGATCTAATCAGATCAGGGACTCTATTATGGCATCAGACTTGGTGCCACGACTTGATAACGATTCTGAATTTTCTGCCAGATATTTGAATGAGGACCGGTGATTCCATCCGGGCCCGAAGCACCTGCAAGACCGCGAGATCTTGGATCGAATTGTCCACCTGGTAAGAACTGTCTTAAATTAGGGCCACCGGGTCCTGCTTTTCCAGCATAGCCGCCATAACCACCGCGACCATCGCTGCCATCGCCGGAGCCGCCTCCGCCGTAACCACCACCTGAGCCACCGCCGCCGCCGCCATAGAATCCAGCATTCACGCCAGTCGGATCTTGATTCGCTCCACCTGCGCCGCCTTTTCCACCCGCGCCGCCGCCATCACCACCTGCAGATCCCAGATTTGCTCCAGCACCTTGCTTGCCGTCAACACCAGCCTCTGCGCCGCTTTTGTTCACAACACCTTGTGGGATTTCTGGAAGACCAAAGTTATCACCGCCACCAAATCCATCACCGGCGCTGTTGCCCGTGCGAACTGCTGTTTCAATTCCGTTGATTCCCGTGGAGGCGTGGTTAGATTGACCGGAGACACAAGAAGGATCGTTGGGATTTTTACTGCACACGCAGACTTTGTTGGAGGCCATTTCAGGCTTCGAACAATCCACCGGCCCCGAAGCCGTACAACCTGCAAGATTTGGATTGGTCTTACACATTTCTGGTAGTGGCGCGGAAGTACCATCAGATTCTTGTGCACAATTTTGTGCCTGCAAAGTTGTCTGTAAGAAATTATTCACTGCTTGCTGAGCGGTATCCGCTTTTTTCTGCAAGCTCGTGCAGGATTTTTGAGTTTCTTTTAATGAAGTCGGTGCGGGAGCTTCACCAGTACGGAATGGACCAACCTGACAACCTGAATTTTGTTGAAAATACTGAATCGCAGCACTGCACGCAGAGCTGCAGCTCCCCACAGAGCTTTGGCAAGTCATCTGATAAGCCGCTGTTGCAGCATTGGCTGCTTGTGAGATTTTTCCCATGGAGGAACAGGCAGCCTGAACGCTGCTTGAAACTTGCTGACCCAAAACCACCGCTGCCTGCTGAGCTTGCGCCAGTCCTGTATTCTGAGATTCATCACAATCATTTCGCGCTGTTGTCGTAGCGTCATTACAAGCTTGAGTCAGCTGTGATAAGCGCTGAGCACAAGCAGCCGCAGGATCCACCACAGACTGACTCGGAGTTTCTATACAGGTCTCTATGCAGTTCATCTTTACTGCGCCATCCTCATAGCCTCTGCAGTCACTACAGGCGCGACGAGGGGGGCGATTCATCAAATCTCTCTCTGCTGCATCAAGCTTCCCGGCAGTATAGTCATCCGCGAAACTAAAGTTCCCCAGCAAAATAAACGATAGAAAAATAGCTGCAAGATGAGTCATTCCCATAAGCCAACTTATCGGAACGTAGGTCTGTGAACTTTATGAAACAAATTTTTTGTCTCAAAACGAAACACCCATTAAGGAATCAACGTCGGGCTGACAACCTGATAGCGATTCTGGATTTTTTGCCAAATATTTGTATGAGGCCCGGTAATTCCATCCGGGCCTGAAGCCCCAGCAATTCCGCGTGCCTTGGGATCTAAAGTCCCCCCCGGTAAAAACTGGCGCAGATCTGTGGCACTTTTTTTAAATGCATCGCCGACCTTATCTAGCATTCCACCAAAACCAGATCGGGCATCACCTGAAGAAACGGATGAACTACCATATCCTCCACCGCCACCTCCATAGAATCCAGAATTCACCTCCTGCGAATTCTTGTCGGTCTTACCTTCTGCTTTCCCAGCTTCGACGCCCCCAACACCACTGCCAAAACCATTTTGACTTAAATTCGCGCCAGCGCCTTGCTTTCCTTCGACACTGGCTTCAGCAAATGAGCCATTGATTTTCCCTTGCTCGATTGTTGGCAATCCATAGTTATCTTCACCATTCACGCCTGAGTCCTCTGGCTTTACTCTGGAAGCAAATTCAGCGGCTCCAGGAATATTAGTGCCCGCAGCCGACTTCACCCCCATGCAAGAGGCGTCATTGGGATTTTTGCTGCAGATACAGACTTTGTTGGAAGCCATCTCAGGTTTTGTGCAATCAACGGGTCCCTTCTGAGTACAGCCTTCAAGATTTGGATTGGCCTTACAGATCTCCAAGGCTGCGGTGGAAACGCCTGAGGATTCATCGGCGCAGTTTTGCGCATTCGCTGCTGTTAAAGCATAGTTCTGCATAGCCTTAGCGGCTTCGTCTGCTTTTGGATTTAAATCCTGACAGATTTTCAAAAGATCGCGGGCTTCGTCATAGCCCGCGCTGGATGGCGGTGGTGGTGGTGGACCAAACGCTGCATCCTCAATGCATTTGTTGTGAGATTTCCAATGTTCGACGGCTTTACTGCAGGCTGATTGGCAACTTGAAATACTGCTCGCGCAGTTCGCCTGATAAGCCGCCACCGCTGCATTCGCCGCTTGAGAAAGAGCAGCCATCTTCGAACAAGATGCCTGTATGCTTGCTGCCGTCGCCGTTCCCAAAATAGAAGCGGCTTGGCGCATGGTTCCCATAATGCCTGTATCTTGCTTTTCATCACAGGAATTTGTGGCTGAGGCATTTTCATTTCGACATTCGGCAATCAAAGCATTCATTTGCCGTACACAGGTCGTACTGTTCACAAGCCCCGAGTAATCACTTTGATTTGATTCACTGGATTCTGATTGGTCATTGGCGGCAATCAAATATAAGGAGTCCTTATCAGCTTTGGCAAAGGCTGACGTGCTATGAAGGGCAAGGAGTATAGAGATACAGGCCCGTACAAGATTCTCCATATCGTTTCTTTTCGGCCGTGGCGATCTCACTCTAAACATACAAATGTATTGCAATGAGAAGGCTTTCAGCTTTTTAATCTTTAGAGCAGGTATTGTGTTAATTTCGAGATGAAACTCAACTAGTCTCAGATCACAGGGGAGATAAAATGGATAAGACGATGTATTCCTTCAAAGTGAAAGCTGCGGATGGCTCTGAAATGCCTCTCGATAGTTATCAAGGAAAACCCGTACTCGTCGTCAACGTCGCCAGCAAATGCGGCTATACTCCGCAATATCAGGGACTTGAAGAACTCTACGAGAAATTCAAAGACCAAGGCTTCACCATTCTGGGATTCCCCTGCAATCAATTTGGCGCTCAAGAGCCAGGCACCAATTCAGAGATTCAACAATTTTGCAGTCTTAACTACGGCGTGACTTTCCCGGTGCTCAACAAAGTGGATGTTAACGGCAGCAACACAGATCCTTTCTACAAGTGGCTCAAAGAATCTGCACCCGGTTTTTTAGGGACTGAGATGATTAAATGGAATTTTACAAAATTCTTAATCGGCAAAGACGGAAAAGTTATAAAACGCTACGCTCCTCAGGTCGAACCAAAGGAAATTTTGGAAGATATTCAGAAGGCTCTCGGCTGAATTTTATTTCACCCAAAGTTCCATACGCGGAACACTCACACCACTTCCCATAAGTTCATCTGAAGCGGGAATTCCTGCCGGAGTTCCCCAGGTAGTCTGAGCTCCCACTCCGTAAAACCAGTTTACGCTTCCGACAGACCCATCGGCGAGAGAGTTTCCTGGGATTCCATACTCCAGACCTCCCCAGTAGTTACTGGTCGACTGAATCGCAATGCCCACATAGCCCGCGGCTGCTTGTGACGTGAAATTGCTCGTTTGTGTCCACCAGTTTCTGGCAGTGGTGGAGCCTGGCCAGTCAATTTTTAACTCATATTTTCCACTGCGCACGAAAGAAGAAAGTCGACTTAAAATAGAATATCGCGACGCTAAGGGTGCCGTCGTATTGTACGAAAGAGCTTCGGCGTTATTCGCAAACAGACCGCCCAGTGGATAGTCGTGGTACATCACTCTTGTCCACCCCCCACCATCGGTAGTCATATCACAAACTACAGGAATGGGCGTGCCGATATTGCCGGGATCAATCGTGTAGATACCTGAACCGATCGATGCGCCACTATCTAAGATATCTTTGCAGGAATTATACGAAACATAGGTGTCGTCTTCCTTGATCCATAGATTCACTTCTGCAACTCCCCCAGTAGCTATGATTCCCGTATCTGCCGGGATTCCAGCCGGAGTGCTATAAGCTGCCGTACTACCAATGGCATAAAACCAGTTAGTATGCTGAACAGATCCATCAAGAAGCGAACTATTGGAATTCGTCGGACCATGCGCACCATTACCCAATTCAAGACCTGCCCAATTTGACAATCGCGTGTCTGTATAAGCGTTCACTGCAATCGGAACGATGCCTGCCGCCGCGACATCTGAAAGTGGATTCGTTGTTTGCAGCCAAATATTTTTTTGACTATATCCAGGCCAAGTCAGACGAAAGCGATACTTTCCGGCAGTCACAAAATCCGGAATCTTATTCAAAATAGAATAAAGATTCCCTGTGGGCGCTCCCGTGTTTTTACTAATTGCATCTCCGACAGTGGTAAAATATCCCCCGGCAATATTGTGTCGGAAAATTCGCGTCCAGCCTCCACCATCTGCCGTCATGTCACAGTATGCCTGATAAGAAGTTCCAGCGCCCGCCCCATCAGAATCGATCGTATAGGTGCCACTCGCTGGACTTCCCATTAAAGTCAGAATTTCCTTACACGATTTCGGATAACACTGAGTGGCGGCTATGAAGGCCGGTTTACTTGCCGCGATGAACTGCGCCCATTCAGTTGTCGAATGAGTCGGCACAAACAAGTCACTGCTTGCATGGTTATTCTGCACGGTATAGCAGGCTCCTTGAGCGCCACCATCTTTCGCATAGATTCTCATCGAACCGCCACCCGCAGGGATACGATAGCCCTCACTCAAGGTGTTGATCCCTGCAATCCATGGAAAAAGAATAAGCATGACTAAAAACTTCTTCATTCTATTTTTCGCTTAAGATTTTTTCAAGACGCTCAAGGCGCACTTTCAAATCTTGATTTTCTTTCTCAAGTTTATTTAACCGAGTTTGAGAATTATCCTGAACACTTGCCACAGTTCGCTGTACGTTTTGAACTTGCGATTCACAGCGAGTTTCCGCTTGAAGGCGTTCCTGATGTTCCTGCTTTAACGCTTCCACCAGAATGGCAACGATATTTCCGTACTGAACGGCTTTATATCCTGATTTTCTATCAGTCTTCACAAGCTCAGGATAAATTTTCTCAACTTCCTGAGCGATGAAGCCCACAGTCTTTTCATCATTACTTTTCCAAACGAAACTCACACCACGAAGCTGCAACACTTTTGCCAAGGCATCTGGCAAAGTGATGATATCTTTTTTCAAGCGCGCATCTGAGGTGTAAAGATAAGAGGCTGCTTTGACATTGCCATTAACTTCCAGAACCTCACTTGGCGCTGTCGTACCAATGCCAACATTTCCTGATGATAAGATTGTTATTTTAGCAGTATCTAAAGGACCAATCATCAATGAACCCGAAACACCATTCGTAAGACCAAAACCAATAGTTGTCGAATTCGAAGCCGTCACTGTGTTTGAGCGCCCAAAGATACTGGCATTTCCGGCATTATTGCTCACCGTATTTGAAGAACCTATGACTGTCAGGTTGTAACCAAAATTCGACAAGCTTGTAGTAAAGCTATTGGAACTACCGACGACATGCATTCCCGAGGCATTGCCTCCCCCGGAATTCGTGATGCTATTGCTGGATCCTAAAATATAGTTTCCGCCGGCAAACGTAGAGTTACCACCACCGATAATCGCGTCTCCACTTACTTGGAATTTAGTCACAGGAGTTGTGGTTCCAATTCCCACGTTACCACCGGCTTGAACAGTCACTCGAGTCGCGTTATTCGTTTTAATATTTAAGTCAAAGTTGTCATTGTTGCCCAGGTTTGAAGTGGCCCCAAAACTATTACCGCCATTTACAAACCCAGAATAAATTGAACTCATAGCATAGCAGCCGTAATTTCCAGAAGCATCGAAACTCAAAATTTGATTTACAGCGCAGGTTACTGCCTGCTGAACTGTTCCAGTTCCATTTGTTCCAAGCAAACGGTTGGCGGCCAAAGAAGAGGCACCAGTACCACCATTTGCAATCGGCAAAACTCCAGTTACCGCAGCCGACTGACTCATGTCGATCGCGCCAAAGACGGGGGCGCCGCCCCCAGCAGGAACTCGCAGTACTTGATTTGCCGTGCCTGCGGCCGTCGACGTCGGACTTGCACCGACTCCTCCACCAAGAACGACTCCGTTAGCGGTAAGAAGTGACGATGAAGCCATCGTCGATGACGAAGAAAAATATGGAATTCCACCTGAGGTGCCACTGGTCAAACCAGTTCCACCTTTGCCAACAGTTACTGTATTCAAAGTGGGATTTGGATAAGTACCAGATAGATCCCCACCAGCAGCGCCACCAGGCGCAACTCCCGAAATAGTGACGTTCGCTGCCGCAGTTAATCGACCTTGGGCATCCACCGTAAATGTTGGCACTTGTGTTGCCGATCCATAGGCGGCCGGGGTCACTGCGGTATTTGCCAATGAAATCGTTCCACTCGATGTAATAGGCCCACCTGACAGTCCAGTCCCCGTCGCAACACTTGTGACTGTCCCATTTGTTGGAGTCACCCACTTCAAACCACCAGACTGTGCGGAGTCCGCTGAAAGAACTTGGCCGTTAGTACCAACAGTCAGTGACACATCGTTAGTTCCATCATTCGTAATTAAAGCACCTTTAGTAGAAATAGGAGAGATTGCATTGAACGCAGTAATTGCTGTTGAGGCACCCGTACCGCCATTGGCAAGTGGCAAGACCCCTGTCACTTCAGATGCTAAATTGACAGAAGCTCCATTCGTGGCGGCCGTGAGTCTACCTTGAGCATCGACAGTAATATTGGCTCTGGTATAAGAACCCGCAGTCACAGCAGTATTTGCCAGATTGAGTGTCACTGCTCCCGATGAGCCACCACCAGAGAGTCCCGTACCAGCGCTCACACTTGTAATTGTTCCACCTGAACCATTTGCAGAAGCAATAGAGACCCAAGCTCCTGAATTATACTGATAGATAACTTTAGAATCGGTCGCAAAATAGATTGCGCCCGCAGAAGGAGAAGCAGGCTTACTTGCATCCAAACCTGTTTGAATCGACGGAGCCCCTCCCGCATTAGAAACCAAAGAATCGGTAATACCATATCCACTTAATGTCGTCGGTTTACCTGTGGTGATTTTAGTCCAATCCAAAGAAGGAATATCTGTCGCAGCCAAAGCCGCGGAAGAAGTTACACGCCCTTTAGCATCATAGGTAATTTTTGTTCCGGTCGATGCCGTCACGATGGCGGCAAGAGTAGGATTTGGATAGGTTCCGGTTAAATCCCCGCCTGCAGCTCCGGTAGGCGCACGAGAATTTGTAAGGCGCGTATCATTGCCAAGAACGACTTCTGCAGCCACAGCATCACCCGCCGCAGGAAAATTCTTTGTCGCTGCTGTCCCCAACCCAAGATTAGTTCTGGCCGTCGCCGCCGTCAGCTCACTCAAATTGTTCGCTGGATTTAATGGAGTGAATCCCAAAGCCGTTTGTTTATTATTAAAGACCGTCCAATCTGCTGCTGCCAAATATCCATCTACGGCTCCCGTGGCTCTGGCCATAGAAATCAATGGTGTTGTTGCGCCATTGGTAACTGTCACCGGTGCGGTGCCTGAAACGTTTGTGACAGTTCCACCCGCGTTGCTATCTGCAGCTGGAGCCCAATGGGTTCCGTTAAATTTTAAAACTTGTCCAATACTTGGTGCGACTGTGAAATTCAAAGGATAACCTTTGATTCTATCAACACTGCTCGCACCTTGAGTGCCCGTGACATCTCCTGCTAGATTGCCGCTGAAGTTTGTCGCCAAAGAGGCTGACCCCACCGCCAAAGAAGATTGATTGGTACACTGCCAGCCTGTCGCCACATTCCAAGTCAAAATTTGGCCTGACGAACAAACAATCGGAGACAAGGTCGACCCGGTGGAGGAATCAGTTCCCACCAAACGGTTCACACCTGGATTTGCAAAAAGTTTCGAAGTTGAAACAGCGGCATCAGCAATTTTAGAGTTGGTGACAGAATTATCCGCCAGACTTGGATTCGGATAGGTCCCGTTAAGAACTCCTCCCGCAGCACCCGTCGGAGTGCGCGCATCGCTAAAACGAGAATCATTCCCGGCAGCCACAGTGCCCGCAATAGTTCCAACATTCAAAGTCACTACCGGATTCACCGTATCCGCACTAACAGTTAAATAGGGATTGCTTCCCGCGGAGGCTGTCACGGTTTTCACAGTGCCACCACTTGCGCCACTGACACCCGAACATCCAAACTTTCTGGTACTGGCATCCCAAGTTAGAAAGTTTCCACTATCACAATTGATATTGTTATTAACTTCAGTCTTTAAAACAAAATCCGTGGCAACATTACTTCCCAGCATCGCTGACGAAGCAGAGAATCCCGCATAAGGTACTGTGCGAATCTCATTGTCCGGGGAAATAGTTTTCCACGAATTTCCATCGTGAAACTTCACCCGCAAGAAACGCCCATCCGTCAAACCAGGATTATATGGAGAGTTCCCATCGCATGTTTGCGAAAGAGCATTATTAAAGGCATCTAAAATAGTAAAAGTAGGTGCTGCGGGATAACTGTGTGAATTGCCGATGGTGGCATCAAACACTCCGCTGGAGTTCGTCATATCTACATGATTCAACTGCTCGCGATATAACACGCAAGTTTTGTTCGGCGCGAGAACTTCGAATTGAAAGGAAACGCTAGAATATTCTAGAGGAGAGCCATCTGATTTAAGGATGCGCCCTTGATAGGTCAGTGTCGCAGGCGCCGCATTTGCGCGCACTACGCCCAGCCATAGCAAAAATAAAAAAGGTAACGTACAGGTTTTTCTCATTGCTGTTTAACTAATCGGCCACTCGTCGTAGAATCTTGAATAAGATTCGGACTAAAATGAGCCGACTTAATTAAAAACAAGACTTCAAGATAAACTTTCTATATGAGCTAAACTTTAAAGATACCCTGATGTTCCATAAGCTCATATTCATTATTCATAACGCAAAAATATTTTCAAATTAATCAACCCACACAAGCTCAGAAGCCATCCGTTTTAACAGCATACGATTCACCCAAAACGTCCCGTTCGTTGGAGAACAAAAAACTCCGACATTATTACAAGAAGTCCCGCGGGAGTTTCACCTTACTTATCTGTATAAATGCAGCTGCCCCCCTTGTATTCGCGCAAGCCCTCAAAACGACCTTCGACTTAGACTCCGATTGTTTGTGAAAATGAAAATGGAGGAAAATCTATGAATCGCTTCCAAAACAAAACCGCCTTCATCACCGGGGGCAACTCTGGCATCGGTAAAGAATCCGCTCTCATCATTGCCAAAGAGGGAGCCAACATAATGATCGCCGACATTAAAGAGAATAAAGATGTCTTGAAGGAACTGGAATCATTGGGAGTGAAAGCTGCTTTCATTGCTTGTGATGTTTCGGACCCCATGGCGGTCAAAGAAGCGGTCACCGCCACCGTCAAAACTTTTGGTTCTTTGGATGTGGCGTTCAACAACGCGGGAGTCGGCGACGAGGGTTTTATCCACGAAAAAACTTTTGAACAGTGGAAAAAAGTGATCGATATCAACTTAAGCGGTGTCTTTTATTGTATGAAATACGAAATCGAACAAATGCTGCAACAAAAAAATGGAGGGAACATTATCAATGTCTCCTCTATCCTAGGTCAGGTTGGCACCCCTGGAGCTTCTGCTTATGTCGCCGCCAAGCACGGAGTCGTCGGACTTACCCAAACCGCTGCAGCGGAATATGGAGCTAAGAACATTCGTGTGAATGCCATCGGACCCGGATATATCGAAACTCCATTGCTGCATTCTATGAGTCGCGAACAAAAGTATGCTTTGGAACAAATGCACCCCATGAAGCGACTTGGTCGACCTGAAGAAGTTGCGAAAGCCTTTTTATGGTTAGCCTCAGATGACTCCAGCTTCATGACCGGTGACTACATCCCAGTAGATGGTGGATATCTCGCTCAATAATAATTTTTAACAATCAGGCTCGTTGATCTCTTATAATTAAGATCAACCAGCTCCGTGCAAACGTCGACTCGACGGGCGGCCTCGATGAATATGTGGACTGGTTCTAAAAATCCCCCCCCTTTTGCAAGACCTATGACCTAACCGCTGGTTGGCGATCCTCGAGGAATTTGTTACCGTAAAGTTCCTTCGAATTGCCACCATCTGCGAGGTCCCATGAACAAAGTTCTTCTGGCTATTTTAACCGCCAGCCTATTTACCGCTTGCTCCCAAAAATCCCTCAAACCTTCGGGTACTGACGCTTATTCGGGCTTAGGCAAAGAATCCGTTTCCGAAGCGGACCTGCAAAAATATTCTCCCACAAAGTTGCCGCCGCAGATCGAAACAAAAATCCGCGAGATGATGGACATCTCTACACCGGGCTTGGGTCTTCTTCATCCAAACAAGAAGCAACTCTTCTTCACGTGGAAGGTCACTGGAGTTCATCAAATTTGGACCGTCGAGCAAAAGCGCGGCTTCCCCATCCAGATTACTGGCGGCAAGGATTCAACTCGCCTTCATGACATCACTCCCGATGGCCGGTGGCTCGCAGTAAGCCAAGACAAGGATGGACAAGAAAATCCAGGCCTGTTCTTGCTCAGTCCCGACGGTTTAAAAAATATTACGGTCTTCTCAAAACCAAAGATGAGAGCCCGCTTAAGCTATATCTCTGATGATTCAAAAACTTTGGTCTATTCAGCCAATGACGAAAAACCTGACGTCAATACTTTCTATCGCTACAACATCACAACGGGTGAACGCGAAAAAATGTTTGCTGAGGAAGGCCAATGGTTTTTGGCGGACTACACTCGCGATGGTCGTTGGTTGATGGCCAAGTCTCTCTCCAATAGCGCCATTGAATATTCAGAGTTTGACCTCAAAACTCGCAAGATTCGCCCGGTCCTTGGCCAAGGAGAAATGGAAGACTTCAATGCTTCCTATGCGAGAAATGAAAAAGATCTTTTAGTAGTTACTTCTAAATTCACAGACTTCCGAAAACTTTATCTTCTTAAAGGTACAGTTTGGAAAGAGCTCTTCTCAGTTCCGGACTCTGATGTCAGCGATATTCAGATCGACCACAAAAGAGAAAAGATTTTGATCAGCACAATTGAACATGCCTACGTGAAACTGCATGGTCTTAGCGCGATCACCTACAAGCCCCTGCAAATTCCTAATTTTCCGAATGCGGAACATGTTTTTTTAGGCGGCACCACTCGTGATGGTGGGACCACCATGCTGGGTTTATCCTCAGCCCAGGCTCCGAACACAAATTACTCATTTGACTGGAAAACCAAGAAACTGACTCAGTGGGTGTATCCAAGCGCGCCTGGAATTAATTTAAAGAAATTCATTTCTGCAAAGTTGGAATATTATCCAGCCAAAGATGGCACGAAGATCCCCATGTTCGTCAGAAGACCTGCCGAATGCTTGAATAAACTTTGTCCCGTCATCGTGAACTTTCACGGCGGCCCAGAGGGTCAAAGCATTCCCGGATTCAGTTCTTGGGCACAAATTTTTATTGATGCGGGATTTATTCTGGTCGAACCCAATGTTCGTGGCAGCGATGGCTATGGAAAGAAATGGCTGCACTCTGACGACAAGGCCAAACGCTTAGACGTGATCGGAGACATCGAAGACTGCGCTACCTATATCAAAGCGAACTGGAAAGTAAATGGCCAAACTCCTAAAGTGGGCATTACAGGTGGCAGCTACGGCGGCTACGCAACTTTGCTTGCTATGACCAAGTATGCCGGCGCCTACGACGCGGGCGTCGCGGCTGTCGGTATGAGTAATCTGGTGACCTTCCTGCAAAACACCGCACCTTATCGCCGAGCTCTGCGCATGGCTGAATACGGTGATTTAGAAAAGGATCATGACGCATTGGTGGCGTTGTCTCCTGTAACTTATATCAACCAACTGAAGTCGCCTTTGATGATCATTCAAGGGGCTAATGATCCGCGCGTACCGGTTGGTGAAGCTTTGCAAATCCAAAAACTTTTAGAGAGTAAAAAAATCCCGTCTTCTTTGGTCGTATTCGGTGATGAAGGCCACGGAGCGGAAAAGAAAGACAATCAGGTTTTGCAAATCGGCCACACCCTGGAATTCTTCGAAAAGTATCTAAAATAGCCTGATTGAGTAACCCTGAAAATTTCCGATAAGGAGTTTTCAGGAGTTACCATGCTGAAGTTCTTAAGTATTCTCGTCGCAGCTTTCGCCTTTTCACTGCCTCTCTATTTTGGATACCAGTCAGAGGCTGGATTAAAGTCCAGATCCCCGGCGCAAGCTCCGTTTCACTCTGCGACAGAGCAAGAGATGGAAAATCCACGATGTATCAATCAAGATCATGTTCGCCGCAACGATCTTAAATCCTTTATCAAAAAGTATTCAGACATTTCCAACTTGGAACTGCCGGCAATCTATGAAGTGAGTGGCATTCGTTTCGAAAACGAACACCCCGAGTTGGTCTATAGATTCATGCAACTGGTGACTCCCCAAGCTGGCCACTACTATGCAAACAAGGATCTAAAGCCTGATACCATTCGCAAAGCTTTTGGTGCGCCCAATGGTTGCACCAAAGTGCTGTGCGCAGTGCAAAGAATCTTCGGCCAAGAAGAAGGCCCCCTCATGTTGTTGCTGCTCACAGAGTATGATCTGAATCTGTCCCATTATGTCTGGTCGAATGCGGATCGCTGGAAGGCTTCAGAAATTCGCGACATCTTGAAATCCATCGAAGCGGTCCCTTCCCATTTGCTTCCTTTGGATCTCAATCAAAAGCTCTCTCATTTCAAAAGAGGCTATGGCTATTCCGGCGGTGGCGACACGATCGCTAACGCCAGCATTGAACTTTTCGATGTCTGGAATGAGATGACTCCACCAATTCGTCAATACTCTGTTTATCACGAGTTCTCGCACAACTGGTCTTATCTTCACGCCAATGACATTGATGTTTCGCCAGAGTGGCTCAAAGTTTCCGGCTGGGAACCACAAGCCAAAAAATCAACTCGCGAGAACTGGCGCATGCATCCGGGAACTCAGCAGGTTTCGATCTATGCGAAAACAAATCCTTTTGAAGACTTCGCAGAAAGTGTTTCAGCCTATCGCTACGCCCCGGAACGCCTCAAGAAAGTCAGTGCTGCGAAATACAAATTCGTGAAAGACATCGTCTATGGTGGCCTCGAGTTTACAGGTGCCTGCCCTAAATCCGGTGAGGTGAGCGCAGTGTATGAAAAAGACTTTGCCGCTTTTGACTCCACTGCAGATTCAAAGTTCGTACAGACAATTTCAACCGAGTGCTTCAAAAAGAATTTGGGTCTATTGAAGAATCCATCTTTGAAATCAGGCTATCTTTCGTGTTTGAGCTTACGCTCAGCCACTGAAGTTCTAAACAATAAAGGCCAAACCAATGCTGGCGAGACAAAACCCTTGGGCCTCTTTGATGCTCTCGGTGGCGCACGCATAAGATTTCAGTCTGTCGAACGTCGTGGAGTCTTGAACCTACAAGATTCAGTGGTCGATGTTTTAAAACCACATTTGAAAGCAATGCAACAGGCCGTCGATCTTTCTAGTTGTAAAAATGCCTTTGAGCCTTTGCGGACTGAAGAGCAGGCCGTTGCATTAGGTGCTAAGAACTATGAAATCTATTTTGGCATCCAAGAGCTAACTACCAGAGTGTGCCAAGACTTTGTTGCCTCAGGAGATCGCAGGGTTTCTGCGGAGACAGTGAAAAATAAGCTGAAACGCTATTTCTAAAGGCTCAAAAACAAAAAACCCGCCTCAAGGAGCGGGTTTTTTTAATATCAACAGTGAAATCTACTTCATCCCAAGAGAAGTTTTGCAACCCGTCGACAAGCTTGCTTTATTTGTATTGAAGCACGCCTTTAAAGCTTCCATCTCATTGTACTTTTCGCAGTACTTAACTTTATCTTCTTTACAAGCGGCCGCCACAACTTGAGCTTTCGCCTTCGCCTGTTCTGCCAATTTGCTACCTTGATTTTGCAAATCGCCCATATCCAAAGCAAATGCAGACTGCCCTACTATCATCATCAATACCAAAACTGATCTCATTAATTTTTCCCTTCAGAAAGACAAACCCTACCAAAACGCTAATGAGTGTAATGAGATCTATTAAATCCGCAATGAGAAAGGTGCGCCAGTATCAAAATTAGTTCAGTACTTACCCTTGTGCTGCTTGTCATATCCACGAGTATCTCGTCCTCCAAACCCAAGATCTTCGCGTTTAAAATTTTCGTTATCTTTATCTTCACTTTGTCTCAGACCTTGGCGAAAAGATTGATAGCTTGGCTGTTTATGTTTGGCTTCAGTATCTCTGATATGTTGAGTGCTTTTGTTTTTCATAAAGAACTCTTTTCTACTCCGAGCAATCCGGAGTCCTATCACTGCTCAGTCCATATGATAGCACGTGCAAATCCTTTGCGATTGAATCTCAAGACCTTGGTGGATAGAAATTGTGCATCAGCACGAGGACTCATTTTGTAAATGGCCAAAATAATCAACTTGAGAAATGGTTCTTTTTAACTGCGTGTTAATCTGACTTCATGGATATCAAGAGTTCTTTCAAAAAAATCTCTAACAAGGGTTTTCAAAAAAAATTGGTGCAAGACGATATCATGGAAATGTCGGCGTCCTTATCTTTCTATAGCGCACTTTCCCTGGCTCCTCTTTTGGTACTCCTCTTAACAATTGTCGCTTTTATCAACGACAGTTTACGTGATTCACTTCTAAGCCAGGCACAATCGTGGTTTGGAGACGAAGCTGGTCAATTGATTCGGGAAATCGCCGTCAACGCCAGTCAAAATTCCCATGCACGTGACAGAGCGGGTATCTTTGGATTTTTGACTTTGTTATTTTCAGCGGGCTTGATCTTTGGTCACCTTCGCACTTCGCTCAATAAAATATTTCAAATAAAGAACGCCGACAACGAAACAGAGCAAAAATCGGTCGCTCGGCATACTTTTGGATTCTTAAAGTCAAAGGTCTTCAATATGGCTATGGTTCTGACTTTTGTGCTGATCTCAATTGTCTCCGTGGCAATTTCATCATTTCTATCCCTTTACCTAACGGGCACTGAGGCCATAGTCGGGCATATTGCGAACTTTTTAATTTCATTGTTAATATTTGGAGCCATATTTTCGGTTCTTTATTTCTTCCTGCCACAGACTCATGTGAGCAAGAAGGTCGCTGTGACTTCCGGCCTTTTGACTGCAACATTGTTTTCCATTGGAAAAAGCCTTATTGGAATGTACCTGGGAAGAAGTGCCGCTTCTTCCGCTTATGGCGCTGCGGGATCTCTGATTGTGTTGTTGTTGTGGGTCTACTACTCATCGGCAATTATCTTCTTAAGCGCAGAAATAGCCTATGAAATCAACAAGGACGAGATACAATAGGCTCCCCACTTAATAAGCACTGTCTAATTCCTGATCAATCCTGAAAATTCTGGATAGTCTCATTCGTAACTATCTGATTTTCTATTTATGCATTAAACATCGTAAATATTATTTAATTTAGGAGTTTTAAATGAAACATTTGGTGATTTGCTCACTCATCCTCTTTTCAAGTTTCGCGCAGGCTTCAAATGTTGAATGCACTCTTTCAATCAGCTCGCAGCCAATAGAGTTGTTTGAACGAAAAGTGGGGGATGTGACCATTCTCACAGCCCAAGAAATCGGATATACATTTACTGCTTCTTATTCCTACGAGAAGGACTTGGTGCAAATGACCATTGAAGATCAAGCAGGTCATGCAGTAACCAGCAGTCAAAAAATCAGTTCCCTGACCAGCCGTGGGATCAAGCAAAATGCAGTTTCAAAATATCGCGATGTTGCTGTATTCAGCTGCATCCTTGCTCCTTAAAGACTCAAAATATTTTTGGCGCCTTACAGTTTCGTGAGGCGATCCAAAATTAAATATGAAGACAACGAGCCAATAGCATAGACTGAGATTTCATAAGACATTTTTGACCATTTTAGACTCAACTGTCTTAAAACAAGCAAACCACAGAGTACCGCCGCAACGAATACCAACTGCCCCAACTCAATCCCCACATTAAAAGTCATCAGAGCCAGCGGAATTTCATGAGATGGCAAACCCACCTCCGCCAAGGCCCCCGCAAAGCCCAGACCGTGAAGAAGTCCAAAAATCGCAGCAATAAGCGGAGGATTTCGAGCCGCCAATGACGACGGCGGACCTGTCTCGACCCGAACAAGCTCCACCGCCACGACTAGAATACTTAAAGCAATCAGAACCTCTACGGGTGCCTGAGGTGTGTGAACAAATCCCAAGGCCGCCAACGACAGCGTAATACTGTGCCCCATCGTGAAGGCTGTGATGGTCCAAAGAAGAGTGCGTCGACTGCGCACCAAAAGCACAAGTCCCAGCACAAACAAAAGATGATCCCAACCCATAAGAATATGCTCTACACCCAAGGCAATATATTCACGAGCAACCTGCCCCGGGCCTTGCTCTATCGGCACTCGAAATGAATTTTGATCTTCACGCAAAACCGCACGCGCTGATGTGCCATTTAAAAATTCGATTCTTAGAAGTACATCTGTTTTCCAAGTTCGAAGCCCCGTCACTTGAATCACGCCGTCCTTCAAACCATTCACTCCACAATCCAACTGAAAGCGCTGAACCAAAGCGGCACTGGAAAACTCCGGCGTCTGCTCAGAATTAACCCGACACGGCTCCGGAAAACGAGGCCTCAATGGCTCCTCGGCGGTTCGGGAGGCAGGGGTTTTCCAAAGTACAATATACTTGTTGCTCGCCGCTTCCTTCATATCAAGGAGAGCTGGATCCAAGGGATGAGCCCCCACTACACCTGAGATAAGCATCATTATAACAAACAGAAACTTACAGACTCGCATTGTCCGTCCTCTTAAAATTCCAACCGACTTCAGTTAAATAGAGTTTTCGAAGTCGATCCATATTTTCCTCAGTTCGCATCACCGCTCGAACTTTGATTAAACTGCGCAAAGCTGCCGGCTTTATATCCTCAAAGGAGGGAGATCGCTTTGAGCTCACCTCCTCCACTCGAACTAAGTGAAGGCCAAAGGGGGACTCTAAGGGACCGATCCACTGACCAGGATTTCCGGCAAACACCAGTTTGGAAAACTGCTGACCGAAACGTCTTTGCAACAACGATTCACTGACTTCCGTCAGACGCAATCCCAAGGGAAAAGGATCAGAAAGAGTTTCAATCAATGCTAGTGAATCTGGCGAAGTTTGAAGCTTCCTTAAAAGACTCAAAGCCTTCTTATTTGACTGCGAAGCGATAAAGACTTGTGAGAACGTAACTCTAGAAGCGGCTTCATAGGGCTGAGGATTTTGCTCAATAAACTTTTTGATGTCATCATCGCTGGGTGCGGGATCGCCATCAGACTGTGCCAGCAAAATCTGCATTTTATGAACAAGATGTCTGCGAATGATGGTATCTTCATCGAGCCTTAAATCATAGGCCTTCTGTAAAAGCTCCTCCTCTGAGGCGTACTTGGCTCCCTCACCCAGTGCGCGCATCTTACTTATAAGACGAAGCCGCACACTCTCATCACCCTTATCCAGCAGCAATCGTCGCGCTTCGCGCACCAGGATTTCTTCATCGACCTTGTCTTGAACAAGAGCCTTCAGTTGTATTTCCGAGGGCTGTTGTCCCGCTTGTTTTGCATAATCCAAGCGTATTGATTCCACCTGATCAGATGAAATGCGGATCACATCTCGATCTGACTTTTTCAAAAACTGAACGACCGAGCGGTCCACCGCAAAAATGGCCAGCCCTAAAAAAACAAAATGTACAAGTCGATTACGCGCTACCTTCCTTAATATTTTCATGGCGCGTACCAAATCGGTGAAGTCACCGCTCTTTGTTGAACAGTATTGGGAACGATGCCACTGCAACATTGACGATATTCAAAGTCGGTATAACGATTATTTTCTCTCTCTGGGATAGCTGGTTTCGAACAGTTTATACCACGAGCGTTGCAGTAATACTGGTTCCAACGACAGCTTTCATTTTCTAGGACCCGGGCATAATAGAAGGCGCGCTGTTCGGAATTAAATTCAGAATCCTCCCAAACAGAACAAAGAGTTTTGTAACCATCGTTCTGGCTCGGTCGACAAGTATTCAGATCGACCACGCCAGAGATCTTCGGATTGCCCGCAACATCAATTACTTTCTCATGGGTCTGCCCTTCACTATCAACCCAGCCCTTGATGATTTGAATGCGCTGAAGAGGCGTTCCAGGATTATTCGCCCACCCTGGATCCTTCGAAGCCAACACGGCAAACAATGGGCCTTTTTTCTTTGTTAGATTGGCTTTGCAATCCTCCCCACTTCGTGGAGCCCCTGTAAGACAGCCTCCCATCGGAACAGCCGTTTGATAACCTTGAGCCGCAAAGTCACCCATCTGACAGATTGTTTTTGGTAAATCAAATCCACCGAAGAAACGCACCAGAGGTCGCGTGCCACTGGTCGCATAGGTCTCACGACGTTTGAAGGCTTCAAAAATGGAATCGCGTGAATTCTCTTCAGCCCATGCGACAGTCATCCCACCGGGATTGGTTTCCAAACCTAGAAAGTTCGTCTCTGACAGGGCCTCACCTGACACGATAAAACTTTGATCTCCGTGCGCCCCCACTTTCGCATACATATAGGATTCACTCGCCCCGGGAGTTCCGTTGTGATTGTCGAGAGCTCCGACAACCCCGAGCTTAAATGGATTGACCCCGTTTTTCTGTTCATAGGCAATTCCATCTTTCAGGACATTGCGCACATAACTGCTTGGCTGAATATTGATAGCGTTCGGCTCAGAAATGTACTGACTTGCCAAGCGGCCATAGCTCATATTTTCAAAATCGCAAAGTTCGTCAAAGGTGTTCCAGGCTCCCGGCATGCGCGCAGAGTATCGACACTCGCTTTGCCCTTTGATTTGGAAGAGTTCCACCAAAGGTTCCATTTCACTGCGCAGTCTTGCCTCTTCTAAATTTTCCGGCATGCCAAACATCGCACCACCACTTAAATTCGGATTGTGGGGAATTGAAAGCACATCGCAGCCCGGAATCGCAGCGCACTCCAACTTCAACCGACGCAGCATAATCTCCGGAGATCCCAAAGGACCTGGAGTGTTACATGCAGATCCGTTCCCGCATTTTACCGGAGCTTCAATATTGCTGATAGGACGCTCGAGGACATTGCTATTACGGAAGATAATATTGCGATGCAAATTGTCCCCTCCGCCTGCGGAAAGACACATCTGATTGTCAGAGCAATCAATAGAGGCTCGCGCAACTCCTACACCATCCCAACAAGCCTTGCCGTCATTTTGACATGTGCCTGCAGCAGGCATGGCCGTGTATTCATAACCGATGAAGCTGGTGAATTTGCATTCGTCTGTTTGATCATAGGCATCTTGCGCGTCGTTGATGATTTGCTGCCAGACATTTTTGGCTTGGAATAGACAGTTCTCTCCGGCAATTCCGCAGAAGGGAAGACGTGTTGGATTTTGCGCAACAAAGTAAGCTCCCGCAAAGATCGTCGCCCCAAGACCTCCTCTTAACTTCGCCACTTCTTCCCTGACAAGAACACAGCTGGGACTTTGGTATCCTTTCGGAACACAACGACCTTGATAGCACTGCTGCCCTTGTGCGGTGCAGGCGCTGGAATCACTGCAGGGAACTTTTTCTTCCCACAAGCAGATGTTGGTCTCCCCTAGTTGCTCGGAGTGATCCGTGATCGCCGCAAAATCCAAACCGCGACCATCAGGAAGTTGAATCGTGCGAGTTGCCATAAACTGACAACGCTCCCCTGGTAAACAGTAAGGATGCGAAGAGACCGGCCCCACGGGAGTGTTCGTAGGAGGCACCTCACCGATCAAGGTGTTTATAAAGGGTGGCAGGCCAACCTTCTCCCCTTTTGCAAAACGATAGGCATCTGCCGGCGTGTTACGGGTATCCAAGGTCGCAGCATCCACCGAGTACTGCGTATGAAGATGAAGTTCGCCAAAGAAGGGCTGACGGACGCGCGAGTAGTTGCTGCAGCGAGGACGTTTCTCGGTAATTTTAAAGGGGACTTCTGAAGCTCCCAAGGATGTCGTTGAGACGCCTAAAACCAGCAATCCAATGCACGCAAATAAACGCATGGCCATTCCTCCTGAAATTGAATCTCAAAGGAAAGGATGGCGGCGGCATTCTTTGATAGACAGATAAACTTTTAGCCTCTGTCGAAAACCACATTCGCAATATTTGATCTCTGTCGAGTTTAGGGTCCGAGCAGGATTCTGTTTTTGAATAACATGACCGAAAACAAGGTAACTTTTTACAAGGGAGAACAAAACTGTGGGCTTTTAGGGTGGTCTTTTCTATATTTCAACAAAGCAAATCCCAACAAAAACCCTAGGAGTCCTTCAATGAAAAAGACCTTCGCTTTCTTGTTCATTCTTGCCGCTGCCTCCCTTTCTCAAATCAATTCAGCTTTTGCCATTTGTGAAGCCCAAATTGACAGCATTGTTGCTGATTCTGGCAACCGCAGCGACTACCCGGCTTCTCCAGTTCTTAATGGAACTTTGTTCGCTGGTCAGGTTTACAAAGGCGCTCAGGGGCAGGTTGGTCCATTCTCTGAAGACACTTATCTTTATATTAACTCAGGCTCTCACCACAGTGGCTGGTTCCAGGAAGCATTTGCTTTGGATATGGACTGTCGATTGAAAAAGTACGTTTTGCTTTACGCTGAATAATCCAGAAAAAAGACATCAGCTCTCTTAGAAAGTAAAAAGCTTTGTAAGAGAGCTGAAAAAGCATTGAGCACGAAACCCTAAAACATATCCTCGAACAAAGACTTTATCTGATTCAAGATGTGCGGTTCACAAAGTGATTTTCCCGCAGTCTTTTTAATCTCAGGAGGAGCCCCCGTGCGACGCGGTGGGCGCTTGTCTTTCTTCACTTTCTCGACCGGATTTGCACAAGGCTCCCATTTTTCGGAAATCACATGGCCCGCCAAGGTCTCTTTAGAGGCCGAGGTCATGCGCTCCACACCCTCTGAAACCACAGAAAAACGATATTGAATCTGATGTTGATATTTCAACCAGACCTCAGCGCTATAGCGAATAGACCTCTTCGTTTCAATCTTCTGCATGATGAATCTTTGGACAACGCCATAATGATCGCTGACTTCGAAGAAAACGGAGTCACCATCGATCAGGGTTAAGCCCAATAGCTCCACGTTGGTGACGACTTTGTCGCCAACGGGTTTAGTTGAATCTAGGAATAGCGGATTGATATGGCTCAAGCCCACATTTCCATTGCAAGATTTGCCAAGGCCAATCCCGCCGGATTTTTCGGCGAATACTCTAGCATCGGCAAATGTCTGTGATGGGCTTCTTCAACCACAACGGATTCAGGAATATAATTGTTGAATACCGGAATCGTGTATTTCGTTTTCAGATCGTTAATAACCTGCTCGATAATACGGCGGTTGCGGTATTTGGAAATAATAATTCCGCGAACTTCCACTTTGTGACCAAGGCCCACGTGGATGTGTTTCAAAGTCTCAAGGATAAGATCGATACCTTTCAGCGAGAAATATTCCGGGCAGATTGGAATTACGATATCTTTGGAAGCGATCAAGGCATTTACTGTCAACAGACCCAACGATGGCGAGCAGTCGATCACAACGATATCATATTGATCTTTAACTTCTGCCAGACAACGCTTCAAAATGCTTTCGCGTCCGAATTTGGAAGCCAGAATAATTTCGATACCGCTCAACATAATTTCAGAGGGAATCACGTCAATGCCAAAAGTTTCAGAGCTAACAATCGCCTGAGAGGCTTCAATTTCCGAAGTTAAAACATCGTAAATCGTATCCTCAAATTCCATATCACCGAAAATCGCGCGAGTAGCCGAAGACTGCGGATCCAGATCGATAAGAAGAATCTTCTTACCTTCTTTCGCCCACTGAGCTGCTACGTTAATTGCCGTCGTCGTCTTAGCAACTCCGCCCTTTTGATTGATGAAAGAAACTACATTTCCCATGGTGCTTACCTCAAGTTGAGTCATTGAATACCCAATACCTTAGTCTAGCTCTTTGCAGAGGTGAAGCGTCTTTTTTAATCCAACCAAACCAACCCAAACTAAGGTCTAGGTCGATCAGCAACCTTATGTTTCAGAAGTTGGCTTTTTGTTCTGGTTCAGCACTCCCAGCAAAAATTTGTTCTCACGCTTCTTATCACCTTTCGTGATCTTGCCGGCTTTCTTTTTTGCTTTTGCAGTGGTGGATTTTTTTGCAAGCGGCTCTTTGATTTTCATCGGAATTCCCAACAGCGGATTCCTTTTGGAAATTTCACGCATCATGAGGCGGACTTCCTGTTCAAAATTTTCGGACTCTGCAGGAATATAAAGCCAATCTTTATTAGCTGGATGATTTTCCAAAAAAGAGTACTTCAGAAAAAATGCACTTTGCTTTTTGTACTCGATGGGGAAAATGCAGCCGTTCCACAACTTAAAGGGATAGGTCACACCTTTATGCTCATAGGTGCTTTCAGGCTTCTCCACCAAGATCAGCACAAGATTCATATCCAGATAATAGGCAATCCCGCCATGCTTTGGTAACGATTGAATATCGTGAGGAAGCAATTCTTCGATCCAATAAAGATTATTCAACTCGGTCATATTATTTTGCATAGGGTGTGATGAATTTAGCACTAAATGCTGAGGTTTTAGAAATTACTTTTACGTTCTCGCTGACCCCAGTTAAGTGACATACGAGCTGCCTGCGACAGAGTCCTGGAAGACACATTAGTATCTTTGAATAAACTGAACCGATGTTTTTGATTTCGGTGCTGCAAACTTCAAATAGGTCACAAAATCGGCGGTCTTCTGATTTGAAAAGGAAATCCAATTCGGCAAAAATCGCACGAAACGGTAGGTCTTCATGTTTTCAAAACTTTGTTTTTCCGATTCGTCAGCGCTTCGGCTCATATCGGAAGATAATGATTTTCCATAATCCCACATCGACTTGCCGACAAAAAAGCCCGCAGCCCATACCAATCCCAAGGCATCACCGATCCCAGAAGCCCCAGAAGAGGCCAGCAAATAGGTTCCTCCTCCGGCGATCGCTGTTCCCACGAATAAGCCTGCCGTCATAATGGATCCGCCCGCGGTATAACCTATGGTTTTCTCTGCGCCCTTGTTCAGCTTTGTTCCGTAGTACTGCGCCATATAGTTAGATTTCATAACAACATCGCGAATGGTTGAGTTGCGCAATTGATGACGTTCATACCAAGGGGCTGAACTGAAATGGATGGGCAGCAATGGAGCCGCAGTGCTATTATCAAATTTAGGAAAGGCATTTCCTTCCGTCCACTGCAAATCAGGAGAAACTCCATAGAAGCCAATGCTCAAATCAGACGGAGGCCTTTGCACCTCCAAGAATGGCAAAATATTTTTATCATGACTTAGCTCGTAGGCCTTGCGCAGATCCACTTGCGCCTCTGGCCACTCACCCAATGCAGACCAAATTCCGGCAAGCCAAACTCTTAAAGCCGGATCATCGAAGTGAGGTTGATCTGGCTTAAAGAAAGTTTGCAAAAAGTATCCGGCCAAGCGCGCTTCCACTTTCGCCTCTTCCCATTGTTGGTTCTGCATGAAGTACATCGCACTGATGAGATGCAAACAGATGATCTCATGCTCGCCGGGAATATATCCCTCTTCGGTTTCACTAAAAAAGAAATACTGTGCCTCACGAGAAACACTAATGTACTTTCGATTCTCCAGGGACTTCACCTGATCCAGCAAGCCACTTTGATCTTTACTTCCGTCCCACAGAGAAATCCATGAGCGTTCGACAGTCGTGATGAAACCGCCCTTTTCCAATTTGGGAAAGTCCTTCAACGCCGCGGCAGGTTCACCCATGCGCATCGCCGCTACTGAATATTTATAATCGATATCGCGAATAACTTCTCGATTGGCACAAGCTGCAAGATAAGGAAAAAGACATAAAAGAATCGAAGCTTTTATTTTTGTAAGACTAATCATCTACAGACGAAGATAAAGAGGCCTCGGGCTAAAGTCATGACTCTGCGCTGTGGCCGGCGCTCAGAGTTATAGGGTTAAAATTGATGTCATCTTGAATATAAAAAAACCCGCTCTTGCGGAGCGGGTTTTAAAATAATTAACTTAAAAAAGTAAGTAGACTTTACTACTCCGACGAAGCCGGAGTGTAAATCAGATCAGACAAGCCTAGTGCTTAGCCTTTTTACCTTTTTTCGGAGCGTCTTCAGCTTCGATAGTAGGTTCAACGCCTTCATGGTCTTCGCCGTTGTTGCCTTCAGCATCGATCAGAAGTTTGCCGATACCGTTCGCAGCCAAGATCTTAGTGCGAAGTTGTTCCATGTATTCAGGGTGATCCTTCAAGAAAGTCTTAGCAGCATCACGACCTTGTCCCATGCGCTCTCCGTTGATAGAGAACCATGCACCTGATTTTTCAACCATGTTTGCAGTCACAGCCAAATCCAAGATATCACCTTCTGCAGAGATACCTTCACCGTACATCAAGTCGAATTCAACTTTAGTGAACGGAGGAGCCATTTTATTTTTCACAACTTTCACCGCAGTACGGTTACCAGTCACATCCTCACCATTTTTGATCGCGCCAACACGGCGAACATCCAAACGGATTGAAGAGTAGAATTTCAACGCGTTACCACCAGTAGTTGTCTCTGGGTTACCGAACATCACACCGATCTTCATACGAAGCTGATTGATGAAGATAACAAGAGTGTTTGAACGGTTGATAGCTGCAGTCAATTTACGAAGAGCTTGAGACATCAAGCGAGCTTGAAGACCTACGTGTGAATCTCCCATGTCGCCTTCGATCTCTGCGCGTGGAACCAGAGCCGCTACGGAGTCGACAACCAATACGTCGATTGCGCCAGAGCGAACTAGAGTTTCTACGATTTCAAGAGCTTGCTCACCAGTGTCTGGTTGAGAGATCAAAAGATCTTCAGTGTTTACACCCAATTTACGAGCGTAGTTGATATCCAATGCATGCTCAGCATCTACGAAAGCAACAACGCCGCCTTTTTTCTGAGCTTGTGCGATTGTTGAAAGAGCGATTGTCGTTTTACCAGAAGACTCTGGTCCGTAAACTTCTACGATACGACCTTTAGGAAGACCACCGATACCCAAAGCAATGTCCAAGCTCAATGCACCAGTGCTGATGGACTCAACATCTTTTACAAGAGTTTCGTTTGCGCCCAAACGCATGATTGAACCTTTACCGAATTGCTTTTCGATAGTCGAAACTGCCAATTCAAGTGCTTTTGCTTTTTCGTTATTTGCTTTGCTGTCTACAGTTGGATTCGCCATCTGTGATTCCCTCTCTTATAAATACGACACTCGTCGTATTGCTTTTTATTGTTAATGTTTTGCAGCCGGGGGCTACGTTTACTAATTTCCTTCGAGAACTTCACACAGCCACTGAACTGAATAGTCGACGGTTGCCTGCTGGATGGCTTTGCGGTCCCCAGAAAAGAGTTCTTTTCTAGAGTCTTCAAAGTTCGGCCCAACAAGAGCAATGCACACAGTACCTACCGGCTTCGTGGGTGTTCCACCACTCGGACCAGCAATACCTGTGATTGCCACAGACCAATCAGTTTTAAGCTGTCGACGCACTCCGTGCGCCATTTGACGAGCGACGACTTCGCTCACCGCACCCTCTTGCATGAGAGTGTCTCGACGGACCCCCAGAAGATCCACCTTCGCCTCGTTAGAGTAAGAAACCACAGAGCCTAGATAAATGTCGGAAACGCCTGCTTGCTCTGTTAGAAAACTAGAAAGTGCACCTCCAGTACAACTTTCCGCAAAACTCACAGTGAGTTTTTGGTCGCGAAGGGATCGAATTAATTCTTGGAGTTTCTCATCTCTCTTTTCAGCCATTTAACCGACCAAAATTTGAGAACCCAACCAATTGGTGTGGGTAAAGAGCAATTGCATGATCACACTAGCAACCATTCCGGCTGCGACGTCATCGACCATGACTCCAAGACCTCCTTGGATCTTCTTATCTAAATATCCTACGAACAAAGGCTTCGTAATGTCTAGTAATCTAAACAGCACAAATCCGATTAAAATAGCCTGCCATGTCAAAGGCAGCCAAACCATTGTAATCAGGAAGCCAACAACCTCATCGATCACGATTTCCTGCGAATCATGACTCCCCTTGTCTTGCTCATAGATCTCTGCGGCCAAGATTCCGACAGGGAGCAGCAAGAAAGTCACGATCATATAAGGAATCGGTCCTGCCCAATTCAAAAGGAAAACAAGCGGAATCGTTGCAACTGTCGCCACAGTTCCCGGCGCCTTGGGACTCAGTCCCACACCAAATAAAGTAGCCAATTTCTTGAGGAAGTTTCTCATGCCCAAGAGGTACGCCGTACCTTTTTGCCATGCAATGCAAAATGATAAGCGTCATTGCGCGCCGACCAAGGCAGCCTGCCAGTGCGAGTTAATCTTATGGAAACCATCAAAATTAGCGATTCGACTTCACGCCGGAAATCCCCCAATACTGGGCGAACTCGCGGAGGACCTACGATGACGATGATTCGTTGGATTGTTTTTCTCTTTTTTCTGGGCGCATTCACAGACCAACTGGCTTTTGGAAATGAGATTCAAATAACCCCATTCATCAAGGACGATCCTATCGTTCGCCAAGAGTTCGATCAGAGTATGTTCGATTTTGTCACGAAGACTTTGGGATCGGCGAAGCTCTCTCCTCATATGAAGTGCACATTGAAGACTCGCACTTCGAGGGAGCTTCGCAAATTCTCTGACAGTTAAAATCGCAGAGATCTAAGCTTCGCTTGGTTCAATATAGGGAATTTCTACGATCGCACGGATGCCCTTGCGAGCCATCATGGCAGAAATCACCGCGCGAATGCCGCTGATGTTCTTACCCTTTGCTCCAATGAGCTGTCCCAAACTTTTCGGATGACAGTCCACTTTGTAAATCGTGGTTCTATCACCCACAGTGTAGGTCACGGCGATGTCTTCAGGTCGATCCATCATTTCGCAAAGAATGCCGTACAAAAAACTACGACCTTTTTCACGAGCGGCTTCATTTTCTTTTTCATCGGCTTTCAGGGAAGGCTCAGGATTGCGCGATACTCTAATAACTTTAATTTCCTTATCCCCTGGCATCACAACGACCTTTCGAAACTGTAATCTTCACAGTAATGAATTGATCGGACAGGCCTTGTCTGAACTAAAGCGCTTTTCCCTATAAAAAAATCTAAAAATAAGACTCGCGAGTATTCTTATAATTCCCCTATGGCAAATCCTGCGCCCATGTCTCAGGAAGAGTTGCCCGTGCATCTTCCTCCCAAAATTCATAGAGTGATTTATCATTTGTTTGACGCTTTTCTTGTTCTTTTTTTATCAGCTCCATTCTGAGAATGGTGCCATCAGAACCCTTTAAAAGATCATGAAATTCCACTCTGCGCACACGTTTAAATGGAGCCAATCGGCTTCTCGTATAATTCATAATATCTATCGCAATTTCCTTAGTCGGCTCAAATCCCTTCGCCAGAACCACGATCGCCTTGGGAACCGCATAACGTATGGGATCCGGACTTGGAATGACCGCGACTTCACGAACTGCGGGATTCTCAAGAAGCACTGATTCAATTTCAAAAGGACTGATACGATAGTCAGAGCACTTGAAGAGCGCATCGTTACGCCCCACATACGAGTAATTTCCGGCCTTATCTATTCGCGCGACATCGCCAGAATGATAAGGGTGTGTTTTCAAAACTGCCGCCTCAACACAGATCTCGCCCTCTTTGACTTCTTTTCCCGCTTCATCCAACAAACGAATACTATATCCTGGCAAAGGTTTTCCCAAGCTGCCGGGAACCGCTCTTTGACCTGGAGCCACACCGATCAACATGCTGGTTTCGGTCTGACTAAAACCATCGCGAATTTGCAAACCCCACGCTTGGTGAACTTTTTCGACAATGTCTTCGGTCAATGGCTCACCGGTACTTAAAGCTTCGCGCAGCGGAATTTGAAACTGAGTGAGATCCTCTTGCAGAAGTTTTCTCCAAACAGACGGAGGCGCACAGAATGTGGTGATTCTATAATGCTCCATTGTATCGAGAAGAATTTTTGCATCAAAGCGTCCATGAAGGCGACTGAGGTGATCAACAAAAATAGTAGCCTCCGCATTCCACGGAGCAATAAAGCTATTCCAATCATGCATCGACCATCCCGGAGAGCTGATGCCTAAATGGATATCACCAGGGCGAAGTCCCATCCAAAACATTGAGGAGAGATGACCTACCGTAAAACTAAGATAAGAATGCTCAACCATTTTCGGCTTCGCAGCCATTGAAGAGGTAAAATACATCAACACCGCATCTGTCGCTTTGGTTTTCTCAGAGGCCTCATAGCTGGCGCTCTCGCGGGTGGCGTCCGCATAGTCATGCCAACCCGACATACTTCCGTCGACCAACAAAGGAATCAAACTTGATGAATCAAAGCGGAAACGATCTGCATGATCTTTCGTGGTCACCACAAGGCGCACGCGACCTCGCAACAATCGATCTTCCAACTCCGCCTCTGAAAGATAAGGACTTGCAGGAACCACCACCGCCCCCAACTTCATGGCTGCCAGCATGATCTCCCAGTAAGCTGTGTCGTTTCCGACCATCAGCAAAATGGAATCGCCTTTATGAACTCCCAATTTTCTCAAGTAATTGGCAACCTGCCCCGAACGCGCCGAAAGATCCGCAAAACTATATTTTTCTTCTTTGCCATCTTCATTAATGATCCATAAAGCAGTGTTATTATTTCCTTCGGCCATCGAATCAAAATAATCCAAAGCCCAATTGAAATTTTCCAACTGAGGCCACTTGAATTGATTGAAGGCATAGTCATAGTCTGCTCGATGCAAAATCAAAAAATCACGCGCCTGTTCAAATTCGCCTCTGATCGCCATGGGACCCCCTGAATTTAAAGACTATCATTGCACCGTATGATCGAGGATTTGTGTTTTTGCAGAAATCTGTGCAAACGCAGGACGGTCATGTTAGAAATGGCCATGGGTTTTTTCAGAGTCGTTTTAGTCAGTCTTTTCGTAGTTGTGTTTTTCTATCTCAGCCATCAACTCACAAGATTTGCCGATCTTTCGCTCGGGATGGTTTCCATCGTCAATCTTGGATTGATTTCGATCTTAGGGATTGTTTTAGCTCAGCCACTCTATTTCTGGTCGGATCGCCGCTTGGAACATCGACCTTGGCATGACAGCTTCTCTCGAGTCGCGCACCTTTGCATGGCGTACATCAATTTTTTGATCAGCTTTGTCATTCTTCGCGATGTGGCCGCTTTCGCTTTGGAATATTTGGCGCCGGCCTACAGCACTGAGTTTGCTTTTGGCAAAGAAGCCCTGGGCATCATGCTGACTCTGCCGTTGTTCTTGATTCTGCTGGGTACACTGGTGGTTCGCGTGGGCCCTCGGGTGACTCATGTGGCCCTGGGTTTTAAAAATCTTCCCAAGGGTCTCGAGAATTTGCGAATTCTGCACATCACTGACTTGCATATCAGCTCCAGTCTTCCTGTCCATTTTGTTGAAAAGCTCGTCCAGCGGGTTAATAAACTTAAGCCAGATCTCGTCGTTTACACCGGAGACATTTTAGATAGCCAAGCCATCCGCCACCTTGCTGAATTTGATTCTTTAAAGAAAATGGAAAGCAGACTGGGACACTACTACGTTCCTGGAAATCACGAGTATTACTGGGACGTCGACCAGGGCTTGGCAGCCTTTCGGTCTGTGGACTTCAACGTCCTCATCAACGAAACCGCCAACCTCACCATCAACAACAGCTTGTTACAGATTTCCGGCATTCCGGATCCTGCGGCCCGAATGTTCAGAAAAGAAGAGCCTGATTTTGAGAAGGTCGCTGCACAGCTTAAGCCCGAAGGCTTTAAGCTCCTTCTATCGCACCAACCCTCTTTGGCAAAGCAAGCCTGCAAGAAGGGCTTTGACCTGCAGCTGTCAGGGCACACCCATGGTGGACAATTCTTCCCCTGGAATCTGCTCATTGGCTTCTTTGAAAGATACTCGAAAGGCCTTTACCGTATTCAGGGCATGCAGCTCTATGTCAATCAGGGTACTGGCTACTGGGGACCGAGCTTGCGACTCGGAACCTACTGTGAACTCACGGTGATTACGCTCACCTCTAATGTCTCCATACTCCGACGAGGTCGGAGTGCAAAGAGGTAACTTGAAAAAAGCATGACTCCCCGATCTAAAGCGGGTAAATTTTTTCTCGCATGTCTGACGAGAAAAATCCTCTAAAAACCAAGCAAGCCGCGAAAAGAAAGGTCATGGACCTTATCGCTCGCCGCGATCACTCTGAAAAAGAGCTCCGCAAAAAACTGCGCGAGAAATTTTCAGATGAAGAGGATGGAATGGAAGCCGTTGAGGAGGCCATTGCCTATGCCAAAGACAACAATTGGCTGGGCGATCCAGTCAACCTCGCCCATCGTCTGGCCGACATGCTCCATCGCCGCAACAAAGGCATTTACTACATCAACAACTACCTCAAGGAAAAAGGGTTGCCAGCTGTTGAGACAGACCGTGCTTTGGAGCTTGAAAAGGCTCTGGCGATTGTCAAAAATAAGTATGACGAAGATTATGACTTCACTCGTGAAGACAAGGCTCGCGTAGGACGCCTGCTTGCTTCCCGAGGTTTTGATTCTGAGACCGTAAGAAAGGTTCTTTATGAAAAGCTCTGAGATTAGAAATGCCTTTATTGAATACTTCAAGCGCAATGGACATACCCATGTTGCGTCTTCGTCGCTGATTCCGGAAAACGATCCGACATTGCTTTTTGCAAACGCCGGCATGAATCAGTTTAAAAATACTTTCTTGGGTCTTGAAAAACGCGACTACACTCGCGCTGTCACTTCGCAAAAGTGTGTGCGCGCCGGTGGTAAACACAACGACTTGGAAAACGTTGGCTTCACGGCCCGCCATCACACTTTCTTTGAAATGCTTGGCAACTTTTCTTTTGGTGATTACTTCAAGAAAGACGCCATTCACTTTGCATGGGAATTCCTCACAAAAGAATTGAAGATTCCAAAAGAGAAACTTTACGTCACAGTTCATATCTCTGACGATGAAGCAGCCGACATCTGGCACAACCAGGAAGGTATCCCTCGCGATCGCATCTTCCGTTTCGATAAAGACAATTTCTGGAAAATGGGTGACACCGGTCCTTGCGGTCCTTGTACTGAAATCTTCTACGACCACGGCCCTAAAGCGGGAACTATTTCAGATCCTTTCAAAGGCATCGAAGCCGGTGAAGATCGTTTCGTTGAAATCTGGAATCTGGTCTTCATGCAGTACTTCGAGAATCCTCCGGGAACTTTGACTCCACTGCCGAAACCTTCCGTCGATACGGGCGGAGGCTTGGAGCGCATGACTGCGGCTATGCAAGGCCACTTCAACAACTACGATACAGATCTGTTCCAACCGATGATCAACTTGGCTTGTAAAATCGGCGGCATCAAATACATCACCGACAAAGAAGTTCTTGCAAAAGATCCCGCTGCTGCCGAAACAACATCAGCTTTGCGCGTCCTTGCGGACCACTGCCGCTCCACTTCTTTCCTGATCGCCGATGGGGCCCTTCCTTCGAATGAAGGCCGTGGCTATGTTCTTCGCCGTATCATGCGTCGTGCGATTCGCTACGGTCGCAAGCTTTCTGCAAATCAGTCATTCCTACCAGGTATGGCGGAAGCATTAATCGAAACGATGGGTGCATTTTACCCTGAGCTGATTGAACGCCGTGATCATATCTTGAATACGATCCGCGATGAAGAAGACAGATTCCTTGCCACTCTGGATAAGGGAACTGAAATTTTGATGACAGAGCTTGCGAAAACCAAAGCTAAAAATATCAAAGAACTTTCTGGCGAAGTTGTTTTCAAAATGTACGACACTTACGGCTTCCCTGCGGATCTCACTCGCGTGATCGCAAATGAAAATGGCATCGAAGTGAACGAAGCGGCCTTTGAAAAAGAAATGGAAGCCAACCGTGCGAAATCAAAAGCTTCATGGAAAGGAAAATCCATGGGAGCCGATGAGCAGCACTTGATCAAATTCGCCAAAGACTATGCAACAGGCGGCAAGACTGTGAAGTTCTTGGGCTATGATGGCACAATTGGCGACGGTAAAGTGATGGCTCTTTCCAATGGCCAGGCAGAAGTCAGTGAACTTAAAACGGGCGATACCGGCTTGATGATTTTGGACAACACGACCTTCTACGGAGAAGGTGGCGGACAGGCTGGCGACGTTGGATACATCATGCAGGACACCAATCGTGCTCGCGTTTTGAATACAACTAAGATCGACGATATCTTCCTGCACCACGTAGAAGTCGAGCATGGCGGATTTAAAGTTGGAAATGCTGTTGTTACTGGCGTTGACTCTGTTGAAAGAAGAAATACAGCCAGCAATCACTCGGCGACTCACTTGCTACACACGGCCCTTCGCAAAGTATTGGGTGTGCATGTCACACAAGCCGGTTCTTTGGTGGATTCTCAAAAGACTCGCTTCGACTTCACTCACAACAAACCGTTGAGCTCTGAAGAAATCAAGAAGATCGAAGATCTTGTGAACGAACAAATCGCCCGCAGCCTTGAGGTTAAAACTGAAACTATGCCTCATAAGCTCGCCATCGAAAAAGGTGCCATGGCTTTATTCGGCGAAAAGTATGCTAATGATGTTCGTGTCCTCACTATGGGTGACTTCTCATGCGAACTTTGCGGTGGTACTCACGTGAAGAACACTTCTTCAATTCGCTTGTTTAAGATCACTTCTGAAAGTGGTGTCAGCTCAGGCGTGCGCCGCGTGGAAGCAATCACTGGCGACTTGGCCGTTAAGTTTGCAATGAACTCAATTGAACATTTGGACGACGCTCTTGCTGCGGCAGGGTTGCAAAAATCAGCACATTACTTGAAAAACTTGGAAGCAAATCTTGAGTCCGTGGCAGCGGATTCAGAGGCGTACAAGAAAAGCACTTTGGCTGGCAAAATCGAGCAGTTGAAAGATCAAGCTAAGAATCTTGAAAAGGAAATCAAGAAGCTTCAAGGCGGTCAGATCAACGTTGACGAACTGGCAGGCAAAGCATTGGCCTTCAAATCTAAATCAGGTGCCGCTGGTAAGTTAATCCTTGCTGACGTTGCCGTCGATGACCGCGAAGTTCTTGCCAAGGTCACTGATGATCTTAAGAACAAGATCCAAAGCGGTATCGTTGTTGTCGTGGGTGTGGGTGACGGATCCAATCCAATCATCGTCAGCGTCTCTAAAGACATGGCTGGGGACCACAAGGCCGGAGACGTCCTTAAGGAAGTCGCAGCCCTTATGGGAGGCAAAGGCGGCGGTCGCCCTGACTTCGCTCAAGGTGCTGCTCCTGACAGAAGCAAGATCAACGACGCCTTCGCAAAGGTTAAATCACTTCTAGGCGTATAGGTACCCGCATAGGTACCTGCTTCCTTCTTATTTGATTTGGTACAAATTTGAGAAACAAAAAAGGAGATCGTAAAGCGATCTCCTTTTTTGTTTTTGAATGCACCTATTCGCATCAAAAGGAAGCAGGTACCTTCTATTGGCATTTCATTGAAGAAAAATTCTTAACGATATAACTGACCAGTCCGCGGAATGACTCCGCTTGGGTTCCACAGAAGTCCTTCAAACCCTTACCACAACCATCGAAGGACTCACCCAAATTGAGTTTCTGGCCATCGACAATAAGGCTTGCGTATCCGGGAGTGTAAGTTTGAGTGCAGAAGTCAGCAGCTCGGGTGTTGCTACAAAGATTGTAAGCCTTCGTATAAGACTGCAGTTCCGAAAGATCGGCGGCGCTAAGACAAGCTTGTTCGATAACCTGATTCTGTCCTTGTTGATCGATCAAGGTGATCTTGCCGCTGTCTACTTGAACGGTCAAAGGACCGTTGGATGTTGGAATCTCCACTGCTGTCACTGGCGATGTGGAGCTCTCGTCAGTTGAGCCATCCCCATTGATGGCATCTCCCGCCACCACAGGACTGATGTCACTTGAACTATTATATTCCGGTGCAAAACCGTTGCGACCGCAATTCTGGAATCCCAAAATGAGACAGCCAATAATAATTAAAGACCAGTTTTTCAACATCACCACTCCGATATTTCAGTATCGGCAATTCAATTGGGAACTTGACCAAGGTAGATAGGTTTCTCGCGATTTTTTAAAACTTTGCCGTCTAAATCGGGGTGTAAACAGGTTCGTCACTGCAATATTTGGATATAAGTTCGACGATCGTGCGCTTGCGAATAGGTTTTCCACAGTGTTCATCGGCCCCGACTGCCAAACTCTTCTCACGATCCTCTGTAAAATTATTAGCCGACACCACTACCACAGGAACCCTGGGAAGTCCTTGCTGGGACTCCATTTCACGCAACTTACGAATCGTGTCCAAACCCGAAATCTTCGGCATTTGCACATCCATGAAGATTAAATCGTACTGTTTCTCTGCGCACTTCTCGAGGCACTCTAAACCGTTATAGGCAGAATCAATTTCTAAATTCTCAACGGTTTTCATATAAGCTTTTAGCAGCTGATGATTCTCATCCATATCATCAACCAACAAAACTTTTTTGGTCTTTTTCGTTCCCTGAGGATATTCCTCAGACAACATCGGAAGAACTTGATACTCTTCCGTTCCTGGGACCCAAACTCCCGCGCCCCGAACCGGCAGATCGACATAAAATGAAAAGCTAGAGCCAATAAATTGAGTACTCTGACAAACCAGCTTGCCCCCCATAAGTTCAATAATTTTTTTGGAGATGCTCAAGCCTAATCCCGTTCCGCCAAAGCGCCGTGTGACCGATGAATCCTCCTGGCTAAACTCATCAAAAATTTGTTCCAGATTTTCACGGGCTATACCAATTCCGGTATCTTTAACTTCAAAACGAATGCGTCGTTTTCCCGGATCAGGAAGCTCTTCCAAGGATATAAGAAGATCCACGCGGCCGTGATCGGTGAACTTGACTGAGTTCCCCAATAGATTCAGAAGAACCTGCTTCAGACGCAAAGGATCGCCAGAGACATCAAAATCTATCTTTGGATAATGCACATGGAACTGCAAACCTTTGCGATAAATTGAAGGCATCACCAGCAGCTCTGTTTCGCGAACCAAATCACTCAACAAGAAGTCTTTCGACTCTAGCGACATCTTGCCCGCTTCAATTTTTGAGAAATCCAGAATGTGATTCAAAACCGTCAAAAGCGATTCGCCGGCACTCATCAATGAATTTACATACTCTTGTTGTTCAGAACTCAAGGCCGTCTCAATCAATAGATCCGCGGATCCCAGCATCGAATTCAATGGAGTTCGAATTTCATGGCTCATCGTCGATAAGAAAACGGACTTGGCTTTGGTTGCAGCTTCCGCCACATCCCGTGATCTTCGCAATTCTTCAAAGGCCGCTCTTTCTTTTTGAATCACATAGCGACCTGTAAAATAAAGCATCAAGGAACCAACGATATAGGTCACAAAAACCAAAACTAAGAGCACCAACAGACGACGATACAATCCAGCGTAAGCCTCGGACTTCTTCTGGTAAATGACAAGATTCCAAGCATGCCCTTTAATCTTCACCGGTTTTGCAAGAGTGATATAAGTTTCTCCGTCGCTTCCAGTAAAATCCTGAATACGATCTGCCATCACACTCATCGCTTTACTTGAAAGAAGCGGCATAGTTTTGAACTGATCCATGGTTGTTGGTTTCTCAAAGCGATAACCCAACATAGGCAAGTCACCATTCAACAGTGGCAAGACCGGACGACCAAACTCATCCACCACGATCAACCCGCCGGTACTTCCTAACTTAAAAGCTCCCAGGCGTCTGGCAATCTCTCCGGTCAGGGTATCAATACCAACTACGGCTTCAGTCTTTCCGTCGATGTAAATTCCCATAGTGGAACTAAACATCACTTTTTCCATATAGCCTTTATCAAAATAGAAGTCGGAATAGTTCATTCCTGGGCTGGAGTTATTAATGGCCCACCATTGCGCAGCTGGGTCCTTGTCATAGCCTAGAGTGTGAAATACCTCAGAGATAAAAGAAGAAGCCTCAAGATATTTGGGACTTCCCACCACCGCAGCATTACGATGAATCGTTAATATGTATGATTCGCGACCAAAATACTTTTGAGCCAACTGGGGACCTAATGCGACAAAAGCATTGAACTGAATCGGATGTGGCGCCAAAGACTCACTCGCAAATTTTTTAAAATTCTTCGCCCGTGCACCGTCTGGCATATATTGAAACATCTCAACAACGCTTTTCAACTTTTGCACGTTGCTTTCGATTGCTTGGAAATCACTTTGTAGTCGCTCTGTTTCCCTGACTAGTTGGGGATCAATACGCTCTTTTACTGCCCTCTGTTCAAAGTTAACCAAATAGGTTCCATAAGCTCCGATCACCCCGAGGACAATCAGTGTCAGAACAAAATGATTTAGCAAAAACAGATGAAGAAACGTGATCTTTCGCTGCATAAACCCCTGGTGTATGTCCTTCGACATTTCCATCATAAACTAAAATTCAGCTATAGTTGCATTACAAGGGGCTGTTTTCAGACTAACCTCCGGAAGCCGAAGGGGTGTGCTGTTTTGTCCCCGCAGCTCCGTCCTCCGAATATCGCGTTGCATTTGCATTGCTTACCTAGACCACTCTGCAATAGCCTTTCTGCATCGAAATGGTCCAGCAACTTTATTTAGGAGATTCAAAATGAAAAAGCTTATCTTGGCTTCATTGCTTATCGGTTCTTCAGCTTTCGCTGACACAACTCTTTTCAACTGCGTAGTTCCATCACAATCAAACTCTGTTAAAGCAACTTTGGTAATGGCTGATGATCAATCTGCTGATTTCATCACAGTGAACCTTGTAGAGAAAAAAGGAACAACTCAGTTCTACACTCAAGGCGACAAAGGTACTTTGACTGCGCAAATCGAACAAGGTTTCTTGCAATTCATGGCGATGACTGAACAAACAGGTCAAACAGCTGAAGGCGTAATCGTAAACACTGGCTTCCTTGCATTGAGCAAAGACGACACTGGCGCGTTCTCTGGTTTCTTGACTGCAAAAGGCAACATCTACCCATTGTCTTGCACTAAGTAATCAGCCTCTGATCAAAAATAAAAAGGAGACCCACAAGGTCTCCTTTTTTTATGCCCAAAATCCAAAAAAAAAGGGAGCTCGAAAGCTCCCTTTTCTTTTTCCAGGAAAACCCAAATCTTAACGTTTTGAGTATTGGAATCTGCGACGCGCACCAGATTTACCGTATTTTTTACGTTCAACCATACGTGGGTCACGAGTGATGTAGCCAGCTTTTTTAAGCGTAGCTTTGAATTCATTGTTGAAGGCGATCAACGCACGAGTGATACCCAAACGGATAGCACCAGCTTGTCCAGACTCACCGCCACCAGCAACAGTGATTTTCGCATCAAACTTACCGATTTGGTTTAGCAAATCCAAAGGTTGAACGATAACCATGCGTGATTGCATACGAGTCAAATAATCATCAGCTTTTTTGCCGTTGATTGTGATGTTGCCTTTTCCAGGTTTCAAGAAAACACGTGCAGATGACGTTTTTCTTCTTCCAGTAGCATAAAAGAATTTTTCAGTTGCAGCCATTATCTACCTCTCCAATTACTTTTTAGTTGGGAGTGTGAAAAGTTCAGGCTTTTGAGCAGCATGAGGATGCTCAGCACCAGGGTATGTTTTCAATTTCATGATAACATGACGAGAAAGCTTATTTGTAGGAAGCATTCCGCGCACAGCTTCGTGAATGATGAAAGTTGAATCTTTCTCTTTCGCTTGAGCTGCTGTCATTTCTTTCAATGAACCGAAGAAACGGGTGTGACTAAAATATTTTTTGTCAGTCCATTTAGTTCCTGAAAGTTCCATCTTGTCCGTGTTGATAACGATAACGAAATCGCCAGTATCAACGTTCGGAGTGTAGATAGCTTTGTTTTTACCACGAAGGATCGTCGCAATATGAGTTGCTACACGACCAACTTTTTGGTCAGCGGCATCAACGATCCACCATTTTCTTTCAACTTCTTCTGCTTTTGCATTGAAAGTTTTCATCGAGAGTCTCCAGTTTCATATTTGAACACACAGGTTTACCGTCCGTGCATTCGGCAAAATTAGGTTGAGTCTTACAACGGGCTCTTACACATTTTGCGGGAAGAGTTGTTTTAAAGTTCTAGGCACCTATTGTCAAGGTCCTGAGGATAATAAACCCTCATCAGGTACAGCCCCTGTGCCGGAGCCGGCGGCCCCGCTTGCTTGCGGTCCTGCGCCAAAATGATCTCCTGCATTTTAGAGGGGTCTAAGCCCTTTCGCTCCAACATCATGGAGGTGCCCACGATATTGCGGACCATCTGCTTAAGAAACCCACTCCCCGTCACTGTGAACTGCAAAACCCCAGGTTTACGCCACTTCCATTCGGCTTTATAGATCTCACGAATGGTGTCTTTGACTGGAGTTCCGACTGACTGAAAGCTCTTAAAGTCTTGATTTCCCAAGAGAAATTTAGAACTTTCCTGCAAATGTTCAATATTGATCGGCAGGCGCTGCCAGTCCGCATAGCGGCTTAAGTGAGCACTTGGGCGGGATTGATTCAAAATTAGATATCTATATGTCTTATGTGTAGCCGACAACGTCGCGTGGAAGTCATCAGGCGCCAGCCATGCCTTTTTTACAACGATCGAAGGGGGCAAGTAGGCATTGAGAGCCCAACACAGGTCCCACTTCTTCGTAGGATCAATCTTGCGCTGCGTAGTAAAGTGGCAAACTTGATTAAGAGCATGAACTCCAGCATCTGTTCTGCCTGAAGCAAACAACGAGATTTTCTCGTTAAAAACTTTCTCTAAGACACCCTCAATGACCTGCGCCACAGAAACCTGATCCTCAGGCTTCTGTTTCTGCCAGCCACAATACCCAGTGCCATCATAAGAAACAATAAATCGAACGCGCGTCCCCGTTTGCATCCGCCCTGTGTAACACAAAGAACCCACGCCGAAAAGGTACCTGCTTCTTTTTCGGAAAAAGTACCTGCTTCTTTCTCCGAAAAAGAAGCAGGCACTCCTGGCTTAGTAGTCGACGCCGATTCCTAGGGTGATGATATTTGAGGTAAAGTCTAGATCCTCGTTAAAGGTCTTTAGGTAGCGGTACTCGGCGGTCAGCCAGAGATTCGAGATGCCATATTCGTTGCGAAGCGTGAAGGCTGTGTTGCGATCGAAAGCGGAGACGTTGAACATCATGCCTCCGGCGCCGTAAACACCCGGGGTTCCGACAGCTTTTGGAGCGGTATTATCGTCACGAACTTCGGCGACAGGGATGTAAGTGCCTCCGCCTGAGATATACGGAGCAAGCCATTGATGGCTGGTCCACTCCAAACGATAAATTCCACCCAAATTAAGAGGGACAGCGATAAAAGTGTATTTCTCCTTCGACTCTGTGCCATTCAAGGTCCCACAGTTGTCGCAGGCAAAGCGTCCTCTTCCTTGCTCAATCAAGAAACCCACACCAGCCTGAACTCCCAAGCGACCGAAAGAAGTGAACGGCTGCCACTCAAAATCAAACATAAAAATTGGAACCGGCGAGCCATGATACATAGTCACGAAGTTTGTTGTTCCATCTTTAGAAACAATAGTGGGAGCATCCATTGTTCCAATGCGGAAGGTTCCGGTTTTATTATAAGCGCCACTGTCTTTGGTTTTATAGACGTAGGTTCCATCTTTCTCGATGACGAGAAGACCTTTGGCGGCTTGTGGGTGATGAATGTATTCAACGCCTCCCTTAGGAGACTGCCGAACAACTTCACCATATTGGATTTTTTTAGCAGGCTTCACTTCCACCACAGGACTGACTGGAATCACCGACGGCTCTTCTTCAGCCGTGAGGTTTTTCCCGCCCGCCTCCGGAACTTTTTCGTTCAGATTGACCGTGCTTTCCTCTTTTTTGGGCTCAGCAACTTGAACTGGAGCCGTAGGATTCGGTTCCGCACTTTTGATTTCATCTTCAATACTGAGCATTTCATCGGTCGTACCAGACTCTGCCGGAGTATCGAACTCGTTTTCATCCTGAGTGTAAGGTGGCTCTTGAGGTGCAGACTCTTTCGGCTGGGCGTGCGCCGTTTGCAAGGATGCCAATGTCATCATTGCTGCCAAAGAAAGCTTTAGAGATCTCACAACTCACCTCGGACGTTTCTTCCCAAAATCAATCGACGGTACAATTCGAAAACAGTCACGAAAGCAGCCATCATAATCAACAGACTTATCCAGAATCCAAAGGCCACACTCATGCGTGCAAATAAGAGTAGCGGCCACAAAGCGGTGCGCACAACGATCTTGGCCGTTTCATTGCCAGCAATCAGTTCTGCATACTTAGGGCTGTACTTGTAATAAGTCTTTACAAACTTTTGCCCCCACGAAAAAGGCAGCAAATATTTATTTCTGAAATCACGGAAAGACTGAACTTCCGGAGCCATATCACTGCCGAAAGCGGCTGTCGCAATAAAGCAGTGCTTATCATCCAACAATCCCACCACAGGCTCTGGCGTGGTACACAAAGTCGAGGCATCAACAGCCGTCGCCGGTGCGACTGCATTCGTCGCAGTCGGAGTATAAAAAGCGATCAGACCCGTCTGGTCCTTACTTGCCATAACCATGCAATACCGAGATCCATTGGTCAGGCCATCGATGCGATTGTCCGCCAGAGGATCTCCACCAAGTGTACTGACGGGCAAGCGAACGCTTGGAGAAGCATTCGTGATTCGCGCCACAGTTGCCGCATCATCAGCATCTGAAGAGTTTTGAATTTCGTAGAAGAACACAGCGCTTTGGTAAGTCGATCCAGAGTTCGGTGTTGCAGGGAAACTTGTTGAGACGGCCAAGGCATCCGCGTAGATCTTTTTATCCCCTGGGAACACCGTGAAATGACAGAAGCCGACGTTGATTGTATTTGGATCAGGATCCGTAGGACAGTCGACATAGTTCCACGATGTATCCGCCGCCGTTGCTTTTGCATAGCGAGTGACAATTTTCACCAACATTGAATCCGTTGTCGTCGTACCGCTGCCAACATTTTCAAATGCAATATACAAATCATGATTCAAATCTTTAGAGCAATCTGTCGTTGGATTTGAGGGAATGTTATTGCAAAGATCTTTCCATGAAACCGTCACCGTGAAGCTGGTCGCGCCAGCTCTCCAGCTTGTAGTTCCAACAGAAGTTCCCGTCGAACCACCCATTTTAACAGTTGGACCGGTGGTGTTCGAAGGATTCGTAATTGTCGCGTTATCGATATTGACGACAAGCTGTAAAATAGTGTCTGGAGAAATATTATTTTCATTACAAGGGATCAGACCCGTTCCGCTGACCAAGTTCCCATTGCAGCTATTGCAAGTACTCGAAGTCGTGTCAGCGGTGCAGGTACCAGCAAAGCCCCCATAGATGATGGGCTTCTTGGTATCTGTAATATCGATTGCAGAAGCTCCCGAAGACTGACTGTACGTAAGCGTGGCAAAGGCATTTGCCGAGAACAGCAAAACCAATGACGCAATTACCGAAGAGGATAGCTTCTTTTTCGACAAACCTAACATATCCAATATCGGACCATTAGTCGGGGCCGTTGTCAAAAAAACCCACGAAGGTGGGGCATCGCCAGACCTTCGTAGAGCCTCTTTAGTTAGCTATGAAAGATCTTTTCGGCGATTTGAATTCCATTAAGTGCGGCCCCTTTGCGGATGTTATCTGAAACAACCCACATCAACCACATCTTTGGATCTTCGGGATCACGATGAATACGGCCCACATAGACAGGATCTTCACCTGAAACTTTATGCGCCAAAGGGTAAACACTCTTCTTAGGATCGTCTTGAACAACAATACCTTCGAAGTTATGGAGTGCTTGCAGGACCTGTTCACGGTTCGCTTCGTTTTTCAGTGTGACCCAAACAGATTCGCTGTGTGCGTTCAATGCGGGGATGCGCACCGTGAAAGCTGACACTTTCAACTGAGATTGACCCAAGATCTTGCGCGTTTCCTTCATGATCTTCACTTCTTCACTGCAGAAGCCATCATCATTGAACGAACCGATTTGAGGGATGCAATTGAACAAAATCTGATGAGGGAAAGTTTTTGGCGTATGAGAAGCCGCCGGGTTCGACGTTTGATTCATCAACTCATCGTGACCGTCTTTGCCCGCACCGCTCACCGCTTGATATGTGCTAACGCGCACTTCTTCCAGACCAAACTTATCCAAAAGCGGTTTCAAAGCGACAACCAGTTGGATTGTCGAACAATTGGGATTGGCGATAATTTGCGGTTTGGAATCTTTATTGACCAAGTCCCCATTCACTTCGGGAACGATCAAGACTGTATTGGGATCCATACGGAAGGCCGCGGAATTATCAATGGCAAAAGCCCCTGCTGCCACCGCTTTGGGAGCCCATTCTTTAGAAATGTCATCTCCAGAAGAGAAAAACACCAGGTCCAAGCCATCAAAACAGCCTTCCTTAAGAACTTGGCAGGGCCAAGCAGTGCCTTGCAATTCAATTTTTTTACCAAGGGAGTTTTCAGAAGCGAAAGGGCGAAGCTCCGCAATTGGGAACTCGCGCTGAGCAAGGATTTCCATGAAGGTTTGGCCGACCATTCCGGTCGCGCCAACCACACCGACTTTAAGTTTGTCTTTAGGACTTCTTTTCATCTTTCTTGATCTCTTCTTCTTCCTCTTCCTCGAGGACTAGATCGCTCTCGTGAACTGCTGCTGGAGCATAGACACTTGGTTTGATCTTGCGAATATTTTTACCAAGCTTGAAGACACCGAATACGGCACCCAAAGCCGCGTAACTCATAAACAAGACAAACAGCATAACTTCGGGACGAAGAGCTACGACAACCAAAACACCGACACCGAGGATCAGGTAACGGAATGGAAGACGCTCTTTCAAATCCAAGTCTTTGAAGCTGCGGAACCGGAAGTTGCTGACCATCACGATGGCCAACAAAATTGTCATGATCAAAAGACCGTAATTTCCCATTGGCTCTAGTTCCAAATCCTGGAATGCCAATACGGAAGAGGCCACAATACCCGCCGCCATTGGAATTGGCAGACCTTGGAAATAGTTTTTTTCAACAACGTTTGCTTGCACGTTAAAACGCGCCAAACGCAAACCACCGCAGGCTACGAAAAGGAAGCACGCCACCCAGCCCAAACGACCAAAAGGCTGCAGCGCCCACAAGAAAAGCAAAACGCCTGGAGCCATACCGAAGCTGACAAGGTCGCAAAGAGAATCGTATTCCGCACCAAACTTACTAGTTGAGCGAGTCAAACGCGCCAAACGACCATCGAGTTGGTCAAATACGGCAGCAACTACGATCGCGTAGGCAGCCCAAAGATAATTACCTTTGATTGATTGAATAACCGCAAAGAAACCGCAAAAAAGATTTCCTGTCGTCATCAAGTTAGGAAGAATGTAAATGTACATTGCCAAGCGCTGAGCGCGAGCATCTTCAGTTTCTAATTGTGCCTGTGTATGAGAATGTGTGTGTTCTGTAGCCATGTCGGAAATCTATCCGACAATGGCAAAAAATCCAAAGAAATAAAACAAGATAGATATACCAACGGCGCTCATCAGAGGAAGGGTCAAATTATCGTCAAGTTTACCAATAGGAATCAACTCTGCGAAAGCTCCCACCAAACCAGCAAGAAGACTTACAACGATAAGACGATCCGTTAAATAGTTGTGAGCTAACAAGTAAATCAGCGTCAAAGCGGTGCAGACAAAGAATGCTGCCATGAAGCCTTGAATCGACTTGTGGCCAAAGATTTTATCTTTGCCATACAAGATTCCAAAATAACTGGCGATGGGATCTGCAAAAGCCAAGAACAATAATGTCAAAGCCACCACAGGGCGTGGGAAGAGAATATCCACTAGCAAGACACCTGAAAGAAGATAGGTTGTACCCGCTAAGTTTCTAGCCTCGCTCTGGCGCATAATAGGTTTGAACGCATGTAGAACCCAATCGTTCAAAGCTGGATATTTTTGACGCAAAAAATCGAATGGAACAAAAAGACACCAAGAAATTGCAAGAATCGTCATCGACACTGCGGGCGGAAGGTACACGTAGGCCAAAAACATGCTGAAGACTCCAGACATGTGCCAAATTTTCCGAGCATAATGAATGTCAGAGCGCTTCTTAAGATCCACGATATGAGTTAGTCCTTCTAATATCATCCGGCGCTAACTTAAAGGCTGGATGCGCGAGAATCAATTTAATTGATCCTACTCTAACCGATCGCATTAAGAATGTGATATTATTAAATTAAATCTTTGTCGAATGAACGCGGACAATCTCTTCAACTGATTTTCCCGAGCGTTCACGATAACGAATCGCAATTTCGTTCTCTCCGCTCTGCAGTTGAATAAGGTCTGTTTGATATTTATCAGCGCCGCGCGAAAAAATAGATGCGGTGTAGCCATTACTTTTATTAATGATCTCCACGTCACCTTCTTGCAAACCCTTTACGCAGTTTTTCCCTTGAAATTGAACAAAGGCACCGCGAATCGAAACGGTTTGAGCAGCTTTTTTTGAACAGTTCAAATCAACCTGTGTGAATTGTTCCAACGCAGAACCCACTTTGTGGGTTGTCACAGGAACACTCGCAGGCACGCGCGAAGACGATGATGCCAACGTGGACGCCGAGGCCACTGCAGACTCCGCCGGAAGCATTTCTTCTTCCGTCAGGCTTAAAAAAGTACGTGCTCCCAAAAGGAGAACCAGCACCAATGTAACTGCAATAAATTGAATGTCTGAAGCTTGGCGTTTGAACATGATGTTCTTCATCGGATATTCATTGCAGGACTTTAGCTGTGTCATTCTGAGAATTGTCGACCAATTTCTAAACACCGTCTTAAGTATAGCTAATCAAATACCGATAATTGGTCTAGAGCCGGCACAGCCGTTGCTCTACTAGTTCTCGGGGGATGAACTTATGTCAGCACGTTTTCTCAAAAGGAATCGCAAACTTGGAGCTATGGCAGCGACTATCGCCGCTATGACTGTCACGATTGTGAGCTTTCAGAACTGCGCACCTCCTGCGAATTGCGGAAGCAGCTCCAGCGGCTGCTCTACAGATAGCTCCTCGACTTCAGGCTCGGGCAGCACCGGATCCAGCGCGAAATCTCCTTATCAAAATAACAGCAATCTGGTCATTGGTGGTGGCGGTTCTGGCGGAACTAGCACCAGTGGAAGCGGCAGCAGCGGCACGATTGTCGTTGGTGGCGGTGGCTCATCTGGAAGTGGCTCATCAACTGGCGGAAGCACCTCTTCTGGTGGAGGCACCGGCACTATCGTTGTTGGCGGCGGTGGGGCAACCAGTGGCAACGCTCTAAGCATCGCAAAGCAACCGCAAAGTCTTTCCGTGTATGAAAAAGCGGACTTCAATTTTGAAGTGTCTGTTACTGGCGGGAAATATCCTTACACTTATCAATGGTATAAAGACGGCTCTCCGGTGACCAGCGGCCTCGGAACTTACGCATTCTATATGGACAATGCAGATCGATGGGCGAAAGAGGGTGTTTACTCTGTGACCGTCAAAGATGCGACGGGATCTGCGGTGACCAGTCAGTCTGTGCGCTTGGGAATTATCGAACCAACGACGGGTTGTGCCGCGGGTTCTTATTTCACTTATACTAACGGCAACTACGACCAGGCCTATGGATACTTCCCTCAATACTTCGATGGTCCTCGAGGTAAGTTTATCATTCACTCAAGTTACGATACGATGAACCTGTTGTATCAATTTGCCGGTTATGCCGGATTGAAATCCTGGAGTTTCCCGGCGCTGGCACATTTGGGAAAAGCCACGCTGTCTTGTGAAGAAACGATTCCAAGAATTCAATCGCCCACAAATTGTTATGCTTATACAGGCATCGTGACCTTCGAATGCCACAATAATAAGTTAAAGATGATTTCTAATACTTGTGTTCGTGGGGCTTATGAATGCGGGGGCGGCGGCCGCTAGAGCTTGCGAATCTGACTGCCGGATCTTCCGACAGTCAGATTGCTTGATTTACTTTTTATCAATGCTGATAGCGAACTTCTTCACACCAGCACTTTTCACGATATCCAAAAGACCGACAACCTTCCCGTGCGGAACGTCTTTATCCGCAGAAATGATCGCCTGAACTTCTGTATTCTTTGCCACTTCTTCCAAAGCTTTAGCTTTCACAGCCTCTTCAGATACAAAAGTGCCATTTAAATTAATACGTCCATCCGCAGTTAATGCGATATTGAGCTTGCTTGGAGCGGTTTGATCGCCGCTTGCAGCTTTTGGCAGATTCACGTTGATCGTTGGCTTGATAAACATCGGAGCCGTCACCATGAAAATGATGAGGACCACCAGGATGATATCGACCAACGGGACAACGTTAATGTCCGCTATGGCGTCGTTATCTTGTCCCGATTTCATTGCCATGATTAAACACCTTTTTTCTTAGCATAAGCGAGGCAAAGCTCTTTTACGCTATCAAGACTTTGGAAGATGCTGCGCACTTGTTTGCTATAATAGTTGTAGAAAATAACTGCAGGGATCGCCACGAAAAGACCTGCTGCGGTTGCAACAAGGGCCATTGAGATGCCCGCCATAACTGTTTGCTGACCCGCCTCTGGAGATTGGGCCAAGTCATTAAAGGCTTTCATGATCCCCAAAACTGTACCAAACAAACCTACGTAAGGCGCATTGGAACCCACGGTCGCCAAGAAGTTCAAATACTTCTCAAGCTCAGGACGCTCCGTCAGAGCAAATGTATTAAACACTTCCTCAAGGCCTTTACTTCCAGAATCTCTCATGTGTTTCATCGCGTAACCAGCCGCACGCCCCTCTAAAGAATTTGGATCTTTAGAAAGATCTTCAACGTCTTCCAAACTATTGCTTTGCAACGCCAGCTTGATGCGGGCACGGACTCTTTGAGACTCTGCAGATACTTTTTTAAGAGCAAAATATCTTTCTAGAATCATCCCAATGCTCAAAACGCTGAGAAGAAGCAAAAGCCACAAGACCACTTGGTCCGCCAGATGAGCCACTGAGAATATTTTTTCCGCAAGCATGATGTGAAATCCTCCAAATCTTTGACCTAATATAACTATTGAGCCATTATCTCTAGATCGTTCACACATGGTCAAGGTATGCAGAGAATCATTTTAACGTTCACCCTTATTCTACTGAGCTTAGTCCAGCTTTCTTGTCAGACAAATGACAAGACGTCGATCCTATTGATTGCCGTTGACGAGCTTTCAGTGGCGGACGTCAATTGCAACCAAGAGCAAGGGGCGGGCTCTCGCAGCGGCTTCCATTTACTTTGCAAAGAATCTGTCCGCTTCACCCATGCTTACACTCCATCGACTTTGAGTGTACCCACTTTGTCATCTGTGCTGACTGGACTATATCCTTTCCAACACAAAGTTCGCCACAACGGAGGTCCAGGACTGGCAGCAGAAGCGGACTTGTCATCTGAATTGGCTGTGCGAAATGGCTACCGCACGAGCTTCTTTTCCGGGGGCGCACCAGTTTTTCGCAAATCTGGATTAAATCAAGGCTTCGAGCTTTTTGACGACAATATCGTCCCCAATTTCAATAGTTTTTTCCGCCCTCTCAAAAAAACGTCCGCGCAGTTCCTTCAGTGGCTCAAACATGATGCCGGAAGCAGTCCATTTTTTAGCATTTTGTATGCGCCTGATTTGGCTTACACCACAACAGTAACAACCACGGATCTGGGCGAAACACGCAACCTGAGCTTTGAAAGTCAGGTGGATGAGTTCGACGAAAGCCTTTATGACCTGTTGAAACAACTGAAAGAGCAAGGACGCTGGGATAAAACAACGGTCATTCTTGTGGGTCTGAGTGGTCACAATGTCGAAGAGCGATCCGGCGAGTTGTCCACGACAAACCTGCACAGTGAGAACACCCAAGTTGCTTTGCTTATTAAACCTGCCCAAAGCAAAAAGCGTGATGAAGCCATTTACTGGAAGATCGATCAAAATGTCAGTCTGGTTGATTTAGGCAGAACGCTTTATGATCTCCTCGGCGAAACCAACTTGGATGGAGATAATTCGGATTTTCCAAGTCACTCACTCTTTGGTGTCTTAAAAAGTCCCGTGGCTCATTGGCCCGAAGATCGCACTATTTTGGTGGAATCCGGTTGGGCCGCATGGCGCAACGCTGGCCCTATGAAAACGGCTGCCATCTCAAACCATGTTCTTTATATCAACGATGAAAAGCCAAAACTTTACAACACCCTGCTGGACCGTTTCGAAGTAAACCCTCTGCCGCTGCTGCAAGAGAGCATTCTTCCGACAACCACCAAACTGCAAGGTCTTCTTCGTAAGTATCAGTTTCCCGCTTACATCGATCCCAATTCTGAATGGATGACCAAAATGAGTCTGCCCTTCTCGCGTTGGATGAGAGCGGATCAAGAGGCCCTTTTACTCCGAGACCTCAAGCGCCTTAGCAACAATCAGCCTCGCAGTTTGGACCTCTTGAATTGGACCGCCCAAATTGCATTGAATCAAAAAGACTGGGATACACTCAAGAACCTGGGTACTAAAAATAAGATCACGGTCTGGCAGTACGTTGGCGAGAAAAATTTAAATATCAAAAACGCAAAAACCTCTGATGCCTGTCTGACACTTCTGACTATGAAGGAACTGGAGTCTTCTTACCTCAAGGAGTGTGGCGATCCTTTGTTCTTGGAATTGATTGATTGGTTGCGTGCAGATGTGCGTGGACTTTCGAAAGAAACACAAAGAAAGAAATTTGAAAGATCATTTAAAAACTACATGCTCGATCAGGAAATCCAAAGAGCTAATATTGCGATGGGTCTGACCTGGGATACTTCACGAGATAACACCTTTGCCCCTTCTCGTGTCGAACTCGCTTTGCATTTGCCTGAACTCGCAAAAGTCCGAGCCCAGGCTTACAAAGCCTTAGCTACAATTGACGAAGAAGATTAGACCGCTACCAGGCCTAGCCAGAATGGCGTGTTGGGTGATTCTTGAATCATGCGATTGGTGATATCACCCAGATCTGCTTGATAAGCATCACGAGTCCACAAAGAAGTCGCGACCGAAGGACAAGCTAGCAAAACAAGCTGATCCCCTTCCCGCACGTAAGTATGACCACATTGTATACTGCAAGTTGGATCCAACCCTAATAGTTGTCCTGGCAATGGCGGCAAGGACCCCACAGTCTCCGTCAACTCACTGGAGAGATCCACACCCATAGAAAGAGGCTGTAGCTTTTGACGATTGCGCTGAAGAAGTAAGCTTGGACAGCCAACTTGCGCGTAAGCCACTTGTGGGCCTCTTTTAAAAAGCGCCAGGATTTCCACACCGGAAAAATACTGCGTGCGATTTTCACTGCGGTAAAGCATGTCGTTCGCAATCAGGACAGCTGTTCTGACGTAATTCACTTCATCCGTCAAACAGGTTAAGAACTCAAATGGAGAGGTCACCTCAACATCGGCTTTCGCGGCATTAACATACTTCACAACTTCATCCAGAGCGCGTTGTGCATGCTCGGGCTGCCCCCAAGAGGTGGCAATCACAATCAGTGATCCATCATCCTCTGAGTGAATCAGTGGTTTGGGACGAAGAACTTTTGTGCTGTAAGATCGTTCTTGCAACTTCATAATTACAAAGCCCCGTATTTCTTCAACTTGATGTATGCCTTTTTGTAGTACTCACCATCTGGAATATCGAGATCCAAAATTTTCTTCCACTTATCCTTCGCACCCGCTTTGGCTTCGCCACCTTCGACGTTACCAAAACTTTCCTCCAAGATACCTTCTTGGTAGATGGTCATCATCTGCTTGCGCAGTTCAGAAGTATAACGCTCCATCTTCGGGATCAATTCATCGTTGGTCGGATCGACCTGGCGTGCTTTGCGCAATGCCAAGATCGCACCTTTTAAATTCTGCGACTGATACAATTTGTCAGCTTCAGCTTGATAGCTGGCTGTCTTGGTGTTCATCATCTGGCGTATCGCTGCAATATTTCGTTGCGACTGACCTTTCAGACCACCTGGATCTGGAAGTTTCGAGCCGACAACCTTTTCATAGCTGGCGATCACGTCCAGCGGGTTCTTCGCTGTCTTATGAACGGATTGAGCTTTTTCATAGATCGACTTCAACTTGGCAACTTGCCCCTGATAAACAGCCCGCTCTGCCGCTTTGGCATCACGCTGTACAACAATGGCCTGTACTTGCATTTTCAAGTCGTTGATCTTCGGATGATCAGGGTTGAACTGCATCACAGAGCTTAAGCACTCATCCATCTCTCCTTCAGTAATAGAAGGATTGATCTTCTTTTGGCATTCAGCCACCTGCTTAACAATTTTTTCTTCTGCCTCTGCTTTTGACTTTTCAATTTCTTCCTGACGACGCTGCTGTTCTTGAATGAACATCGCCTCTTTTGAAAGACGTTCGATCTCTTTCAAGTCTTCATAGTCTGCAATCATCTCACGAATCTTTACGATTTCGTCTTGAGCCAACTGATACTTACCCGCCATATACAGATTCTTCGCGTCTTTATAACGTTGACGAACCAAGGCCTGTTGCTCGGGCTTCAACTTCGCAAAAGCTTCTTGAGGTGATCCCGGAGCGGCAGGACCAGCCGTCGGCGTGGCCGGCTTTGGAGCTCCATCATTTTTGTTTCCGCTAAAGAGCCAAGCAAGCAAAACAACGGCCACCGCACCAATCAGAATTTTCGGACGATGCTTTTGAAAGTCAAATTTGCCTGAAGCTGCAGCGGGTATCCCCATCTGCGGATGTGGCATGCCTTGCTGATAATTCGGCTGATATGGCATCGGCGCCATGCCACCCTGATAAGGCATCAACTCATGCGAGCCCTGCTGTTGGTACTCCATCGGCAGGATATCTTGTGATACCGGAAGCAATGGACTTGGGGGAGCGATATTCACCATTTCCAAACGACTTTGGAAATTGGAATCATGCAACTCAAAGTAAAGATAATTCTCCAAGACGGTGATCGCATCACCACTTTTAATGGCTGTGGGATCTGAGGAAGAAATCGGGCTGCCATTGACCAACGTGCCGTTTACACTGCCCAAGTCAATAATATGAAAATTAGATCCTGCTCTGCGAATTTCAAATTGGCGCCGGCTGACGCGCTGATCGCGAATTTGGATATGACAGGAAGGTTCACGCCCGGCAATCCATGACTCCCCGGCATCCAAGCGAATCATTTCTTTTACTTCATTGCCGCTATCGACAATTTTTATGTAAGCGGCCGTCGGGGCAACTCCAATGACAGTTTTTTCCTCGCCGCCAAAGTCATCACCACCATAATCACCGGCAGAGGTCACCGCTGGCGGATAAGCCAAGTCACCACCAGCTTCCATGCCAACACCCGCCATCGGGGCATCGGCGATAGGGCCTACATCGGCCGTCATTAAGAAATCAAATTCATAGGGAGGAACGGTAAAGGCAGACCCGTGATCCAAAGAGAACTGCTGAACCTTCTCGCCATTTTTGATTACCTCACCATAACGAGAAATCACTTCCACGGTCCAAGAACCATTTATCTTCGACAACTTGAAGTGTTCACGTGAAATTCCCTTTTCAGGTTGCAAAACGATATCACAATCTTCCTTGCGACCAGCTACATAAGCACGATCGTCAGCAAGAGCGATATCATAAACTGTTTTGCCACGAAGGCGGACTTTCAGGCGTGCCATTAGAATCTCCCAGCCTCTACGTTCAAACTGCATTCTTCGTAGTACTGTTTAGCTTCTTTAAAGCTTGGATCATCTTTACGATTCTGAAGCATTGTCATAACGTTTGAATAATTCGACTGACACATACGCCAGTTTCTTTTTTCTCTATAGCGATTACCCTGGATCATATTAAATTTCACTAACTCATCGAACTTAATTTTAGATAAATGGAAATACCGTTTCGCCAACTCATTGTCCGGATCAAGATTCAGAACCACCTGGAAAGCTTCGCGAGCACGCGCATACTGCCCTTGTTGGAAGTCCCTAAAGCCGCGAACAAAGTTTTCTTGAGCGCGACGATATTGAACAGAGTCGTACTTGTCTTTTTTAAGTGTCGCCAATTCCTGCGTACGCTTCTCTGCTTCCGCCACGTCTTGCAGTGAAATGGCAGAGGTACGAATGGCGTTAGGATCTTTTGCATTTTTATTTTTTGATCCTGACAAAAAGAACCATCCAACCAGGCCCACGATTGCAATAATACCGTAGAAGCGCACCTTTGGATTCTGTAACAGGCCACCACCAGAGCCCACCGCGCCACCCATTGCTGGACCCGCGTGAGGAGCTTGATAGCCACCATAGTTCATACCGCCATTATTGTGCGGCATTCCCGGCAATCCACCCGCTTGAGGCATAGATGGCGGCATCGACTGCTGAAAGGCCGGGATATGAACTCCCTGCGCCTGCGGCGTCGAAGGCATCTGCGGCTTGGGTGTAAAGACCGGAGCTGGAGTCACTGGCGTAAATGGACTGGAAGGTCTTGCTGCCGGAGTCAAAGGCGAAGGCGCAGGAGCAACCGGCGTCGAAACAACCTCTGGCAAATCGGCAATGAAGCGAATCTCTGTGTCACCAATTTGAATCACAGAGTCTTTTCTTAAAACCTCTGATTGAACACTTTCCCCATCCAAAAGGATGAAGTTCTTGCCACTTAAATTCACAACTAAGAAATCCGAACCACGCTGTTTGATTTCAGCATGCTGACGACTCACACGTGGATCGCTGGAAAGAACAATGTCGTTCTCTGGACCGCGCCCAATCGTGGCACTGCCCTTTGTGAAGCTCAGACGCAGACCAATATGCGGCCCTTTCGTCACTTCAATTTCAAATTTCAATCCATCCTTCACGTTCGGAGCCGCACTCATCATGAGCCTCCGTCAGTTGGTGAAACCGTAATCAGATAATAATCGACATCAGATGGTGATGAACTCATTGCCTGACAACTGAGAATGCATAAATGACCACTGAATTCGAGCTGATCTGTATGAATCACTCGAGAGTTCTCACGACTTTTTCCAACCAAATGCTCAATGTTCTGTTGAAGAGCGGCATCAGGAATGGCCGTGTACATCTGTCCCAGAAGAGCAGACAACTCCGAGTGTGCGACTTGAGCAAATGAAGGACTGCAGGCAATAAGTCGCCCGTCTTTAGCGATCGCAACCGCCGGGAATCCTATCATTTGCACCAGGTTTTCGGCTTCGGCATCTTTATTTACAAAGTTGCCACCAGCCCCACCCTCATCACGGGCACCGTTCACATAACGAGTCAGAAGACTGTTGATATTGCCAATCAAAGCCTGCAACGGAGGGAACATAAAGTCCACTTCGGTGCTGTCTTTCTTCTCTCTCATGGCTACGTCCAACTGCGAGTTCAAACTGGCAATAGGATATTCAATAAGCTTGTACATAAAGAAGAACACCAAAAGTCCTACGAGAGTGGCGATCACCAATGTCTGCATAAACAAACTGATCGCGCGGCCGTCATCAAAGGCCAAACTTCCGATATCATAAAGTACAATCGCATGAGCTTTAACCGACTGCTCACCCGTATTTGGATCGAACAAACCAATCGGGAAGCTGGCACCTATCGTAGATGAATCCACTTCCACGGATTGAGGGCGCATTTCACGACGAGCCACATGCACGAATGGCAAATCCGGAGTCGTTCCCGCGCGAGTCGCCGGAGCCAGGATCATACCGTCAGCCTGCTGCACGATGAGAACTTGTTTCACACCGTCTTCGGACTCTGCCTGATTCGTCGTCAAAGTAGAAAAACTATTTTGCAATAAAGCCGATTGATTCATCGTCGCCACAGTCCGTGCTATCGAAGCCGCGCGACGTTTACTTTCATTGATGATGCTCGCTCTGGAAATAGCCACCATCGGAATCATCGACAACAAAGTCGTCATGAAAATGAATAGAACGACAAAGCCCAAAAGGACCATTTTAAATTCAATATACGTTGGAAGCTTGTAGACTCCCGGCAAGGCCACTTTGTCGATATAGTCCATGACTTTATCGACGACCGCCTTCATTCCGCCAGGATGGTACGCTGGTGCTGGAGCAGGTCCTGCACCAGCAGCCGCGCCGGGCATTCCCGCCATGGGCTGAGGCATACCTTGAGTGTACTGTTGCTGTTGATACATTTGCGGAGGCATCTGCGGAGCCGCTCCCCCACCATAATAAGGGGTTGGCGCTTTTTGTTGACGAGGTGCCTGAGCTCTCGCATCCGGAGCCGGAATCACGTCTGCCAATACATCATGAATGCCCAGCTTGTCGCCAAGTCTCATGATTCCCGTTTGCATGCGGATTCCGTTCAAGAATGTACCGTTGCTTGATTTCAAATCCGTGATAACAATTTTTTCTTTATAAACCGTCACTTCGGTATGCTCTTTAGACACACCTGCACTGGTGATTTTAATATCACAAGTCGGAGCGCGACCGATCACATTGCGCCCCATCTTCAATTCCAAAATTTGACCGGCTTGAGGGCCGGTTAAAACCCTAAGTGCCCACATAGAGTTGATCTCCCACGCTGATCTTCAACTTGCTGCTGGTTCCAGAGGCCATCTCAATAACTGAACTTGCACCCCACACCGGAGGTACCAAGCGCCAAGGTTTAACATCTTGATAAATGGCTTTCACTTTCAAACTCTTATCTACAAATACGCAATCAATAGAGAACTGCATAAAACAGGTATGGATGCTGTTGCAGCGATGGATCCACATAGCCTGGTCTTGAGCAAGCGACTTTCTGCCCAAAAGACCTTTGCCACGAGTCCAGAAAGTTTTTGCAACCTCCAGATTCCCGATCAGCGTGCTGTTTGTAGATTTATTTCCTAACACTGCCATCATTATTTTCCGCCACCATACATAAATGAAACTGCCACCGGACCAAACACCATGATGAAAACCGCTGGCAAAATAAATATCATCAACGGGATCAAGATGGCTTGCGAAGCTCGCGCTCCGGCCTTCTCTGCTCTCACGAAGCGTTCAAGTCTCATTTGTTCTGACTGATCCTTTAAAACCTGGGAAATACTTGCTCCTGTCGATTCAGCATCGACCAAAACAGCCACGAAGCTCGTGATCTCGTTCATATCCAAACGCTCAGCCATCTCTTTCAAGGCCTGAGTTTTAGAAGAACCGATCTTGATATCTTTCAAAACAATGCTGAATTCATCTGCCAGGACGCTGTCAGAGTTCGCCGCCTTATCCACGATTTTTTGAATCGCCGAGAAGAAATCTAAACCTGCTTCCACTGACAAGGCCAAAAGATCGATAAAGAACGGCAAATCCGCGCGCACTGAAAGCTCACGCTTTTTCTTTTCGCCCTTGGAGTGAATTTGCGGCAAATAGAAACCAATGAGACCCAACCCCAGACACATGAAAGGCGAAAGCCCCAATTGCAACGAGAAGTTCATGATCAGCAAGAAGATCGGGAACATGATGCCCCAAAGAAGTTGCAATCCAATGAACTCATCCTCATTCAGTTCCGCAGAAAGGCCCGACGTCTTGATAAACTTACGAACTTTTTTGCGATACTTCTCACTACGCACTCTTAAGGCATGTTGCAAAGTGAATTGATGCACCAACGGACGAGAGAAATTGATAATAGGGTTTTTAGATTTAACAGGCTCATCGTTATTCGCCCACGACAGTTGCGCTTTGTCTTTATTGCTGGCAAAGATCGAGCTGACAAATAGGAAGACCGCCACTCCTGCGAGCAGCAATCCTAGAATGAGCATTAACTCTGCACTTCCCATTTTCGCCTCTTTGTGTTCAAGTGAACTCATGATGCCGATCAACCAAAAATTAATTCTTGCATCCGAGTCACCACGCAGAAGACAACTTCTTGCCGAAGCTGGTTTTTCATTCGACGTGGTTTCAGTTAAAGTATCGGAAATTCCTGACAAAAACCTGAATGTAAACGATCAGATTTTAGATATCGCCAGACGTAAAGCGAGGCAGTCTTATGCAGATCTAAAGGCCAGTCGAAGCGATGAGTTTATCGTCCTATCCGCCGACACCGAGGTCATTTGGGAGGGGGCTCCCCTGGGTAAGCCTCAAGATCGCAACGATGCCTATAGGATTTTAAAACTTTTGTCTGGAAATGTTCATGAGGTGCTGACCGCAGTATGTATGATCAGCTCACCTTCAGGTCGAGAGCTGTCTCAGGTTGAGACGACAAAAATATTCTTCAAAAATCTGACTGACAATGAAATCTGGACCTATATTGATACAAAAGAACCCATGGATAAGGCCGGAGCCTATGGAATTCAAGGTCTTGGGGGCAAGTTTGTGGAAAAGTATGAAGGCCCTTTCGATAATGTGGTGGGTCTTCCGATAAGTGTAGTACGGGATCTCTTGGCGAAATTTTAGTCCCCCACAGAGAGGGTTCTAAAAATGAAAGAGTACGATTTAAATTTTTATTTCGACGACAACCTCCAAGAAGTCGCCACCAACCCTGGCGATATGGAACGTTATGTCCACGAACAGAAAATCGCTCTTTCCACCGCGCAAAATCCCCTCGACCGAGTGAAAATTCTGGGTGAGATCGGCGTTTATTTAAGAATCCTGCGCCAACTTTCAGAGGCTCAAGACTATTTGCTCAAATCTTTGGAAATCATTGCTCGCCATCAAATGGAACTTCATCTGAAAGTGGGCCAACAAATACGCTTGGCTCATGTGTACCAGTGGCAGGGGCAGTTCGAATTGAGTAATTCGATGTTCGAGGAATTATTGAGACTATCCAAGACGACCGATCTTGGATATTTGCATGATTTCATCTGGCAACATGCCGGAAAAAACCACTTTGATCAGCTGAACTGGAAAAAAGCCCACGACTGCTTTCAAAAAGCACTCAAACTTCGCGAACTCCGCAAGGCTCCTGCAGAGCAAATTGAATCCTCCCTTCAGTCGATTCGCGCTACTTTGCAAAGAATGAATTAAATTCTAACGAAGAGTCGTCACAGGTTCTTTTCCTTTTTCAGCAATAACACCTTTTTTCTTTCGCAAAGCCATAGGTCGTTTTGGAGTTGGCTTTGCGAAACCATTCCGAATCGAGGACCAAAATGACGACCACGGCTCTTGGCCCGAGATCATTTGCCCCGAAAATGTGTAGCGCCGACCATGAGCCTTTTTCGAGGATGAATTCAAAACCAAATCACCCAAGCTTTGGACACTTTCGCTGAGATAGCTTTTCGATATGCGGTTGTTCCACTCAATCTTGACGGCCTCCACATTTTTAAAAAAGGGCGTCAGATAACCACGCAAATTTCCATCCTTCATGAAAACCTGCGAGTACATATTCAATTCGCCATTCAAAAAGTAATACGGCCCATACAGAATAAATGCATTGTTAAGTTTCGAGAGATGCAGGGAGGTCAACTCAACTTTGGCATTCAAAGAGGGAAGTTCTTTGGAAATATCAAACTGAGCACTTCCCCTCACCCAGCCATCGCGCTGAACTCGTCCCGAGAAGAGCAACTGGCTGGGAAATCGCCTTTGAACATTTTCAGTATTGTGAATGTTAATAGCCGATATAAAGATATTATCGACAGAGATCTGCACTGGTTTTTTATAGTCACGATTGACAAATAAAAGATTGCTGTCAGTAATCTTGACACTTTCCAGATCCCACGGCACCAGCTTGGCAAAAGATTGGCGCCAATCATAGTCCTCGCCGAACTGCTGATTTCCCTTCAACACACTGTCGATAAGATTGATCTTTGCACGAGACACCTCCAACGAGCCCATGATTTTCTTTTGCTGCAACAGAAGGTGCGACAAGAGAGACACTTCCATCTTATCCACCGATAGCAAAGGATCATAATCAGCGCGATCTTTTTTCCAGACTCGGAGGCCTTCAATATGAAAGGACCCTTTATAAAGAGAGAGACCAAAGCCCTCAATGTTTCCTGTATAACTTTTCATGTCCTGTTCAAGGTGCTTGTTGATGGAATAACGAATTCCCAACGGCAAAAGCAGTCTGAAGAGAATAATAAGCGCGCCTGCAAGAATAATAATTTTGTAGCGAAGCTTCATCACATTTAGGTTTTGCTGAGCGCACATTTTTTTCAACCGAGAGTTCGCTGGCACACAACAAGAATCGTTGATTCTAGACCGTCTCAAAATGAAATTCCTATCTCCGCGAGGTCTTTTTTTGTCACTTCACGAAGAGATCGACAATGTTACTTGGCTGAAATGAAACTGTAGGCCGTTCTGAGTGGCACTGTCAGTGAATTACTTCTAAGCCAAGAGGTCCCTATGAAGTACTTAGCGTCACTGATTTTCTTTGCTTCAATTCATTTTATTGCCCACAGCGCGCTTGCTGCGAAGACTCTCAGCGAAGCGAGCAATTGCGTGGAATGCTCATTTGCACCAGCGACTTTAAGTAAGGATGCCCTCAACGCCCGATCCATTCGAAATGCTGTCTCCAATGGCACAGAACCACAAAGTGTTGCCGACATCGGCGAACGCATGAACTGGGCCGCCACTTGTAGTAAATTTGCCAAAGGAAATTCTTATGGCCCGTGGGGTTTGGCCGTTATTAGCGAACTTGAGACAAATAAATACGACGAGTTGATTCGCGGATCCTCTGACTTGTATCGAATTTGCCCTGGCTACCAACAAATGGACCGCGACGGAAAAAATGGAATGTGGGTTGCGATTATCGCGGCCATGGCCAATCACGAAAGCTCTTGCCGCGAAAATCCTCCTCTTCACGGAGGACCCAATGGAACTTTGGTGGGCCTTATGCAACTTCATAAGGGTCGCGAAAATGCCTATTCGCCAGATGGCTGCAAACGCGGCGATGGCTCCACAGCCAAGGGCAGCATTCGTTGCTCTCTATCAATGATCAACGACCAGCTAGGCCGCGGCCTGCCTCTTTTTGCAAAATCTGGAGAGACTTACTGGGAAGTTTTGCAGAGAACTTCAAGAAAGAAGATCTACGCCGAAATACAAGAAGCCATCCAAGACTACGCTCTTTGCCGTTAACACGCGTGACTCTTAAAATATCGGGTGCTAGGTTTCCTATATGGCTCTAAAGAAAGTTCTCGCAGAATTGGGATCCTGTAAATTGCTGGCAGTTTCGAAGCTGCAGCCTGCACATAAAGTTCATTCACTTTATGAAGATGGTCAGCGCTCATTTGGCGAAAACTATGTGCAGGAAGCTATAGAAAAAATCGAGCAGTTAAATTCACTTCCCGATATTGAATGGCACCTCATTGGCCACCTCCAAAAGAATAAGGCCAAACAGGTTGTTGGAAAGTTTCATCTCATTCATTCCGTGGAAAGCTTGGCACTTGCCCAGGCCTTAAGCCGTCAATGCGAAGCCAAAAAAATTGAGCAGAATATCTTGATTCAGGTGAATCTGGCCCAAGAGGAAACCAAAAGTGGCTTCGACAAAGAAACAGTCGTTAAGCAATGGGCTGAACTCACCCAACTGCCCCATTTGAAAATTTATGGCCTGATGACCATGCCGCCACTAACCGAAACAGGTGAGGAAGTACGTCCTTATTTTAGGGAACTCCGCGAGCTTCGAGAAGAGCTTAAAAAACAAACAAACACCCAAGTTCACCCGATGACTGAGCTGTCAATGGGCACGAGCCATGATTATTTGGTGGCTATTCAAGAGGGAGCAACCATTGTGCGTCTTGGGACTATTTTGTTTGGCGAACGCCCTGCCAAAAGGTAGACTTTAAGAATAGACCGCTTCTGCGGTTTGCCAAAGTTAGACTTTCCTACTCCGACAATTGTCGGTGTGCAGAACCCTACTCCGACAACGTCGGAGTGCAGACAAGAGGAGCACCTACTCCATGAATCCACTGTTAAAATCTCAAAAAATCGGTTTCTTGGGCGCGGGTAACATGGCACAAGCCATGATCAAAGGCCTCATCGAAGGCGGCATTCCGGCAAAACACATATGCGCCACCAACAGATCTGAAGGAAAGTTGATCAAACTTAAAGAGCAGTATCAAATCACCACCTTCGCCAACAACGAAGAACTGATCGACTACTGCGACATCATTATCTTGGCGGTCAAACCTCAAGATCTTCTGACAGCACTTGAACCAGTCGGCCGCGCTTTCGATGAACACAAAATCGTCATCAGCGTCGCTGCCGGTGTGCGCATGGAAAAACTCGAAAGAGTTCTCAATGGCGCAAGACTTTGCAGAGTTATGCCCAACACTCCCTCACTGATTGGCCGCGGTGTTATTGGTTATCTTCTCAATGATGATGAAGATGCAGCCCTCGAGAGTACTGTGGAAGATTTGTTCCAACCCTTGGGTCGCGTGATCAAAGTGGCGGATGAGGATCAATTTGAAGCCTTGATGATCTCTTGCTCAAGTGGAACCGGATTTGTTTTTGAAATGATGATGTACTGGCAAGATTGGATTGAGGAACATGGCTTTTCCGTGGAAGAAGCCCGCCTTATGACAATTGAAACATTTGTCGGTGCTTCTTTGTTGGCCGCACAGGCCCGCGAAGGGGTTGAGGACCTGCAAGCTCGTGTTACGTCCAAAAAGGGAGTGACCGCAGCTGGACTTCAGTCCATGAGAGAACTCGAAATCGAACGAGCTTTGCGCATCAGCTTTGAAAAAGCAGCGATGAGAAACAAAGAAATGGCCAGAGAAATCAAATAGTCTTGCCCAGACGCAGACTCGGCCTTTATCCTTAATTCATATTGTTCAAGGAGGAACATAATGAAGATTACTCCTATTGATATTGCTCACAAGTCTTTTGGTAAAAAGATGATGGGATTGGATACTGACGAGGTTATGGATTTCCTCCAGCAGATCGCCGGGCAAATGGAAGCACTTATTCAGGAACGCAACGCTTTGAAAGAGGCTATGCGCGAAAAAGAACTTTCCTTAATGGAATACAAAGATCGCGATCAGGTTCTTAAAGAGACGATCCAAACTGCGACTCAAATGGCAGACCGTCTTCGTCAGGATGCTGAAAGAGAAGCGAAGTTAATCACTGCCGACGCTCAACAGAAAGCTGAGATCATCACACGTGATTCTCGTGATTCACTTAAAAAAATGTATCAGGAAGTGAACGACTTGAAACGTGCTCGCATGCAGTTTGAGGCGAACTTGAAAGCATTGGCCCAAGCTCACTTGAGCTTGTTGGAACAAGGCGAAAGATACATGCCACAAATGAATCTTCCAAATCACAACATGGTGAACACTGGAAACGCGAATCAGACAGCCGGCAGAAATACTAATATTTCTCCTTTGTCCGCCGAATAGTGATTCACTCCGACTTCGTCGAAACAGCTTATGATTGAGATTACAAAAGGTGGAGTTCGACTCCACCTTTTTATTCAACCGAAATCCTCGAAAAATGAAGTTGTGGGTCTTCACAACGGACTTCTTAAAATAAAAATCACCGCCCCGCCCATTGATGGCAAAGCCAATGAAGGACTTATCAAATTTCTTTCAGATTTTTTTGATATTCCGAAGAGAGACATTGTTTTAGTCAGAGGCGAAACAGGTCGCACTAAAACAGTGGAGCTGCTCGGCATGAGCGAACAGCTCGTCAAAGAAAAACTCAAGCTCTAGCAGATCTTACCAACCGGATTTCTTCTTCTTTTTCTTATCTTGTTTCAGCTCGATTTGCATTTCGGCGTCATCCATCTGTCTTTGCAATTCATCATCAACAGTTTTTGGACGCTTCGTTGGCGTCGGCTTAAATATAGTCTGATCGACACCATCATCCGTTTGCTCCCGGAACTTCTTCACTTTTTGCTCAGAGCTCAATTCCGTGTCAGATTCCTTGTGCATATTCGACTTACCGGAAGGAACTGCATTATGAACGGGTTCGTAGGATCGTGGCGCCGAATAGCCGCGAGTTAAGTCAAAACTATAACGAATGAAGCCACCCACATGGTAACCAGCCGCCGCGTTTTCACCAGCAACTGTTGCTCCGCCATTAAATTGCAAACTCCACGCAGGAGCCACATCCCATGTGGCATACAACAATGTGTCCACCAAAGAAGGATTCACAGAGTACCATCTATAGGATTCTGCATCGACTTGATTCAAGTAAGCATTGCGAGAGGCCTTATTATTTGTATCTTTATCATCGGTGATACTTTGAGTTCCGAAAAACTCTCCACCCAATTTCCAAACACCAAAGTTACCCTGAAAGCCAACGCCCCAAGGCATGACATAGGAACGCCCTTCACCACGGTAATTAAATCCAATCCAACCATACATGCGAGCCGCGCCTAAATCTTTCTGCGCTGTCATTCTTGCCCAAGCCTCAAAGACCCCTTCGGCGTTCAAAACTTGATCGGCTGTGCCATCAACTTTTTCAAACGGGATCAAAACCGCCATTTCAGGCACCAACTGGAACACACCGTCGTACATGATGAAGTCAAATCCACCTAAAAGCTGAGTCAAAGAGCTGTTCGTGCGAGTTGAAACGGAATTTTTGCTTTCCGCATTACCAATAGTCGCCAAAGCAAAGAGCGACCAGTCGCGACTTGGCATGTAACGAGTACTAAAGTTCACATCTATAAGCTGATAATGGTTCCCGCTAGTCAGTTTTTGAGTTCCACTGCCCATATTGACGTAATTGGCGTCAGAATAGAAATACTGGGTACCTAATTCAAAGTCCCAACGATCCCTTTTGAACTCCTTGTAATTATCGAAGGAGTGAGCTGCTGGAGCTAACAAAAAAAGACCTACAAAGAGTAACGTCAAACGCTGAAGATTATTTGCCATTTTCATAAGTTCCTAATATTAACAAGGCTATGACTCCGACATCAAATAAATCACAGCTCGCCATCATCTTTTTCACAGTTTTCCTCTATCTTGTAGGCTTTGGTGTGGTTATTCCAATCCTTCCAATATTGAGTCGCAATTTCGGAGCAACAGCGACTCAAACCGGACTTTTATTATCAGTTTACTCTGCCATGCAATTTATCTTCTCGCCTTTCTGGGGAAGACTGAGTGATCGCCTGGGTCGTCGCCCTATTTTGCTGTTTTGCTTGGTGGGCGAAGGACTCTCTTACATTTTATTCGCATGGGCACGCAGCCTAGAGTGGCTTTTCGTCGCCCGCATCCTGGCAGGCTTCTTTGGAGCCAGTATTTCAACCGCATCCGCCTATATCTCTGACATCACTCCAAAACACGAGCGCTCCAAAGGCATGGCCTTGATCGGCGTCGCTTTCGGCTTGGGCTTCGTCGTCGGCCCGGCCTTGGGTGGAGGCTTGGCGGTTTGGGGTCATCATATTGATGCAACACCGCACTTCGATACGTCGTTTTCTTTCCTTTGGGTCGCAGCACTTTGCTTCTTGAACTTCTTATTCGGCATCAAGTTCCTGAAAGAATCTTTGTCAGAGAAGAGTGAATCCGCTGAGAAGAAGAAACGCTTCTCAACAATGTGGCACTATCTCAATGTAAAAACCGTAGGTCCCTTGATGACGGTTTTCTTACTTTCCTCACTGGCCATGTCAGGAATGGAAGCAACTTTGATTCTTTTCATGGGTGAAAAATTTCAATGGGATGTTAAGCAAGTCAGCTTTGGTTTTGCCTATATCGGTGTGATCATCATCTTCACTCAAGGTTTCTTGGTTCGTCGTCTTTTGCCAAAATGGGGTGAGCGTAAAGTTTTGCGTCTGGGTATTTTCCTGCTCGCGCTGGGAATCACGGGAATTGCCTTCTCAGACAACCTGGTCGCGATGGCTATCACTATGACATTACTTTCTTTGGGTAATGGCTTGGCCAACCCCTCTACGCTTGGAAGCATCAGTTTGTTGACTGATTCTAAAGAGCAAGGGGCAGCAATGGGCGTCACCCAAAGTATGGCCTCATTGGGAAGAATCTTGGGACCCGCAATTGGAGGAATGCTTTATCAGCATATCTCAATGACTTCACCATTCTGGGTTTCTGGCTCGATGGCATTCTTAGGATTTGCCATTGTTATTCTTATTTTCAAATCTATTCCGGATCACGCAAAATCACATATCGCGAAGGCTAGAACATGATCGACATTGCGCAAATTGGCTATTTTCAATTCGACAACCTCGTCCGCGGTCGCATCCCTTTTGTTTTAGTCAACTTCGGAGTGGATCTCAGCGTTTGGTATAAAAGCGTCGAGGCCATGCATCTGGAAGCAGTCACCATTCATGCCACGGAAGAGAACTATCTAGAGCAAGTGAGAGCGAAAAATCTGCCGGCTCATTTTGCAATTGTGGTTTTAGATCAAGATGGATCCAAGGCAAAAAAAATCGCGGACTCTTTGGAATCCGCAGGCTTTATGAATGCACACTACGTTCGTGGCGGCTTCAATGGCATTGAGCAAGAGAAGCGCGAAGAGCAAGGATAAAGGCCCGTTAAGCGGCCTTTAAACCTTCATCCTCGACATTTTGTTTTGAGCCTTCGACAACTTTATTAAACTCAAAAATATCCGCGTGAATACCATCTGTTTCATGACGCATTTTCTCTGAAGAGTTTGCGACCTCTTGGGCCATCTGAGCATTCTTCTGAGTCGATTCATCCAGCTGAGTCATCGCATGATTAATTTGATTAATGCCCTCAGACTGCTCCTGACTTGCTGCTGAAATCTCTGAGTTCAGGACTGTCACTTTTTCAACAACCTCAACGATGTTCTTTAACGCTGAACTGGATTTGCCGGCAATCGAAGCGCCTCGCTCGACACGTTCACTTGTCTCTTTAATCAGACTAGAAATGTCTTTCGCTGCAATCGCACTTCTTTGCGCCAAAGTTCGCACCGCTTCTGCCACAACAGCGAATCCTCGCCCGTGCTCCCCAGCTCTTGCCGCCTCTACTGACGCGTTCAGAGCCAAAAGATTTGTTTGGAAGGCAATATCATCAATCACATCTGTAATTTCAGAAATGCGCTTTGAACTGTCAGAAATCTGCGCCATCGCATCACCCAGGGTGCGGACTTCATTTTCACCGTGATGGGCTGCTTCGCCCGCCTGGCGGGACAGATCCGTGACGAGCTTCAACTTCTGATCATTTCCCTTCACCAGATCCATGATCATATTCAAAGAGGCCACGGTCTCTTCCAAAGAGGCTGCCGCCTCTACTGAAGAACTTGAAAGAATTTGACTGGCCGAGCTTAAACTGCCAGATGCAGAATTCACGGTTTCACTGGAGGTACGAATTTGCGAAATAAATTGCGTGATTCTTTTTGTTAGATTGGTCGCCAACATGAAGGTCACAACCAACGACAACAAGAACATCACACCAGAAACTAATATAATTGTTTGCTTTGATAAGTGAGCTTGCGAAACTGACTCCTGTCCACGTTTTTTCTGCTCTTCGAGGGTGTGAGACGAGATCTTTTTAAAGCTCGCAACTAAAGGCGCCGCCGAATCGCGCACTTTCGCAGAGAGGTTGTATTTCGCCATCTCATCCCAGCGCGGATCATTCTTAGAAAGATATTTTAATGCAGAATCCACTTCAGCTTTAAATGCCGCCCACTGTTCATTTACGGGTTTATACAAATCTTTGCCATCTGCGGAGCGATCAAATTTCTCATATTCAACTTTCGCTGCTTCAAAATCAGCGATGGCTTGAGAAACTTCATCAGTCAATTTTTTACGTTGTTCGACATCAATTCCAGAACCATAAATTCCCCACAAATAGCGTACGACTTCGTGGACTTTTGAATTCATTGTCGCCAAAGAGTTTGCTTCAGGAAGTCTTTTTAAACTTGCCTCTTCGATTTCCGCAGAGAGCTTTCCCATAAATACAAAGGAGGTTCCGCCCACCATCAATATAATAGCCACTTGAAAAAACACCGGAGCTAGGAACTTAAATCTCAATCCGCGAAACCACTTCGACACAAACCCTCCCTCAAGAAATTACAATTCAGGTCTGTAATGCTATTCGGCCCGCTTAACAGTTCACTAAACGAATGGGCGCCCAATTTTGAATGTTTTTTTACAAAAATAAGGCGGAGTCATATTTGAGTCTCGACCTAGGACTAAGAATTCTAAAAACTAATACTCAAGTACAAAAGGTTCTCTACTATTTTGATCTATTAATGACACCAAAATGCTTTTCAAGGAGAGAAAGATGAAGAAATATTTTGTTTTTTTAACAGGAACTTTACTCAGCGTTGGAGCCTTTGCTGCTGACAACTGCACTGCTTCGAAAAAAACCGCGGTCTGCACAGAAGACTCTGTTAAGGAGCGCGTAGAGTGGGCTTGCAAAGTTGTTGAGACTAAGGGCAAAGCTGGCCTTCCTGAAATCAACGCCATGAGATTCGAGTGCTGTGGCGAACCGAACTATGTGTGGGTTCAAGATATGAAGCCAACCATGATCATCCATCCAATCAAAACTGAATTGAACGGTCAGGATCTTTCAACGAAGGCAGATCCTAAAGGTAAAAAACTTTTCGTAGAGTTCGTTAACGCTGTGAAAAAGACTCCATCTGGTGCCTGGGTGGACTACGAATGGACAAAGTTTGGCGAGCCAGCGGCCACACCTAAGAAGTCTTGGGTAAAAAAATGTAAGGCAAGTGACACAAAAGAAGATTGGATAGTTGGCTCAGGAACTTGGCTGTAACATACTAGCCACATATAGAGATCTTTTTAGACTTTAAACCATAAGACTTTAACCAAGGACGTAGGAATGAAAAAGTTTTTGATGGCAGCAACATTAGCAACAACAACAATGGCGGCGACAGCGGCGCACGCGGGAAGCATCAGCTATGATTTCCGCGGCGACTACCAAAGTGCTGACTATAATAAAAATGCCGAAAGTGTCACTGCACCAACAGGTGGAGCAACAAAGAACTCGGACTTCAGCAGAATGTACTTCAAAATCGCTCGTTTGGATTTTAAAGGTAACATGAATGAAGACCTTTCTTATCGCGTAAGATGGACTTTCTACGGAAATACGCCTGCCGTTGGAACTCGTGATAACATCTGGAATAACATTCAGTTGGCATACATCACGCAAAAATTGGGCTCTGGATTCAGCGTGACTCTGGGCAAGCTCTACTCTGACATCGGTGGCTTTGAAGGCGCAATGTCAGGTGCGGATTTGTATCTGACATCAGAATCTTACTCTCATAAATTTGGCAATGACCAATTGGCAAGCCGATCTTATGGAACTGGCGATGGCAACATCCTCTATATGACTGGTGCGAAAGTTGACTATACATTTGCTGATCAAGTGTTCTCTGCAATGATTTTGAATCCAGCACAAGATGAAACAACTGGATCTGGTGCTTTCAATCAAACTTCTAATGCATGGGGCTTGGTTTATAAAGGTTCATTCATGGAAAAAGCTATTAGCTTGATCGCAAGCTACCATGAGCTACCTGGCACAAACAACCCTCAGGGAGCACCGACTTCATACACTAGCGATGACAAATCAAAAATGTACTCTGCAGGCTTCAAATGGGATGCAACTCCTGTGATGGCGTCTATTGAATACATTGGTCAACAGAATGATTACAAGCCAGCAGCTTCTTCGTTCACTGATAAAATGGATTCAGTAGTTGTAAAAGCAGCTTGGACTGGTTGGGAGCAATGGACACCACGTCTTGAGTTCACAAGCACAACTGAAAAAGTTGATTCAGCTAGCGCAACAAACAAATTCACTGGCTACGGCGCCATCATCGAATACAAGCCACGTAAAGATGATATCTACCGTTACCACCTTGCGTACCAAAATATCAAAGAAACACCAGAAACTGGCAGCGACCTGACTCGTCAAGAGATCGTGCTCGGCGCTCGTTTGATGGGCGACTTCTTGAAATAATAAAGAAAGCACACAGACTTTCATCAAGGGAGGCCCCAAAAGCCTCCCTTTTTTTATGCCCAAAAAGGTGCCTGCTTCTTTTTTGGGTCTACACCGCATCATAACTCCCCCCACAAGAACACCTGGTTCCTCTTCGGAAAAGCCGAAAAAGGTGCCTGCCATCTTTTCGGAGAAAACGGCAGGCACCCTTCGGTTTTTGATGCGGTGTAGACGCAAAATGGAGGCTGGCACTCTTATGGTCTTGGGGTGCTACTCTTTGGAGGGGGAATCTGCTATGTTCTAGGGGTTAAAAACCTTGGGATATCGTGTCCTTAAACCTTCAGGGGTAATTTGCAATGTCAGAGAATTTATCAGATCGCTACAACCCGGCTGATGTAGAAAACAGAACTTATCAGTGGTGGGAAGAATCCGGCTTTTTCAAAGCTCAGGATCAATCTACAAAACCTCCCTTTTCAATTATTCTTCCACCACCGAACGTCACGGGTTTCTTGCACATGGGACATGCGTTGGATCACACGATTCAAGATATGCTCATTCGTTGGAAAAGAATGAATGGCTTCAATACGATGTGGCTTCCCGGAACGGACCATGCCGGCATTGCCACTCAATCCGTAGTTGAAAAAGAACTCAAAAAACAAGATGTCACTCGTCACGATCTTGGCCGCGAAAAATTCGTCGAAAAAGTTTGGGAGTGGAAACATCAATACGGAAATCGCATCTACTCACAAATGCGTCGCCTTGGCGATTCTTGTGATTGGGACCGCGCGGTCTTCACTTTGGATGAAGGCGCCTCTAAAGCGGTTCGCAAAGTATTCGTGAGCCTTCACCAGAAAGGTTTGATCTATCGTGGTCAACGCCTTGTGAACTGGTCAGGTCCGCTTGAGACTGCGATTTCTGATTTGGAAGTTGAACACAAACAAATCAAGGGAACTCTTTTCCATATCAATTATGCATTGGAAGATGGTTCTGGATTCCTGACTGTAGCAACGACTCGCCCAGAAACTCTGTTAGGAGACACAGCCGTAGCCGTGAATCCTGAAGATGATCGCTACAAACACTTGATCGGCAAAAACGTTATTCTTCCTTTGCTTGGTCGCAAGATCAAAATCATCGGCGACACTTACGTAGACAAAGAGTTCGGTTCTGGCGTGGTGAAAATCACTCCAGCCCATGACTTCAACGACTACAAAGTTGGAAAATCGCACAATCTGGATTTCATCAATCTTTTGACTAAAAAAGCAGAGATGAACGAGAACGCGGGCCCTTATGCTGGACTCAAAGTTCAAGAGGCCCGTAAACGCGTTGTTGAAGATTTGAAAGCACATAATCTTTTGGTCAAGGAAGAGCCTCATGTTCATTCAGTCGGTCACTGCTCACGCTCTGGCGCAGTGGTAGAGCCTTTCTTGTCTGAGCAGTGGTTCGTGAAGATGGAGCAACTTGCGACGCCTGCAAAACGCGTTGTGGAAAGTGGCACTATCCGCTTCGAACCAGAATCTTGGACAAAAGTTTATCTTCATTGGCTCAATAACATCGAAGACTGGTGTATTTCTCGCCAGCTTTGGTGGGGACATCGCATCCCTGTTTGGTATTGCAACTCTTGCAACCACCACACAGTCAGCGAAACAGATGTGACAGCTTGTGAAAAGTGCGGCAGCACTGATTTGAAACAAGATGATGACGTTTTGGATACCTGGTTCAGTTCGGCTCTATGGCCGTTCTCTACAATGGGTTGGCCAGATGAGACTGAAACATTGAAAACGTTCTACCCAACCAGTTACTTGGTAACTGGTCACGATATCATTTTCTTCTGGGTTGCCCGTATGATCATGATGGGTCTGGAATTCAAACGGGATGTGCCGTTCCGCACAGTTTACATCCACGGCTTGGTGCGCGACTCACAAGGCAGAAAGATGTCGAAGTCTTTGGGTAACTCTATTGACCCGGTTGAGATGATTGAGAAATACGGCGCCGATGCTCTTCGCTTCACGTTTGCGGCTCATTTGTACTCTGGTAAAGACTTTAAGTTCAGTGAACAACGTCTTGAAGGCTATCGCAACTTCATGAACAAGATCTGGAATGCGGCTCGTTTCGCACTTTCAAATCTTGCAGATTTCAAAGTGCCTTCAGAGGGCGTCAAAGCTTTGCCTAGCAAAGCCCATATCAGCGTCTTCGACCAATGGATCATCACAAAACTTGCTGAAGTGACTAAAGAAGTTGAAGAAGCGATGGAGGCTGAAAAGTTCTCGGACGCTGCCAATGCTCTTTACCACTTCATCTGGAATCAATTCTGTGACTGGTATATCGAATTTACGAAACCAATCATGAATGGCACCAATGCGGAAGAGAAAGCAGCCACTCAGTTAGTTATTGCACAAGTTTTGAATCGCATCACTCGTCTGTTGCATCCGTTCACACCGTTTATCTCTGAAGAGATCTACCAAAAGCTTCCGATCAAAGGCCAAGCTTGTATCGTGGATCAATTCCCGAACGTCAGAAACGACAAAGATTTCCTGGCATTGGGATCAGAGCAAGCGGCATTTGAAATCGACTTGGTAAAAGAAGTGGTTTCAGCAATCCGTAATATCCGCGGTGAAAACCGCATCAGTCCGGCTATCAAGTTGAATGTTCGCCTTGGAGTTACAAACGACCAGGTTCAAAAGGTGTTGGGCAACAACCGCACAGCCTTGATGACAATGGCTCGCCTTGAAAACTTGGAAATCGGCGAAGAAGGCAACCTGCAAAAATGTGCCGTGGCTTCAGTTATGGTTAAAGATGCGAACGTAAAAGTGATCATCCCACTTGAAGGCCTTGTGGATTTCGACGAAGAGTTGAAACGTATCAACAAAACCATCGAGAAGTTGCAAAAAGATATCTCAATGCTGACGGCGAAGCTTTCTAACGAAAAATTCGTGGCAAATGCAGAGGAAGAAGTTATTGCAGCTGACAGAGTTTTGCTCGCACAATCCAAAGTTCAATTGGAATCATTGCGCGACGCTTTGACTCGCTTCCAATAAGCAAAAGGTGCCTGGCACCTTTTGCTTCACTCAGCGCGACATAGTTCGAAATAAAAAAAGCCCTGCTTGATTCAAGCGGGGCTTTTTATTTTCAGGAATACCTGGCTTCAGTAATTTTACTTACGGAGAGTGATGTGGCATTTAGCGCTGCCTTCACCTGCGGTGTTATTAATTGGGAAGTCGAGATCGACCGAGGCTTCGGAGCCTGAGCCCATATTAATGACATTAATCTCCTTGTATGCGGCGTCGACACTGCTCTTAAGAATCGAAAGACCCACATCAGTTTCGTTTAACTGGCGCACCCAAACAAGATAGCTGTGATTTCCAATTACTAGGTTTTGATTCTCAGACGCCGCTGGCTTGTAGATCACCTTTGATGAAGGTTCAATACTGATCACCTTGCCCGTGGATGAATACAGATAAACGCTGCTAGTCTGGCACTCGTATTCCGCGCTGATATCCATGAATTTATATCCAGCATGCGAAGTTACCGCCACAAAGGTCAAAGCCATCATAATCAAAGTCTTCATAAACACCTCAAGACCCTAAACTATTCAATGTCTGTTCCACCACGTCCGCCGTTTAAATTAACAAAGAGGCCGCAAGGCTGTCTAATCCCCGTGAATTTATACAAAAAATGGCACTTCTTGAGGACTTCAAGCAACTAGCTAAGTTATTAGATTTTCTAAAGAAAGTTCTTACTGGAGGCGCCTAGGGAACCCCGGGAAGGAAGCCGATCCCTTGCGAACCGGCTCTATAAGATTGGCTCAATAGCTACTTACACTGACAAGAGAGTGTTTTGGCAGAATCAACGCCAGAGCATTTAAAGGTCTTCTGATCGTGCATCAATTCAAATGAATAGATACGACCGTTTTTCTCTACGACACTTAAGTCGTCACCGTTTTGATAATAAACTTTGCGCGCCGAAGACTTACTTACCAACTGACCATCAGCCTCAAGACTTGCAATCAAAGTATCCGATGGATTGGCCATTTGCTCTTTACTCAAAGGGATTTCCTTTTGAGTGCCGTTGGGTTGCATAGAGTAATATTTAAGAGAGCGGATCGCTTCCATCTCAACATTCGGAGTATTCTTGATAAAGATACGACGAATCTCTCCTGAATTTGTTTTGATATCTGTTGCTGACCAATCTTCAGTGGTCGTTACCACTTCACCCAAGTCCGGCGCGATGATCGTATTCAAGGTTTCAAAATTCATATCATCATTTTGCGTGAACGGACCGGTTTTCATGTTCAAGCAGACAGACATATCCTTGATGTTCTTTTGCAAAAGTTCAAAGCGCTTGGGATCTTCCATCTTCGTTGGCAAAAAGCCATTTGAATCAATTGCAGGTTCCCCAGAGGCAGCCTCTGGTGGGGGCGCAGCAGCCTCACCTTGCGCCGATGGATTGGCAGAGGGATTCGGCAGATCAGGAGGAAAATCCTGGGGCATGTGGTTCGTTTTTGAACCGCCAAAGAAACAATAAGAGAGCACCAGAATAACGGCGACTACACCAACTAGTATAAGCGAATTACGTTTTGTCATCTCTTAACTATCGACCGATCTCTATCGAAACGTCAATCGGATAGGTCTGCGTTGAAGCCTTAAGAAATCGAAAACGAGTATTGTAGTATTCTAAATTCTCTGCGAGTCGCAAACAATTCGGCCCCTTGAGGGTAATGAATAACAAATAGTCAGGCAGTCCCGAACGATACTCAAATTGCCACTGCGAAACCTGATCACAGCCATTGATTATTTCCGGAGCATCCAAAGGAGTCACTTCAACTTTTTCAGCAGCCATGAAGTTCACATAATTATCTTCAAAAAATGGATCAACATATGTTGGCACAACGCCCATGCGAATCATCGCCTCTTGAGTCGTTGGATTCCAGATGACTGATTTTTCCAAATTGTTCTGAAGACCAAAAGTCTTCACGCGGAATCTCATGGGCAAATCAGCCGCCATAGATTCCATAGACCACATATTTACCAGAAGAATCGTTAGTATCACCAGATATCGCATGAAATCCCCCCTCATGTTCAACGGTGCATTTGCTGTTTACTAATGAAGACCCCTAGAATGCAAGAAAGGGAACTTTGCAGTTCCCTTTCTTGAAGTCATTTCAGCTCGGTGACAATTTTAGGTTCTTTGCCCTACTCCGACGAAGTCGGAGTGCAAGCCAGCCCTATTTAATCAAACCGATCTCACGAAGTCTTTGCATCAAGAAATCATGACCAGTGATATCAGCGTATTTCGCGCCTGTCCCTTTACAAGAAGGCAAGCAACTCAACATCGCCTCAGGATGAGGATGCATAAAGAATGGCATTGAATAACGGCTGCTATTCTTACCATCCTGCGGATTGATCACACGGTGAGTAGTCGAAGGAAGAACGTCGTTCGTCAAGCGGGCCAACATATCACCCACGTCTACGATCAAAGTATCTGGCTCTGAATCGATATCCAACCAAGTGCCATCGCGATCTTTTAACTGCAAACCAGAAGTCGTTGCTGCTGGCAAAATCGTAATGAAGTTGATGTCTTCATGTGCCGCCGCGCGAACACAACGAGGATCAACGCCCTCAGGGATTGGTGGGTAATGCAATAGTCTCAGGATAGAGTTTCCATCCTTAGTCATGCGTGCAAAGAAATCTTTATCGAGCTCCAATGGCATCGTCAAAGCTTCCAGCATCACACTGCCCGCTTCTTCCAAGGCATTGAACAAAGACAAGAAGTGAGTTTTGAATTCAGGAATTTCAGAAGGCCAAACGTTCGCCGGATAAACTTCTTTCAAAGCATGACCTTCAGGAAGATCACGACCCACATGCCAGAACTCTTTCAAGTCCATCACCGGAGAGTCTTTTGCATGTTCTTGACCAAACGGTGTGTAACCACGTTGGAAGCCTGCTTTTGGTGAGATATAAGATTTTTTTACTTCAGTAGGAAGAGCGTAGAAGTTCGCAAGAAGCTCGTAAGCTTTATGAAGGTCCGCGGCCTTGACGTTATGATCTTTCAGGATGATGAAGCCGTACTCTTTAAGACCAGTGAAAAGATTGTCGATAAATTTCGTTTTCTCTTCCGCAGTGCCTTTTGTATAACTGGCAAGGCTCAGAGTTGGTACTTTACGAAGAGTGCTGTTTTCAGATTTCGATGAAATCGAATTTTCAGAATGAGATGCAGTTTCCAATGTTCTCATGATTTCCCCCTTTTAAGTTTCCCTAAAATTTTATTTGAGATCACAAGTATCTAACTTGGCGCCTTAATAAAAGGCAACTGCAACTAATTATGCATAAAAAGAATATCGAGTACTCGCACCAGGGTGGGGCTTTCGAATTTGAAATGGATATCACCATCAAACAATCGCACCGCATGTTCAGAGCGATAAGGTGAATCTTTTTCCTCATAGCCTCTATAAACGACTGGACGAGGATCCAACTTCAAAGTCTCTTCGATGATTTCACGAAGAGACTTATCGGGATTTCTCCCCTGCCATTCCAATAACAGATTTTGCGCCTTCTCTGTAAATTCGACATGGATCGGATCTTTCACAACTTCAGCGGGCCAGCCCGTGCGTGCATCCGGAACGGATTCCACTTCTGGAAGATAGGGTTTGATATCTAAAATTGGCGTGCCATCGACAAGATCCGCACCAGAAACGACGATGCCATCTTTCTCCACGCTCACTAGCTCCACCAAAGACAGACCAATCGGATTTGGACGATGCGGAGTTCGGGTCGCGAACAGCCCCATACTCTTCCCCCCCAATCGTGGAGGATGAACTTTCGCATGATATCGAGCGACTTTATTTTGATGGAAAACCCAAATGAGCCACACGTGGGAAAAGCCCTCAAGACCCTGTAAAGCCTCTGCCGGCTGCAAATCCGCACGGATCTTCAGTTTCGCCAAAGCCTTCTTCACCAAGCCAGGCTGGCGAGGAGTTCCAAATTTGTCTTTAAATCCGCTCTCAATATAACCAATAGGTTCCATAGACATAGGCAGGTCCCACCAAAGGTGGGCATTATATGGCTTTTCAAGTGCGAGGCGTCAAGGAGAAGTGTCACACTCGGAATAAAAAAAACCCACAGCTGCGAACTGCGGGTTTTTTATATTTACGACTAAAACCGCGTAAAAGGGTTTTAAAGAGATCATGCCCTTCTAAATTAGAAGTTGCCCGATCTTCTCATCAAACCATCGCGATTTTTGATAATGATTTCTTTACCGTTCAAGTCGATAAGACCTTCGTTTTTAAACTCAGTCAGATGACGTGATAAAGATTCATTGATCGTGCTGGCAAGTTGCGCGAACTCATTGCGTGTCAGCTTCAAGTTCAATGAAATACCATTTGGAGTTTGCACGCCAAACTTGTCAGAGAGCAGAACCAACTGATAAGCAATACGCTCTTGAACTGATGCCAAATAGTGAAGCTGACTTGTCGTCTCAAAAGACTCAAGATCATTCACCGCTTGGTTCAACAACAGCTTAATCAACGGACTTGCCTGTGCCATCGCAACTTGAATCAGCTCACGTGGATACAGCCAAAGCACAGTCGATTTTACCGCCTTCGCGTGAGACGTCGAGCCAACACCTTTTACCAAAGATTTGTAACCAAAGTATTCGCCCGGTGAAACCAGTTTAGTAACATATTCGTTTGTTGTTGTACGACCGCGTGCATGCGATCTGTTTACAACAACTTTAACGCAGCCAGATTGAACGTAGTAAAGTCCCTTTGGCGTATCGCCCTCCTTAAAGATCATCTCCTCTTCTTTGAGGTGAATGACTTCATAAGGCACATTCGAAGTACTCGGAATGCTTAGGTTTTGATTGCCCATGAAACCAAGGGAATTTACTCCGCCATTGAGTATTGTTTGAGATTCCATACTCTAATTCCTCCACACTTTCTTCGTTGGGTTAAATGTTGGTGTCATCCTAAGATGATATTATACAGCCGCCTATTTGAAATTTCGACATAACCCACTTGTAACGGCCTTGGATTTCAGCATCGAAATGAATAGGACTTGACTGACGTTTGCCACTCTCCTACTTTGGGCCCGATCAAAAACTGAAATTTTTCGTAAAATCATAAGCTTAATTAGTGTGCACACTCATTTGTTAAGCTCATTTTAAGGGGTCCCACAATGATGAAAAGCGGCCTGTTAACTTTGTCGTTCTGCATTCTTTCTGTGACGTCATCTTTTGCAAATACGCTTAAAGTCGGGTTGGTTCTCGATAAAGGCGGAAAAGACGACAAATCTTTCAACTCTGCAGCCTACGCTGGCGCAACAAAAGCAGAGAAAGATCTTAAAATTGAACTCAAGTATGTTGAGGCAACTGACACAAATGCGATTGAGAACCTTCATCGCTCTTTTGCTCGAAAAAATTTCGACCTTGTGATTGGAATCGGCTTCGCACAAAAGGAAGCTGTGAGAAAAGTAGCAGCCCAATTCCCTAACGTGAAATTCGCAATTGTCGACGGAGAAGTCACTGCTCCCAATGTTCGCTCATTGATGTTTGCAGAGCATGAAGGATCTTTCCTTGTCGGAGCTTTAGCAGCAATGGCATCCAAGACTCACTCTGTGGGATTTGTTGGTGGCATGGATATCCCACTCATTCGCCGATTTGCGATGGGCTATGCAGCCGGCGCTAAATACGTTGATCCGAAAATTGTCGTGACTGAAAACTATGTGGGCGTGACGGGCGAGGCCTGGAACAATCCTGCTAAATCTAAAGAGCTCGCTCTTTCACAATATGGCAAAGGTGCCGACGTGGTGTTTGCTTGTGCAGGCGCTTCAAACTCTGGCGTTTTTGATGCCGCTGAAGACCAAAAGAAATTCGCCATTGGCGTGGACAGCAATCAGAACTGGATTAAGCCAGGCGCGATCCTAACCAGCATGATGAAAGCGGTCGATGTCGCTGTCTTTGACACGATCAAAGACACGCAAACAGGAAAATTCACTGCAGGCATCGTTCAGTTTGGTTTGAATAATAACGGCGTTAATTACACTCTCGACAAGTACAACGAAAAATTGATCACACCGGAAATGAAAAAGAAGGTGGAAGAGATCAAAAAGAAAATCATCGCTGGGCAAATTCAAGTTCCTGACTATTACAAAAAGAAATAAGGCCTAGGAATAAATGAACTTGCAACCCGCTGTCGAATTTCGAGGAATTTCAAAATACTTTGGCGATGTCAAAGCGAACTCGGATATTTCATTTACGGTTACAGCGGGAAGCATTCACGGGATTGTCGGGGAAAATGGTGCTGGCAAATCCACAGCGATGAAAATCCTCTTTGGGCTTTATCGTCCCGACGAGGGCGAAATTCTGGTTAACGGCCAGCCGGTTCACTTCCACTCTTCCGTCGATGCCATGAGCGCCAAGATCGGCATGGTTCATCAGCACTTTATGTTGGCAGAGCCTTTCACCGCTCTGGACAATATTCTTCTGCAACAAAAAGGTTCCGCGTTTTCAATTCTACCGCGAGCTGAACAAAAAGCTCGCCTGCACGAAATTGCTCAACGCTATGGCTTTGACATTAATCTCGATGCAAAAATCGAAGATCTTTCTGTCGGGGCCCAACAGCGTATCGAGATTTTAAAAATTCTCTCTCAAGATTCCCAAATTTTGATTTTAGATGAACCGACGGCCGTGTTAACTCCGCAAGAGGTTCAGGATCTATTCAAGAATTTGAAACGTCTTAAGGAAGAGGGCAAAACGATTCTGATCATCACCCACAAATTGAAAGAAGTGATGAGCCTGACCGATGAAGTGACAATCTTCCGCGCGGGGCAAGTCGTTGCCAACAAAAAGACGGCTGAAACATCGGCGGCGGATCTTGCTGAGTTGATGGTGGGCCGACGCTTGCAGAATCCTCAAGAGCGCAAGACCTCTGTCAATACAGACAGCACGATCTTAAATATTTCCAATTTAAATGCCGCTTTGGGCACCCATAAGATCCATGACATCAACCTTCAAGTCCATACCTCTGAAATTGTCGGCATCGCCGGGGTTGAAGGAAATGGTCAGGATGTTTTAATTCGGGCCCTTTTAGATCCCCACTCCTTGAACAAGAAATCATTCAGTGGCGATCTCAAAGTTCATGGCAAAATGGGTTCATTCCCTGAAGATCGTTTGCGTTTTGGTGTATTGCCTTCTCGTCCGGTTTGGGAAAACTTTCTTCTGGGGCAGCAAAAGATCTCACGCTTTGCTCGTGGTATCTTCCTGAAGGGCCAAGAAGTTCTGCGCGCCACTCAAGAGGCGATGGAAAGCTATGACGTCCGCCCTCGCAATGCTTATTTGCCTTTCGAAAAACTCTCCGGTGGAAATCAACAGAAGTTGGTGGTGGCTCGTGCACTTTCTCAAAAGCCTCGCTTCGTGATTGCGGCTCAGCCAACTCGTGGCGTGGATATCGGAGCCATTGAGTTTATTCATAACGAACTTCGCAAGTGTCGCGATGACGGCACCGGGGTTTTATTGATCTCTTCAGAACTTGATGAATTGATGGCCCTGTCAGATCGTATTTTGGTTCTTTATAAAGGTCGGCTTGTGGCAGAGTTTTCGCGCAGCCAATTTGACGAGATCGCCTTGGGCACTGCCATGGGAGGTTGCCATTGAGAAAATCATTAGGACGCCTATTGGGTTTTGCCGCCGGGTTGACTATTGCGCTTCTGCTGACCTTCTTCGCTGGTGAAAATCCTTTGCACATTTTTATGATTCTTGTGAAGAGTGCCTTTGGATCGATGTATGACTTGGGACTCACCCTTTCTTATACAACTCCATTGATCTTCTGTGGCTTGTCTGTGGCGATCGGATTTCACGCAGGCCTTTTCAATATTGGCGCCGAAGGGCAGCTCACTATGGCGGCGGTCACTGCGGCCGCTGTAGGGGTTTTATTTCCACAGGTTCCTTTTCCGGCAGCCCCCGTTTTAGCCTTCTGTGCCTCTTTGCTAGTCGGTGGTTTGTGGGGATTTATTCCAGGTTGGTTGCGTGCCTATCGCGGCAGCCATGAAGTGATTATCACGATCATGATGAACTTTATCGCCGCAGGTTTGGCGAGCTGGTTTGCATTGAAAGTCATCCCAAACCCAAATTCGCAAAATCCTGAAACTGCGATGGTTGGTGGAAATTATCTTTTCAAAGACTATGATTTGATTGCTCGTCTGTTCCCCGATACTCCCGCGAATGCCTCTTTAGGTTTTGCGATTGTTCTGGCGATTTTGATGTGGATCTTCCTGTGGAAGACCACCTGGGGCTTTCAATTGCGCGCCGTGGGTTCAAATCCTGAAGCTGCTCACCGCGGTGGCATTTCTGAAAAGAAAACTTTGATGATCGCAATGGCGTTGGCCGGAGCTTGCGCAGGCTGCGTGGCTTTGTCTGAAGTTTTGGGAAGTGCGGGGCAATACCGCGTGGGCTTCTCTCCGGATTATGGCTTTATCGGCATTGCAGTGGCTTTGTTGGCTAATAACAATCCATTGGGTGTCATTGCCGCGGCCTTTTTGATGGGAGCACTTCATAAAGGGGCTTCTGATTTGGATCTTGAAACAACGACAATCACTCGCGACTTCTCTCGCATCATTCAGGCTTTGATTATCCTGGGCGTCGCGGCCCAAGCTTATTGGGAACATCTTCGTTCACGCAGGAGGAAGCACTAATGGAATTCTTTTTAGTTCTTAGTGCTTTGTTATTTGCGACTTTGCGTTTAGCAACTCCGCTGATTTTTGCGTCCATGGGCGGAATGATGAGTGAACGCTCTGGCGTCGTAAATGTCGCGCTTGAAAGCTTCATGTTGGTGGGTGCGTTTGTTGGCGCTGTAGCGGGCTATTACGCCGGCCACGCTTGGATTGGGTGGATAGCCGCACTTGCGGCTGGCTTGATGATTGGTGCGCTCTATGCCCTGTTTGTGATCGAATTGCGTGCTGACCAAATCGTCACCGGTATGGCCTTCAATCTGTTGGTGATGGGCGTGATCCCGTTCATGACGAAAATTCTTTTTAATTCAACCGGCTCGACGCCCGCTTTGCCGGTGGAGAATCGTTTTACTTTTGAACCTTTGCTAATCTCTCTGCTTTTAGTGGCGGTATTAACTTTATGGCTGCGCAAAACCCGCTCGGGCTTGTGGCTTTTGTTCGCAGGCGAACATCCAGAAGCTTTGATGGCAAGTGGTGTGAGTGTTCGCAAAGTGCGCTGGGCCGCTGTCACTCTCAGTGGTGGTTTCGCCGCGTGGGGTGGCGCAAGTTTGTCATTATTCCTGGCTTCTTCTTGTTCTCCATTGATGACTGGCGGTCGTGGCTTTATGGCTTTGGCAGCTTTGATCTTCGGAAAATGGAAACCTCTTCCTGCCTTTGCAGCCTGTTTATTGTTTGCCTTTGCGGATGCCGCGCAGATTCGCCTGCAAGGCGTGCAAGTGGGCGGCATGGAGATCCCCGTTCAATTTGTTCAGATTTTACCGTACATCGTTACTATCGTTGCTCTGGCAGGATTCATCGGCGCAAGTCGACCTCCGAAAGCCTTGGGCAAAGAACTATAACCGTTTCATTTTGGGAGCCCGCATGAAAACGATCCTTCTTACGGCAATGCTTCTTTCTTCGACCGCATTTGGTTGGGGCGGAAGAGGCCATGACGTCATCTGCAGAACTGCAAGCTATCTTGTAAAAGAAAAAGGCTTGAAAGAATACCTTCGCAACAAACCCCAAATGATGGGTCATCTGTGCAATATGCCAGACTTCTATTGGAAGTCTTTGGGTGGCGACGCCAACAAATACGGAAGCCCTGCCCACTTCATCGATCCTGAAATCACAGGCATGGCAGTGAAGTCGATCCCTCTGGATTACAAAAAGATCGTCGACGAATACACTGGCAAGCCTAACAAGTTTAAAAACGATGGATCGACGATCAAGTTCGTTCCGAATGAGTTCGGATCTGCTTGGTGGAGAGCTGAACAATTCGTTCGCCGTATCGAAGCTTTGAAACCGCAATTTGACGCTGCTAAAGCTCCAGCAAATCGCAAGGAAGAGCAAGACAACGAACTTCCTTACAACAAACTTGTTTATCAAATGGTGACAGACATGGGTTTGATGGGTCACTTCACGGGTGATACGTCTCAACCATTCCACACGACAGCCGACTATGATGGTTGGGCAACTGGTCACGGTGGTATTCACGCTTATTTCGAAGACGGTGTGGTTGGCGAGTTCGATGGGGATCTTGATGCCTTGGTTCTGAAAGAAGCTCGCGCGATGAAAAATCCTTCTTTCTTGAAACCAAAAACGGTTTTGGAAAAGATGAAGGCCTTGAGCGAAATTTCTTTGGCGGAAGTTCCTAAGATTTTGAAACTTGATCCTGTTACCAAAAAATCCACTGTAGTTAAAGACCGTGGTATGGAAGTGCGCACCGATGCGGAAAGACTTCCAGCCTCTGTCGCTTTCAAGAAAATGCACAAGATGGTTTTGCAAGATCTTGCTCGTGGTGCAGTGATGACGGCAGCTCTTTGGGATGAAGCTTATGTGAAAGCTGGCAGCCCTAAGATCAATGCTTACAAGTCTTATAAGTATCCGTTCACGGTTGAATTCGTTCAGCCGGATTACTTTGATATCCCAGCGGAAACTCCTAAGAAGTAGTTCAGCATTTACTTAGTGAATATTCAAAAAGGCCGGCAGTAATGTCGGCCTTTTTTTATTTCTCCCCTCGCGATTACTTCAGCGGAAGAAGCAAGGCAACACCGGCGCCGAAAGTACGCTCTGACCCTTGCCCGTTTGTAGGTCCACCCATTTTGCGACGAGGGCGAACTTATTTTCAAAGTACACACTCGATTTCGGCCTCAAATACCCTCTGAAAAATAGCGTCCCGCACCAGCTTACGTCGTTGAGCAACAGCCCCCAAAAGCTTCGATTTTAGCCAGAAATTCAGGATCTCATTCTGAGACATCCTCTTTCTGCTGTAAGCCCCTCTAGGGCCCCTGTCTTGGCTTTAGACACTCGAATCGCATATAGAGGATTTCGCACGGGCACAATGCTCGCATCTCAAGATTGCGGAAGATAACCCAAAGGAGAGAGATATGAAAAAGACGTTTGCTTTGATTCTAGCTGCAATGATGTTACTTGGTGCTGTTAAAGGTATGGCGGATGAAGTTGGTTCCATCGAGAACGAAATCACGATCGGCAAAATTGATGCTGCTGATTTGGACCTTACGACTCGTGAAATTTCTCAGCAGATTAACGAGCTTAATGCGATTCAAGACAGCTTGGCTCAGGTCGAAGACTCTGGTGGATTGATCCGTGATATCGGACAAACTGTGACGACTGCGGAAATGGAACTTAAAGGTATCGATCGCTCAATGGATTTGGATAAAGCGCATCAGTTGAAGAGAGAGTTGTCTGAAGTGATTGCGACTGTTAAAGCGCATCTTCCTAAGTAGTTTCGGGATTTCAATAGCTACAAAAACAAAAAGCCCAGGTTTCCCTGGGCTTTTCTTTTTACTCAAATTTACGAGTTCAAAATTAGAACATGTAAGTAAGAGAAGCGTCAGCCAACAAGCTGTTGCCGTTAACTGCACCAGTAGTTGAACCAGCAAGTGAACCATCAAGTTCAATTTTGCCCCATTTCAAACCAGCACCAACTGCAACAGTTGTGTCGTTTGTAAGGTTTGACTTAGTGTTAGCAGTTTCATTTTTGTTTTCGCCAACGATAACTGTTTGTTTAACAGAACCGCGAAGAGTCAACCAAGAAGCTGCATCCAATTCCATACCAACTAGGAACGGAAGACCAGAAGTAGAAGTCTTTTTAGAAGTAGTTGAATCTTGCTTAACTTCGTTTGAAAGGTAGCTGATACCGTAGAAGAAGTTTCCGCCTTCAACTTTGTGGTTGTTCACCATACCAACTTCGTATTGGTTTTTAGTGATATCAGTGTCTGCGTTAGAAACAGTTGCAGTACCTTTTGCATATTCGTAGTTAGCGAATGCATAGATAGAATCAAACCAGTAACCACCACCAACTTTGTAAAGACCTTTAGACTCTAGTTTTGGAGATTGAAGAGCTGCAACATCTGACTCAGTTTTACCCATCAAACCAAGACGTGCGTATGCATTCCAAACGTCAGTGCGAACACCCGCTGAAAGACCCATAGTGTTAGCTTTTTGAGATACAGTTGCTGTATCGTTTTTCGCGTTAGAGTAATGGAAGTCGAAGCCCCATTTCATTCCACCGAAATCGTTACCGTAGAACAAATCCAAAGGATTTTGCTCAGTCATCAACGTACCGTTAGCGCCACCAACTGCGAAAGTTGAAACGTTCACGCCATCGATGAATGATGTAGTTGTATCATTTCTGTGACCAAGGTAAGCACCAACTTTACCAAAAGAAGTAGTTCTAACGAAACCACCTTCAGCTTTTGGAGCGCGTGTTACGTCAGTAGCTGAGTAAGTTGACTTGTTGTCACCCATTTCCAAAGTCGCGAAATCGCCAACGTAGTTAAGGTCTGCTGGGTTCACAAACAAAGTTTGTGTATCTACCAAGTGAGACGCGTTTCCTAGTGAAGACAAACGTGCTTTAGAAGCCATTGCAGGCGCTGCCGCCATAGTCAATGCTGCCAATACTAATAGTTTTTTCATTGTTGCATCCTTTCGATTCGTTGCAATTATGATTACTTTAAATCCATTAAAGTTTGTAATTCGTTACACAAAAAATGCTAATGAGGGTCCAGTCCAAGATCAACCACAAAAATGTTATTGCTCAAACTGCACCGTGCAAAACAAAGCAAAACGCATGAAAGTTAGCTCCCCAAAAAAATCTTTGAAAAATTTTATGTTTCTTTTATTTCTTCAGACTTAATTTTTTTGGACTCACCCGCGAAACACAGTGCTACAGCGGCGTTCGCAGAATTTATGAATTTTTAATCGCATGTGGAAAACCACTGGAATTTCCATTCACGAGGCTTCACTTCTTATCAAAAAAACGTATAAATTTGGCCTCATTGACGCTCCACCTCAAATTAGAGCCGGCGCACTAGATCATAGTCTGGTTTACGATCTATTTACGTTACTCGAACTAGACCTAAGTCTTAAATTTGTCCGCATCAAATCTTCAAAAGCAAATTTAAAGGAGCTTAAATGAAGCATTTTGCGTGTCTTTCAATTGTATTTTTACTCGGTACTTCGCAGTCATATGCTGCAGATGTAGGAGGACTCACCGTTAATGGAGAGGCTAGCTTTGACTACAATCTCTTATCTTCTAAAGACAAAGCAACGCCATTTATAGGTGGAGCCACGAATGAAACTTACCGTCTGAATCAGGCGCAAGTAACAATCAAGAAAGAAACAGAACAAATTTCCTTCTTGAGTCGACTTGTTTATTCACCAACTTCATATCTAACAAGCACGACCACTTCTACCAAATCAAACTTGGGAACGCTCGATCAACTTGAAGTCTATTATAAGGCAACTCCTACTATATATATTGGCTTCGGCAGGTTTTATACGACGATGGGGTTTGAATCTTTACTCAAGTCCGAGAACTATACTTATAATAACACCATAGCCTTTCAAGGAATCGCTCCGGGATATGGTGAAGGTTTACGAATCAAATATATTCCGAGTGATAAGCTAACTGCGACTCTCTCTACTTATAATCAAGCGACCTACAACGCTTTCGGGGATGACTACACTCCGACAAAAACGACAGAAATTTCAATTGCTGGACTTTGGAATAAGTTCAACTGGTTTGCAGGATACTATTTCGGAAAAGATGGAGCGACGCCTGTTGAAAGATCTGAGAAAACAGCTAGCAGCATCTGGGCGACCTACAAAATTGATCAACTTACCTTGGCCGCAACCTATGATTCGCGCACGACGAGGCTGGATGGCAGCAGCACGAAGTGGTCGGACTCTACAAGTATTTTAGTAAGCTACATTGTCGCTATGAATACCATCACATCCCGTTATGAAATGGTTCGCGGCGCCGGAGAATTGTTCGATTCTGCTTCCGGTACTAATTACGGAAGTGCTGACAAAGTGAACTCATTCATTTTGGCCGACAAAATCGCATTGAATGACAACTTCAAACTCCATGTCGAATACAGAATGGATCACGCTGACGCTGAGTCCTTCTTTAATAAAGATGGAAATCCAACGAAAGATGCAAGCCTGCTGACCCTCGGAGCGGTGGCGAGTTTTTAAAATATTTAATAAAAAGAGTGGGTTGCACCATATGAACTCACTCTTTCCGTTCTAAATTCCACTCCAGATCCACTTCATTATTTCCTGTCGTGTTGCCTAAGTTGTGCTAATCTTTAATAAAAGGATGAACATCTCGCACATGCAGAAAAAACAACTTCTCCCAGGCACAATAAAAAGACATCCAGACGGTTTCGGTTTTTTCATCGCTGACGACAAAGATCAACCTGACGTTTATATCCCACGCGGCTCCATGGAAGGCATCATGACCAACGATAAGGTCATGGCCGAAGTTTACCCTGAAAAAGGTGGAGACAGATTCCGCGGCGAAATCGTTAAGGTCATTCAAAGAGGCACTAAAACTTTCGTTGGTCGATTTTATAAGCTCAATGACAAGTACGGCATTATCCGCGATGAAGGAAAAGGCTGGAGCCAGGATCTTCGTATCAAACTTGAAGACTCCATGGGCGCAAAAGACAAGGAACTTGTCGCAGCGGAAGCCATCACTTACCCAGACAACGGCCAGCAATTCACAGGCAAGGTCACTGCGGTCATCGGCAACGCTCTCGATCCACTCACTGATATCAAACGTGTGATTCTTTCCAGCAATATTCCACAAGACTTCTCAAAAGAGACTTTGGAAGAAGCTACCCACTATAAAGAGGTCCCTGAAGAAAAAGACTTCAAGGGTCGTAAAGATCTGCGCGGTCTTGATTTGATCACTATCGACGGTGCAACGGCGAAAGACTTCGACGATGCGGTCTATGTCGAGATCAATCCTGAAGGCTTCCTTCTTTATGTAGCGATTGCCGATGTCAGCCACTACGTGCAAAACGGCTCAGCGATTGATCGTGATGCTTATGAACGCGGAACTTCGGTTTACTTCCCGAACTTCGTGGTTCCGATGCTTCCAGAAGTTCTTAGTAACGGACTTTGCTCTTTGAATCCTCACGTCCCTAGACTGTGCATGGTGGCAGAGATGCAGTTCGACTTTACTGGCGAAATGGTTCGCTCTGACTTCTATGAAGCGGTTATGGAAAGCAAATCCCGCGTGACCTACGGGGAAGCCCAGGAAGTCATCGACGGCAATGTTGTTGAAAAGCACGAACACGTAAAAGAAAATATCCTGCGCCTTGCCGACCTTGCAAAAATCCTGATGGCCAAACGTTTCAAAGACGGATCCTTGGATCTTGAAATCCCTGAAACAGAATTGGTTATCGATGGTGCCGGAGTCCCAATTGATATTCAAAGATCTGAACGTCTTTTCTCTCACCGTTTGATTGAAGAGATGATGCTGGCCGCGAACGTCGCAGTTGCGAAGTTCCTGCACTCACGAAATATCCCGGCTTTGTACCGCATCCATGAACCTCCGAACGAGCAGGCCATTGGTATTCTTGAAAAATACATGGCGACCTTCGGTGGAAAAACCAAACTCAACCAAGGCAAACTGCAAAAGCGTTTAACTAAGGCCCTGGAAGAGTTTGAAAACAAGCCGGAAGCACATATCCTTAATATTTTGACTTTAAGATCAATGAGCCAAGCCAAATACAGCCCTAATAATGTGGGCCACTTTGGTTTGGGCTTTGAGTTCTATGCTCACTTTACTTCGCCGATTCGTCGTTATCCTGACTTGATCATTCATCGCTTGTTGAAAAATCAGGTTGTGAAAAGCAATCAATACCGACTTATCAGCGAAGACGATCTTGCCACGGCTGGAACCATTCTTTCAGCCGCAGAGCAAAGATCCACCAAAGCAGAGCGCCAAGTTCAATCCATCAAAAAAGCCCGCTTCATGGAGAAATTCATTGGGCAAGAGTTTGATGGGATGATCAGCTCTGTGGCGAAGTTCGGGGTCTTTGTATTGCTTCGTGAATACGATTGCGATGGCCTGATCCGCCTTGATGACCTTGGCAATGATAAGTTTGAATACGATGAAGAGAATCTAAAACTGATCGCAAAACGTTCAGGCTTTTCTTACAGCATCGGCGATATGATTCGCATCCAGGTTGCGGCCGCTGATCCTGAATTGGGTCAGGTGAACTTCGTTAAAGCCGGTATGCTTGAAAAAGAAGACGATGATGAACTTCCAGATGGCAAAACAGAAGCCCAAGCCAGCTCTGAAAAGTATTTGAATCGTATCCGCGAAAAGTCACAAAAAGAACGCAAGCAAAGTGAACTTCCTAAGTTTACCAATGCAAGAGGCGATCGTGGTGCTCGCGGGGAGCGCCCGGGTCGAGGCGACCGCCCTTCTGGACCAGGGGACCGTGAAGAACGTCGCCATGGTAAAGAGGACCGCCGAGGAGCCGCTCCAGGAAAACCTGAGCGCGGTGGCAAACCGGGCCGCAAAGAAGATCGCAAACAATCCGGTTTCCAAGGTGGCAAGCCTCAGAAGTCGAAATTCTTCCGCGACAGTCGCGAAGAACCAAGCGGACAGGCTTTCAAGCAAGAAAAAGCAGCTCAGCAAAAGATGCAGCTAAAACCTCGGGCTTGGGACAATGAGGAACGCAAAGGTCCAGATGAAAATCTTCTAAAGATGATCTTAGGGCCAAATGAGTTCCGCAAATCCAAAGGTGAAGGCTCGACCGATGAAAAGCCAAAACTGAGCAAGAAATTGCAGTTCAGCGAAAACTCAAAGCTTCGCGATGACGATAAGAACTCTGCTAGAAACAGCGAAAGTCTTAAAGATCCGAAGCTAGATAAAAAAGAAAAGAAAAACGCCACCAAACCGAAATCCCCTTTCGGACGCGGCAAAAAATAGTACCAAATAGCACATAAAACGCCGGCCTCAAAAGCCGGCGTTTTTCATTCTTGAACCAGACTTTTGGACCATCTCCACACGATAAAAAATTGCTGTTTGCCCGAGTATCTAAACCTAGAGATAATAACGACAATTCAGCAAGAATAGACCAGAGTTCGACGAACACTTGGAGCTCAGTAGTGACTGCATTAAAGACCGGAGCACAAATCGGAAAAACCTTAAAGAATGCTGCTCGCCTGCGCACTATCGTCGGCGTTTTCGCAAAGCATGGCTTTCATAAGGTCGCTGAAAAAGTAAAGCTCGGCAAATTCATCATCGAACGCTTGAATTCGTCATCTGATATCGAAACGCTATCGATGGCAGAACGCATGCGCATGAGTTTTGAGGAACTCGGTCCTACCTTCGTAAAACTGGGTCAGCTACTGGCCACTCGCCCCGATTTGGTACCTGAAGAATACGTCAACGAATTCGAAAAGCTGCACGACCGCGTGCAACCACTGCCTTTTTCAGTCGTTGAAGAAGTTCTAAAAGAAGAATTCGGCAACACTCTTTATCAAAAATTTGAAAGCATTGAACCAGAACCTTTGGGCTCTGCCAGCATTGCCCAAGTCCATCGCGCAAAACTTGCCACGGGCGAAGCGGTTGTGGTCAAGGTGCAACGGCCGGGAATCATTCAAACCATCAATGATGATTTGAATGTCCTCTATCTATTGGCAGATTTGCTGATCACCTATGTTCCAGAAACTCGCCCCTTCAATCCGACAGGTATTGTGGACGAGTATTTTAGAACACTGGAACTGGAGACCAATTTCATTGTTGAAGCGAACAACATTCGTCGCTTTCAAGAAAACTTTGCCTCCGACGATACGATTAAAATTCCCAAAGTTTATCTGGATTTCACAACCGAGCGCGTTTTGACCATGGAAATGCTTCCTGGTGTTCCGCTAAGCCAAGAAAGTTCGATGTCACAGCAGGGACTTGATTCTAAAGAGGTCATCCGCCGCGGACTCGGTGCTTATTTGAAGATGGTCTTCCATGACGGTCTTTTCCACGGAGATCTCCACGCCGGGAATTTCTTTGTTCTACCCGACAATCACATCGGCTTGATTGATTTCGGCGTCGTAGGGCGCTTGAACTCCCGCACTCAGGGGGCGATTGCCAATATGCTGTTGGCTCTTTCAAAAGAAGATTACGATCGCCTGGCTTTTGAGTATGTCGACTTGGCGCCGTTCTCTGACCAAGTGAATGTGGATCTGTTCGCCAAAGATTTGCGCGAACTGATCGCCCCTTTCTTTGGCTTGACGCTCAAGAACGTCAACCTAGGGAAAATCCTGATGAAATCTTCAGGAATTGCAGCTCGCCATCACATTCAGGTACCAACCGAACTGATGATGTTCTTTAAATCGATTGTTTCGATTGAGGGCATTGGGCGTAAGATTGATAAAGATTTTGATTTTTTAAAGTACTCTCTTGAATTTGCGGGCGAACTTGCGAAGACTCAGTTTGGCCCGCAAAGAGTCATGAACGACATGTCACAGATGGCACGCGAATCCCGGGCCTTTTTAAATGCTCTGCCTCGCCAGTTGAATTTCTTCTTTAGAAAGGTCAACAGCCCCGAACATGCCTTCAAACTTAAGATCGCAGAGATCAAGGACCTCAGACGCTCCATTGAAGTCAGTTTCAATTTGCTGTTCTTGGGCGTGATCATCTCTGCTTTGATCATGAGTGCCTCATTTATTTTTGTACACGATACCGTGAACCACGTCTGGGGTATTCCTACTGCAAGCTTTGTAGGTTATATTCTGGCTGGGGTTTTGGGACTAATAGCATTTGTAAACTATATTAGAAAGCCCTGAGGTCCGAATTTTATGCAGCAACTGTATTATGAACTGAGTGTTTTGGCGAAGGCCGTAAATTTTAAAAATCTTTCGGCGGCGGCTCTTCATGTGGGCCTCAGTCAACCGCAACTTTCCCGCATTATTGCCAAGATCGAAGACGAACTTAAGATCGTTCTCTTGGATCGTTCTGCAAAAAGAAAGTCCGGATGGACCGCAGTTGCTTTCCAGCTTGCAGAAATATTCGAAAAGTCTATTCGTCGCCTTGAACTCGAAATGCAAGGGATCAGTAACAATCAAATGGTCGGCGAGCTGCATATTGGAACTCTCGAAGGTCTTTCTGATTTTGCTTTGAAAGCCGTTCATCTTTGCTTTGAAGAAGTGGGCGTTAAAAAAATCACTTTGGATATTTTTGATTTGAATGAACTGGAAGCCAACTTTCTGTCTGGCAATTTGGATTTGATCTTCACCTCCAAACAGCCGGGCCGTCAGAAATTTAAGTATCTTATGGAACTGGGTTTTCAAAAATTGGAAGAGATCAATTCCAACAAGAACTTCACGGTTTTAAGTTCTTTCGAATACGGCCGCGCCAACAAGAAAGAAGTGGAAGCCTTTCCGCATATTTTTGTTTCCAACTCTTTGGCCATGCGCCGCTCTTGGTTTGATAAAGTTGGCGGTGTAGGTCATATGCCGACAGAAGCCAAAAAAGGACGGCAAAAGGATGCTGAGCCTGTCCTTATGATCGGCTCTGAACTTTTAAGTCCGGTCCTCTGGGAAAATATCACCACCGCAATCTCTGAATAGAAGTTGCAGCTGTACTTTGGGTGTCGCAACGATGCCACCCAAAGACTTCTCACTCCTCTCACACAACCTTAACATTTGCCAAAAAAACGGCCTCATTCTTGATGCTCTTTTCCGAGAGACATGAGGTACGCTATGAGCGCAAATTTAAGGGGTTTTTACGCCCAAAATATGATCACATTCTTGACAGTGGCTGCCCTGTTTACGCCCACCTTTGCCTCTGCCAATGGCCCCTCTTGCACGACCCTTTTTACAGAGTCTTCTGCCATCAAGCCTCTCCTGACCGGAGCCTGGAGAAAATCGTCAGCAGACCTCTTCATGGGATTTCGCTCAAATGCTCCTCACTATTGGAACTGGCTGCACGCCCAGAGTTCTCCCTTATTCTCTGTCCGTGGCGTTGTGAGTGGCGATCCACATATTCTTAATTTTGGTGATGTTCAGCTCAAAGAGGGCGGACGAAAGTATTCACTCGTGGATGTCGATGACAGCGGAGTCAATGCCCCCCTGGCAGGCGACTTCTTACGTTATTATGTGGGAAATAGAATTTCTCCGTTCAAAGTCGACAAGCAAGATTTATATCAAGCCTATGTTGACGGTCTGAATGGCAAAAAAATGGACAAGCCCGATTATCTAAAAAAAGTCGAAGATAAATCCGACGGTGACCTCTCTGCTCGTCAGGAAAAGTACCTTGCCAAGGTGACTGCGAATGATCGCTTTTCTGAAGGTGCCGAACTACAGCCCTTGAGTATCGCGCCTGCCGAAATTCAGAATCTTTATGCTCAATCTTCTGCGACCTTCAAAGCTTTGATGAAAGACTATCAAGTTCTCGATTCGGGCTTTAAGACCAAGGACAGTGGCGGAAGCCAGGGATTAGCACGCTTTTGGTTCCTTCTGGAATCCAATGGCGAGCGACATGTGTGGGAATTCAAACTTGAGAATGATCCCGCGACATCTTTATATTCCGCCCAACCACAGGCGATGTCTCGCTTTCAAAAAGTCTCTGAAACTTATCGCCCTTCCGCAGAAGTCCTGGGACCCTATCAATTCGTCACAGTCGGAGAAAATGTTTTTCTGTTGCGTGAACGCCTTGCACACTTCATCGATCTAGATCCGGCAAAGATGACAGGCAAAAAAGATCTGGAGAATGGTCAGCAGATGTCCTTGTACTTGGCCAATAAGATGGGTCAGTGGCAAAGCAAGCAACCTGCAAGCTCGGACCTTGCCAAGATCTTGGCCGACAAGAATTCCTTCGAGGAATTCAATAACCTCGCGGAAAAATACATCCAAGTGATGAAGGATGAGGCTCAGAAATGAAAATTTCAATCGTTCTCGCCCATATCGCGTTTGCTATCTTCTATACTTCTCTAGCCAGCGCCACTTCCGGGGAAACTCAAACTTTTGCGCTCTATGGAAATGGGCAAGCCTCTGAAGGCGGCGACATCAGCTGGCGAGGAGCTCAAGTAGGCATTCATCACGACATCAGCGAGAAAGCCAGTGTGGGCATCATCTATTACAATGAAGGGCATCCTGAAAACAATCACCGCGACGGCTATGCGGCGATGGGTTGGCGCAAACAAGACTTCAACGACAAACTGAGTTTTGAAGTGGGAGTGGGCCCCTATTACTCCATGAATACGACCAATATCGATGGTGAACAGTTTAACAACAAACATATTGGTGCCCTTGCGGCCGCTGCAGTTCTATATCATTTCCAGGGTTCAAACATTTCACTCCGAGCCCAGTACAATCATGCAGAGGCTTCCGGCTCCTTTAGAACAGATACTATACTTATCGGCGTGCAGGCGGATCTTGGCAGGGCGACTCATTCCCGCAATTCCAATGGCAGTTCGTATCCCACCGAGATCAGCATGTGGGTTGGCCCATCCCATACCACTCAAAGTGATGCTGGTATTCCGACGGGATATCAGGCAGAAGTACGCACCCAAGTTTCTGACAATATCGCTTATTCAGTCGATGCCTTATCAGAAGGCAACTCTGGGCTTTCTAATCGCAAAGGTGTAGCGGGCCAAGTTTGGTATGTCAGTCCCAGCAAAAATGATTGGCGTGTCGAAGCGGGCGCAGGTCCCTACCTAGCGCATGACAATGCTGAAGGCCGCAACGACAATCAACTTCTTGCGATCGTGACCATTCGTGTGAATAAAAAAGTCACCAAACGTCTGAAACTAGGAATTAGCTTTAATCGCGTCATCTCAGGAAACGACAGGGATCAGGATATGTTTCTGATAGGAATTGAAAGCAAACTTTAAAAAATAGCCTCTCATGGCCAGCTGATTTCTTTGTGCTTGGCTAATAAGATCAGCCAATGGCACAGTAAACTTTCATGATATTGAATATTTTATTTCTAGCATTATTCACTCGAGCAGACTTCTATCAATCTCAAGCAATCAGCGAGAAGGGTCTGTTTACCAAGGGCATTGAAGGCCCTGCAGTTGATGTTAATGGCAATCTCTATGTTGTAAACTTTAATAAGCCAGGCACCATTGGTATCCTTCAACCCAAACAACAGCCAGCTCTTTGGATCACTCTTCCGGAAGGCAGCATTAGCAGCTCCATTCGCTTTAATGCGACCCATGAGATGCTGGTTGCTGATTATCGCAAACATCAAATTTTGAAAATTGATCTTTCCAGCAAAAAAACATCTGTCTTTGCGAAAAACAGCGAAATGAATCAACCCAATGATTTCGCCATAGCTAAGAACGGAGATCTGTATCTTAGCGATCCCTCTTGGAGTTCAAAAAAACCAGGTCGCATTTGGACTTTAGATCAGAATAAGAAATTTCACTCTTTGGCTACGGATCTGAAAGCCGTCAATGGCATTGATTTAAGCCCCGATGAAACAAAACTTTATTTCACCGAGTCCATCAGCGGCGGACTTTACGTTTATGACCTAAAAGATCAACAGCTCACCAATAAGAAACTTCTCTATCAGTTTAAAAAAGACACAGTCGATGGGATCCGAGTCGATATGGCCGGAACTATTTATGTGGCAAGAATTACGGAAGGCCGAATCGATAGAATCTCCCCTGCGGGAAAGCTACTGAATTCAATTCAGACAAAGGGAAAAGAGCCTAACAACATGGCCTTTGGTGGTCCGGACGGCAAAACCTTGTATGTCACCATCAGAGACCTTGGAAATATAGAATCATTCACGGTCCCCGAAGCGGGCCGTGAATGGAAGTTGCAGCATTAGTTCTTATTGTCAGAGCAGATTAGCAAGGGTTTAAAAAATTCAGGCTTATGAAAGTTTGGTTTTACCTGCGGGGGCAAAGACAAACTCCAAAAACTGCGACCTGGGGATTTACCAAGGATTGAGTAGGCATTCCCAACGATTAATGAAGGATCACCATTCCAACCCAAATTTCGCAGAGGGATTCCCATTTCTGCTTTCCAACCTGTTTCAGTGCGAAGCACTTGGTGCACCATTCCCATATTGATGTTTTCCACAAAAGGCTTCTTGAGGTCATCGACACGAACTTCAAAAGTATTGTTATAAGGACTGAGTTCAAACTCATAGTAAGGCATTGAACTTGCGTTTCCCGAAACGGATATAAACAACTCAACGACGTCCCCTTGATAAGGATATTCTTTCGGACCCAATTTTTCTTTCGCATTGATGACATCAGAGCGAACTTCGAACTGGGCGATCAACATCTCCCCATCAAGCCGAAACTGCACATCCACCGGCTGAGTCAGAATTGACTGCGCAGGATAAGACAATTGCAAGGACTGCACGGCCTGAACATTTGTACAATCACTGGCTTGAACCAATGATGTCGATAGTAAGATGGCTCCTAAGACAACTGATTTTAGTCCCATAGATTAAGATCCTTTTTTCAGAGGAATGCTTTGCGCATGGGCAAAGAAATTATTTGGATCATGCTGCACTTTAATATCTATAAGCCGTTGTAAGTTGTTGCCCCAATAAGCTCGGGCATAGTCTTTAATATCTAAGTCGCAGTAATTGAAATATGCGGCACCTGACATATAAGGTCTTAAAGCATCGTGAAAGGTCTTCATGGTTTCAAGTTTGGCCTTTCCGTCGGCTTCTTTAAACCATTGAGTATAATATTGAAGTGAACTGACGGTCCCTGTGCGATGAGCAAAGGCCGTGGCATCGTCAGCGACATCACGAATAGCGCCACCATAGCTGTCGAAGATCACATCAATCCCTGAGGGAATTTTTTTAAGTAAAACGGCAATTCCCTCATCACTCATGACTTGTTTGATGTAATCAGATTTGCCTTTCATGAAGATATATTCCTGATCAAAGCTACCACCAAAGTGACGAACTGAAGACATGAAGTCCAAATCTTTGATGTTTAAAGATTCGGGCTGAGCGATCGCTGACAGTCTCGCCAGCTCACTGCGCAGAATATTTTCTGTACCTACGGTCTGACCAAGCGCTCGCACGTTAATCAGCCCATCTTTGCCTCTGCTTACTTTCATCAACGAAGTGATTTCACGAGGGGATTCTGGCGCCCATTGCTGCCATGTTTTCATCAATTGAGCTGCCACCTCTGGAGAAACTTTCCAGCTCATGCCGTAGGTATAAACGTGGGAAACTTCATGAGTTTTGAACTGCAATTTTGTGACGATTCCAAAGCTGCCGGCACCACCACCGCGCAAAGCCCAGAATAGATCCTTATTTTCGTCGGCACTGCACTGAATGATCTCACCCTTTGCATTCACCATTTCCACTTTCAACAAGCTGTCACAAGCAAGCCCCAAAGGACGAGCCAGAAGGCCATAGCCTCCGCCCAAGGTGTGACCAGTGATTCCCACTGTCGGGCAAGATCCCGCCGGAACCGCTCGCCCGTCTTTTGCCAACTCTGTATAGACATTGCCGAGAAGTGCGCCCGCGCCAGCGATAAAAGTCTGTTTGTCAGATGAAATTTGGAATTGGCTCATAGGACGGGTGTCAATGATAAGACCAGTCCCCTGCGAGAGCCCCTCGAAGGAATGCCCACCGCTACGGACTGCCAATGGAACCTTATTGGCCTGCGCCCATTGAATGGAAATCGCCACAGCCTGAGGTGTAGAGCATAAAACTCTGACGATAGGGGTTTTTAAAGTTCTTTTATTGAAAGCTTGTTGGTAAGACGCAAACTGCGCATCTTGTGGCACCAAGATCATTGCTTGATCTGCGGGAAGGGAGTTTTTCAAGTCTCGAATTGAGACAGTCTGCCCATGCGCCGTCGATAAGAAGACCGAATCCAGCAAGCTGGAAGCGATTACAGATTGAGCAACTAAAGCACCACCGAATTTTAAAAATGTACGTCTTTTCATAACAGAGGTGAAAAGCAAAGATCATGACCAGTCAGTTCAAATCAGCGACCTTTCATAACCATATAAATAGCTGCCGCACAATTTCGGCCACACCTGTTTAGTTCTTAGTCAGTGTAGTTGCCTCACGATAACGGTGAGATCCCTCCAATTCTTGAAGGATGACACTGGACGAGGCCCCACTTAAGGCGAATTTGAAATTTGGCATCTCCTCGCCACAAATCTGTTGTGTTTAATAGAACAAACACTGTCACAACATTGAATAGCACTGATGCAAAATCTAAAATGAAGGAGTAACTGCCCGGCAAGCGCTAGGTTCGGAAGGAAGGGGTTGTGGCTTGAACAGTCGCTGGTTTCCACTCATTCTTCTTCTCAATTTTCTATTTGCGTCTGGAGGATGTGCGACTTCCAAATCTAGTAAAAACGAAGAAGTCCGAATCTCAGAAATGGAAATTCAAGAAGAGCTACAACGCTTCGCCACACAGTTCTTGGAACGAACCAATCAGGCGATGATCCCGATTATGTTATCCAACGACCCTATCGCAAAAAATATAGCCATGCACCAAGTCCTCCGTCTTTCCTCGTCAGCCCTCGAGATTGCCACCGGTCCTCGAGCTGAAATGAATCTTCTGGATATGATGGCCTTCGTTCGCCTCAATCAGGACGCTCTTAGAGATCACTGGGTTCCGAAAGTTTACAAAGCGAGCGGAGAAAATCTGCTGACAGCTTTTGCTGACTCCGAGCGAGACATCACCGCTATTGCCAATGAACGACTAACCCCTGAGCAAAGGTCAACATTTGACCGACTTTTGCAATCCTGGCGGGAAGAAAACCCGAATTTTGTGATGGTCGAAGGTGTTCGCCTGACTGACTTTGCCAAACATGCTGGGATCATCGAAAGAAATCGATCTGAACAAATAGACGGTTTGATTTCAGGAATTAAAGGTGCTGTCTCAACCGCTGATCAGGCGATTCTTTTAGCCAATAGAGCCATATTTTTGGGACAACGCATGCCGTTCCTTTTACGCTTACAAGCGCGAATTGGAGTGCAGGAAATTCTTACGGACTCAATGAAACAGTTTTCTTCTGTAGGTGAAATTACTGACAAGTCCAACGAATTTACCCAAAACCTTTCCGACGTTTTGACTCAACTCAATGAGGCCATGCGACAAGCTGGGCCTTTACTAAAAGAATATCGCCAAAATTTTCCCTACGATCCGAATTCCACTTTAGGGGAAAAGCTCACCACCGCAAACCAGACTGTTGTGGAGTTGCGTAAGCTGGTCTCTGATCTTAGCAGTTTATCAACGTCTGAAGTTCAAAAAGGAACCCGAGAGATCCGCCAACAAATGAATGAACTGATTTGGGATGCAGCAAAGGCTTTGGCATTGATTGGTTCCCTGCTGATTGGACTCTGGTGGCTGGGATATTACCTGGTAAAACGCAAACGGGCTCATTGAAGATAACCAAAAACGAAAAAGGGCAGCCTATTCAAGCTGCCCTTCCCATTTCATATGTTTTCTTACTCTTTAAATTAGCCTAACAATTTCAAAGCCAATTGCTGAGACTGATTCGCTTGACCTAGAACCGACACACCCGCCTGCAACAAGATGTTATTTCTTGTCATTTCAGATGTCTCTGCCGCTACGTCAGTGTCGCGGATTCGAGAGTTTGCCGCTGACAAGTTTTCATCTGAGATCAACAAGTTATTGGATGTTGAAACCAAACGATTTTGTAGAGCACCAAAGTTCGCACGAATCGCATTCACTGAAGTGAGTGCATTGTCGACCGTAGCCAAAGAGAGCTGTGCGCCTTCCTTCGTTGCCACTGATTCTGCTGTCAGGCCCAAAGCCTCGAGAGAAGAATTCGCAGCACCGGAGTTGAAGCTGATGCGATCCTGGAAAGCATCATTGTTCACGCCCACTTGAATATCGATCATTCCGCCAGTTCCGTTCAGAAGATCGTATCCGTTGAACTTCGTCGACTCAGTAATACGCTGAACCTCTGACTTCAATTGTTGATACTCAACATCCAAGAACTTTCTTTCTGTGTCACCGATCGTGTCTGATGCGGCCTGAACACCTAGTTCTCTGAAACGAATCAACATATTGGAAACTTCGTTTAAGCTTCCCTCTGCGACTTGCACAAGTGAAATACCATCATTGGCATTTCGGTTGGCTTGTCTAATACCGCGAATTTGTCCTTTTAAGTTTTCGCTAATCGCAAGTCCCGCAGCATCGTCCGCAGCTTGATTGATTCTCATTCCAGAGGCCAATCTTGCCATTGATTTATCTGCGTTGATTCGTGTCATATAAAGGTTTTTTTGCGCATTCAACGCCGACACGTTCGTACCAATTCTTAATCCCATTCTATCCTCCGTGTTTCATGTGTTTCTTCCTCCGTGAAGTATTGCCATCCATTGGCTTAAGGCGCGATCCGTGCACCTGTTAATTAATAACTTGCTTACACCCCGGCTTCGCCGAAGTTGGAGTTTGTGAATCAAGCTCCGCTAAACTTATCGACAAAATAATGAATCATCTCGAGTCCAGATTTTTATTTTCTTTTTTATTTTTTTGATTTCTTCAGAGAGAAAATTTAGAACGCGCACACAGCGCAGAGAAATGAAAACAAGAACACGCGCCAAAGCTGGCGACATCATCGAGAGATAAGCTCCCGGAATATAATCCTACCCTATTTTCAATTGTCCATTTTCCATTCTCGATAAATGTGGCCACCACATTTATGATGGCCACGGTCGCAGGAAACAGATCAATTATTCAGCTCCATTTAGAGAGCTATCGGGCTTACACCGGGACCGCCGCAAAGCGGTCCCTTATTGAGGGTGATCTTGATCATGAAGACAAGATCGGGAACCTAGGTCACTCGAGGTTAGTCGTTAGACTAACCTTGGAATGACTTGTTCAAGAGTCCTAGTGCTACGTTCGCTTGTTGGTTCGCTTGCGCTAGTACACTAGTACCTGCTTGCAACAAGATATTATTTCTAGTCATTTCAGAAGTCTCTTCAGCCACATCCACATCTCTGATACGAGAGTTAGCTGCTGACATATTCTCAACTGATACTTGGATATTCGAAACAGTTGATTGTAGACGATTCTGAATCGCACCGAAGTCGGCTCTCATCGCTGAGACGCTCACGATTGCTGTATCAATTGCTGCTAGTGCATTTTGTGCAGAAGCTTTATCCGCTACAGAAGTCAGATTCACTCCCAATGCTGCAGAGTTCGCATCCGCTTTAGAAGCATCGAAAGAGATACGGTCGATTTCTGGATTATTTCTAGTACCAACTTGGAAGTCCAAGATAGAACCAGTTCCTGCCAAAAGTTGAGTTCCATTGAACTCTGTACCTTCGGAGATACGGTCGATCTCTGATACAAGTTGATCATATTCCACATTGAGGAACTGACGCTCAGTCGGTCCAACAGTGTCAGAAGCTGATTGCACTGAAAGTTCTCTAAGACGAATGAGGATCGAAGAGATCTCATTCATGGAACCCTCTGCCACTTGGACTAGAGAGATACCGTCTTGAGCATTTCGTGAAGCCTGTTTAAGACCGCGAACTTGAGCTTTTAAATTCTCAGAGATCGCTAATCCCGCAGCATCATCACCAGCGCGGTTGATACGGAATCCTGAAGCGAGCTTTTCCATGCTCTTATCAAGACCAATCTTCGTTCCCCACAAAACTCTTTGTGCATTCAACGAAGCTGTATTCGTGTTAATACGTAAACCCATAATTCCTCCTCCTTGAAGATTTGCCGAGTTTCAATCCATGAAACTCGTGACACCCGTTTGGTGCCGATGGGCGGTTCATTCTTACTGTACTCATCGGAGCACCACAGAATTCCTAAAGTGATACGTCTCAAAAAAGTGCATTTCTAGCCCCAAGTCCAGTGGGTACGCCGTACCTTTTTGAGGCTCAATGCGTCACCTAAGGTGCTGAAATCATTTGATAAAAATTCTCTTTAGGTGATTTAGAGAGAGGCAGAAAAATGTCTCAAAAAAGATCTCAAAGATGATTCACTCCGAATTAGATCAAGTGGTCCTCGAGCCAGTGAGGCCCAGAATCCCTATCACGAGCGAAACCAAACTCTCTTCTTCGGAGTGCAAGTTGAATGGCCTCTTTGGTTTCATCTTCATAACCTGAATTCAACCATTGCAGTTTTTTGAAAGGATCTTGAATGATCTCTAGATTGTCATAGGCCGGAATGTGCTGATACTCCAATCCCAACAAACCACGAAGAGTGCTGAATGGATAATCTTCCACTCGAGAACAGATCCCCGCATGCACGGGATTTCTATATATGTATTTATAAGCATGCTGATAGTGAATGGAGTTCTTAATCACCGTCCAATGATAGGGACCACCAAACACTTGATTCACTTTTCCTGCACGCTCCCCGATTCGCTTACTCACTTCTCGCATGAAATAGTTCATCGCCTTATCGAGATTTGCCTCCGGTGTTGAGATCAGCATATGGAAGTGATTACTCATAAGTACAAATGAATGAACACGAACATCGTACTCCCTCCATATATAATGAAGGTAATGTGCAAATATCATCCAAACATCCTCTTGGGGCAGCGCGAACCATTCTTTGTTCACGGTGCGAGCGGTTACGTGATAAGGGTACTCAGCTGTTGGGTAGAATTTTTTTCTCGGCATGCCAAACCCGATATCAATAGATAGGCCATATCCCGAAGCCCAGCCCTAGGGATTGGGGACCAATTCCTAATTCGAATCTCGACTTTTCTGACTCATTGACAGAACATAAAGCCACTGTCTACATAGGCATTATCCGCGACAATGCTGCGCCGAGCCTCAAAGGCTGGTTAGATGCCCACCTTTGGTGGGACCGGCGCACCTCAGCCCAAGGAGTGATGATGGAAATTCGGGATCCTGTTCATGGTTCTATTTATTATGCTGATCCTGAGGTGGCTGTCTTGGATACGGCTGAGTATCAGCGTCTTAGAGCTATTAAGCAGCTTGGGTTTTCGGAGTTTAGTTTCCCTGGGGCGACTCATAACCGCTATATTCACTCCATTGGTGTCGCGCATTTGGCGAGCTTGGTGTTTGACTCGATCTTTAAGGTCTATCCTTTCTCGAAGCCTTCTGTGAAAACTCGCTTCCGTCAGGTTGTGCGTTTGGCGGCTCTTCTTCATGACGTGGGTCACGGTCCGTTGAGCCATACCACTGAGTTGGTCATGCCGCAGCTTTCTGAGTTGGATATTAAAATCTACGAAGAAGAGCAAAAGTACGGCGATGCCGCTCATACAGTGATGTATAAAAATCGCAAAGCGAATCACGAGGATTATACAATCAAGTATGTCACTGATTCGCCGATCTCTGAAACGATCAAAGCGCAGTTTCCTGATATCTCGCCTGTGCATATCGCTTGCTTGATTGATAAGGCCCTGCACTGCCCGGATGACTTCTTTATCGATGCCGGTGTGGACTTCCGCCCGATTCTTTCTCAGTTGGTCAGCAGTGAGATCGATGCGGATCGCATGGACTATCTAGAGCGCGATTCTTATTTCTGTGGAACGAACTACGGTAAAATTGATTCCAACTGGTTGATTCAGAACATGACCTTCCACCGCGTGGAAAATCAACTGTACCTGGCAATGAACCGCCGTGCGCTTTATTCCTTCGATGATTTTTTGATCTCGCGCCATCATATGCATTTGATGGTTTACGGTCATCACAAGAGCATCATCTATGAAGAGATGCTCAATCGCTATCTGACTTCAGAGGATTGCACTTTCAAACTTCCAGGCGATATCAAAGAGTACACTCTGTACAACGACTATCGTCTGCATGAGCACTTAAGAAGCGTTTCAAATCCTTGGGCGCGCCGAATCGCTGAACGCCGTCCATTCAAGGTTTTATTGGAACAACATAACACCACAGAGTCAGAGCGTCCTGAGTACATGAAAAATCTTTTGGAAAAAGAAGGCTTGGAAGTCATCTGGGCCAGCTCAAAAGCACGTCTGTCGAAGTATCACACTGCTTCGCCAGAGGAACGTGCCGCGCAGATTTTCGTCGTCGATCAGTTCGATCCGTGGAGCAAACCCACTCCAATCAACCAATCGACCGAGATCTTCAAACGCTACGAAGGAACACGTATCATTGATCGTATCTATGTGGCGCCTGAAGAATTCGCACAAGCCGAGAAGATTCTGAAAGCACAAAAATACTAGAAATTAGGAAGGGCGAATGGCTGTCGAGTGAGCATCTTCGGCAGCAGCCCAGTTCTTCAGATACTCAGTCATTTGCGCCGGAGCAAGATCATGCCCTAAAGCCGACATCAGTTCTTTCGGCGATACGATCCCACCTTTTTTACTGAGGAAGCGAGTACGAATCGTACCCCAGGCGACCGCTTCACCACCGCTCATAAACGTGTGTTCGATATAGATATACTTATCATCCCAGAAGACAAGCTTGGTCTGAATCTCAAACTTCTGAAAAAGCTTAAGCGATTTTCTGAAACGCAAACGTTCCGCAACCACCACCGGATACCAGCCTTTAGAGCTGATCGTATCCAATGCCCCGATGCGAATCATATAGTCCGTGCGAGCCAGATCCTGCAAAGAAAAATACACGCCATTATTCATATGACGAAGAACATCCAGATCTGTCGGCAGTACTCGAAAAGGAGTCGGACACACATCCAACACGCCAAGCTTGCTGCGAAATCTAGAGATTATATAAGTCCAAATAAGTCGGAAAAAGAGATTCATGAATCTTCCCTAAGACAGAGCGAATCTTTGTCCATTCATCGTGGCTCCCATCGGGCTTACCAGGAATGCAATTGTTTGGGAAATCTTATCGGCCTCTGTGATTTTCAAAGAGGGATCTATGGTTTTCATTTTTTCCATCGCTTCTTTGATCGATTTTGATTCCGGGTCATGAGCCAAAATGTATTCTTCTGTCAGAGCCACGGACAACGAGTTCACAGTCACATTGAACTCACTTGTTTGCTTAGCCAAAGCTTGAGTGAACTGTATAAGTCCGGAACGAACCGCCTGCGCCACAAGATCTTCTTTAATCTTTGCCACGGGAGATTCATTCATCAAAAAGATCACGCGACCTTTTTTGCGGCTCTTGAGGTAGGCCATCACACTTTGTGTGATCATCAAAGGAAGCTTCAAATGCTTTTCAATCAAGCCATCAAAGTTTTCAATCGTGCCATCAAACTTCATTGGCGAAGGTTGCTGAATCATCAGTGCATCAATATAGATATCAAGGCCACCGAAGGTCTGAGCCGCTTTGCCGACCGCATCTTTGATTTGCTCTGGAGTTTTAAACTCCCCTTGAATCACCATCGCTCGGCCGTATTTGTCGTTGATCTCGCGTGCATCATTGATTTGATTGGTAAATGCAGAGGCCACGGATTTATCTGGATCCAAGATCACACAATCCGCACCCAAACGAGTCAGTGTCAGCACGATGCTGGAAACTGTGGTCGTCATGGGGCCCGAAATAAGTGCGACTCTTTGATGTAAATTCAATCCGTTATCCATGATGCTCCTTCAACGTTCTTCAAATTATGCGCCGAGCCTCAAAAAGGTACGCCGTACCTGAAAGGCGTCCCTTATAGTTTTTCGATGATGATGGCTATGCCTTGGCCGCCGCCAATGCAGGCTGAGCCGAGGGCGTATTTGGCGTTACGGCGGTGTAGTTCATAGACCAGGTGGTTCATGATACGTGTGCCTGATGCGCCAAGGGGATGTCCGACTGCGATCGCGCCACCGTTGACATTTGATTTTGCGGGATCCAATCCGAGTTCTTTTTCCACAGCGAGGTATTGAGCCGCAAAGGCTTCGTTGACTTCAACGAGGTCCATTTGCTCGAGTTTCAAACCAGCTTTTTCAAGGGCCTTGCGAGCGGCACCGGCAGGACCGATACCCATGATCGAAGGATCACAACCGACAGAGGCGTAGCTGACAATACGAGCGAGAGGCTTCAAGCCCAATTCTTTCGCTTTGCTTTCGCCCATCAACAAAGAGCAAGCCGCGCCGTCGACGATGCCGGAAGCACCGGCTGCAGTAACGATGCCGTCTTTTTTGAAAACGGGTTTCAAAGTTGCTAATTTATCCAACGCTGAATCTGGCTTTGGATGCTCGTCCTTATCAACTACGACCGCACCTTTGCGAGTTTCCACCGTGACCGGAGTAATCTCTTCCGCGAAGTAACCTTTTTTAAAGGCGGCATCGTATCTTTGTTGTGACTGGATGGAGTACTTGTCGGCCTGTTCGCGAGTGATGTTGTATTTCACTGCCAAGTTTTCAGCCGTGATCGCCATCGGAGTTTTTGTGTAAGTGTCTGTCAGGGCACCTGTCATCATGTCTTCAAGTTCGAAGTTCCCCATGCGCATTCCATCAAAGCGAACTTTGCGGGCCACATAAGGGATCAAAGACATCTGCTCTACACCACCAGCCAGAACCACTGTGGCTTCGCCTGTTTGAATCATTTGAACAGCATTCACCCAAGACTGAAAACCACTGCCGCAAAGACGGTTCACACCCAGAGCACCAACTCCAACTGGAACTCCCGTTTTCAAACCAATATGTCGAGGAAGATAAGCGGCATCCGCGCTTGATTGAACCACGTTACCGAAGATAACGTGATCGACTTTCTCTGCAGAAAGTCCTGCTTGTTCAAGGGTCGCTTTGGCAGCAGCGACACCTAAATCAGTTCCTGATACATCTTTGAGAGATCCGCCAAAGGCTCCAAAGGGCGTTCTTTTTCCAGCGATAAATACGATTTTTTCCATGTCCTAAGGGTAGGACTGTTACCACTGCCAGGCAAGGCCAATCATAGAAAGATCCTGATCTTTCTTCGCTTGGTGGCTAACGACTAATTCCTTATTGTTGAAGACTTTTTCTTTCAGCAAAATGTCAGTAGCAGAGGCCTTCGCATCATAATTAATCGCGGCCTTCATCCAACCTGAGTATTCCATTTTTGCAAGAGCCTGGAAGGCTTCAACTCTGAAAGAAAACTTATGTGTCGTGCCTTGTGCACTCGACGCTGGAACTACAACATCTGTCTTAAGTCTTTCTTGAGTTTCATCCACGGCACGGCCCAACATACTGGCCTTCATTGCAGGGGAATTGAACCAATAATTAAAAGTGCGATCGGCAATGCGAACCATCATATTAGACGCAGAAGATCCACTCACAGATGAATCACAAGGAATGACTTTCGCCACATCGTCAGAAGTTAACTTTGGAGTCACATTATCTACAGGAATCACCAAAGGCTTCGTCGAAGCTACATCCACTTTGGCGTGGCATTTTGAGACGCCTAAGAAGATAAGAGCAAATGAGAGTAATGATGAAAGTATAAGATCCATATACACCTCCACTTCAATTATCATTCCATCCAAAGCGTCCCTTCTCCCTTTAAAATCGAGATAATAGCCAAATTACAGATGAATCTTTCGAAAAGAGTCATTAGGTGACCAATGTGGAATCATTCGTCGTAATTTCAACACCAGACCAGCCTGTTGTCTCGCCTTGAGCCAATTGAGCACCCGCTTTGCACTACTTAGCGTATGAAAATGTGTGCAAATCCAAACAGAAGAACAGCCTTCAATGATTTCAACTAGTTGAGCATTGCTGGCCTGATCGACTGCCTCAAATTGGCACGCGTAAAGAGTTACTCGGCGAAAAGTTAAACACTGAAAATGCACGTGAAACGATTACGGAGACTTGATGAAAAAGACTAAATTCCATCGCAGCGCCATGATGCTTGCTCTCTCACTTACCATCGCTATTCCGCAGATGCCGATGTATGCGCGAGCCGCTCAAGATCAAAGCGCGGAAAATCTTTTTCCATTCGACCTATTCGGTGAACCCGATTCAACATCTGACACAACCGACACTTCAGATACGGGGCTGGTTAACACGACGCCGGTGATTCGCACAGGTGGACAACAAGGCAAAAAGAACGGCAACGGTAACAACAATAATACCGGCAAACCGAATACAGGAAAGCCAACCATGAGACCCGTTTCCGGATCGGCAATTCCTGAATCCCTAAGCTGTCCTCTTTTTGAAAACAAGCCTCATGCGGAACTTATCACTGCGATTGACGCTTTAACGTCTGAGGTGCGTGCTTCACAAGAGTGTAGCAATGAACCGAGTGTAAAATCCCTTCAAGATAATGGGAAAACCATTAAGGAAAGCATTTCGGCAATTGAAACCGTGATGGCAACTCAGGACCCGAACCAAGTCAACACGGCCCAAATTGATCAAACGATGACCTCCACTTTGCAGGCGGTCTCAAATGTTGGTGACATCTTGAACAACAACGCTTTCTTGAATTCAAAATGTGGTCGTCAGACTATGTCGACCGGAAAAGTTTTGTTGGCCTTTAATGACGTGATCAACGGCATCGCGCCCTATGCACTTTTCGCAGTTTCAATGAACGCGGCTTTGGCGCCAGCACTTCCATTCGTCATCGGTGGCGTGGTGGCCACTGCGGGTATTTCTGCAATGTCTAAAATGATTGATGCCAACACTTTGGACATGACCATTCCAGAGCATCGTAAAGCCGTCTTGCAAAATACTTGTCAATTCACGAAGGTCGCTAAAAAGGTGCGCTTCATGCAACTTGCACAAAGTGGCAAAATCGACAAGATCACACAGGAACTCGAAAAAGACGTGGCACTTTATAAAAATACATTTAGCAAACCTTCAGGTGAGCTTTCAGCTTTGCTAAAATATAAAGACACCGCTTCAAGAAATATCAACGAGATTGAGAAACAACTTGCCAGCGACCGCACGGATCTTGCCACTGTTGAGTCTCAAATCACTCAGAACAATGACGACTTGATGGTTTGTACGATGGCGCAGGAACTTGTGAACTGGTCACAAGATGGAAGATCTTTCCCAGCGTCAGTCTTCAACAATCTTGACGTCGCATCTTCACAAGCCAACAAATCACAACGCTTGCAAGCGATCACAATGAAGTCGTTAAATATGACCTCATTAAGACGTATTTCTGAACTTGCACCGCAAGCTGGCGAAAGCGAAGCCGCTCTTCGCTCTTGCGCACAAGCGGCTCGCTCTTGGATCACGGGTATCCGTCAATCGCTTGCAGCGACAGCGTCCATCATTGGACAGAATAAAATTGCACTTGAAAATGAATTGAACCAAAACATGGAATACAGAAGTTGGAAAGTTCAATACAACAGAATACAGGTGCAAAAAATCACAGTTCAGCGCGTAGGCAAAGCCATGCAGGAACTGGCAAAAGACAACTCCATCATTGATCGCTCTGAACTTGCACAAAGAATGATGATTCTGAAATCAGGCTTGTTCGGCGTGAACAGATCATGGAGTTTCGGAAAGCCTCCGGTTCTTGCTTGGATTGACCATACCAGAACAATGCACTCTCAGTCGGTATCAGCATTCTTGGCTGGAGTTCAGGCCTTGAAGTCAGGCTCTTGGAGTTTAACTGACACGGGCCAGGGCAAAACTTTGGTTTATAATAGCGTTGGCTACGGTTACATGTACCAAGACCCTAAGAAGCAGGTTCAAGATGCGAAGACGATGAAAACTCTTGGCAACTTCACCCTTGAATATCTTCCGTTGGGATCTCGTGAAAACGAATTGGTCTGTCAACAACTTGAAGGCGCTTGGTTGGATTGGAGTGCGGCAATGGACCACCTAGGCGCAATCCAGTTCTTCTGTGATATGATTGATCCTGTGTTGGATGTTAAAATGGATGCTTCAGTTGTGACTGCTTGCCGCGGAAACACTCAATTGAACGGCCGCACTCTGACGGATTCTTATGTGAATCAAGCGAAGAAGATTTTAATCAACAAGGGATACCAGGCAGAAGCGAATCTTGTAAGCAGCAAGCTCAAAGAATTGCAATGTCCGGTCCCAGCCGTATCCGTGATGAATCAATAATCGACTTGTTACCGAACGAAGTCGTTAAGGCATAATACTGACAAGATCAGAATTCACCTTGGCGACTTCGACGATATCTTCCTTCGACAAGGCCGATTGATTCGAACGAATCACCACCTGCACACCGATATCGACAAGGGCTTTGAGATCCTCTTTCACGACTCCAGAATTGACGTTATAGACAAAAGATTTTGCTCTACCAATGTCACGCAGATCGCTGAACGACAGCCCTGAGGTTGCGCTAATAATAACCAATTGCGCCCCCGCTTTGGCGATATCAATCAAATATTCTTTTGCCAGTTTAGAGCTATCCACATACAAAACAAAGCTACCGGCCTTGGCCATTTCGACCAGGTCTTCTCGGCTATAATTAGTTTTCGCAAGGGAAATACCCAACTGAATATTTTTATCTTTTAAAAGGTCGACGGTATCCGACTTATTGGTTAGACCCAATTGATTTTGACAATAGGTCACTTTTGAGACTTTGGCGATTGCGCGCAGATCCTGAGTAGAGACCGTTCCACTATCCCCCACCAGACATTCAGAAAACTGTGGAGGCAAGGCCGCAATTGATTTTATTGAGAGCAAGAAGACTGTCGTAAGGATTCCAAGAACTTTCATAAGGGCCTCCACTGACTTAAAGTCTAAGCTCTCTGGCCATGGAAACCAAAAACATTTTTATTGTGTCACTCGTCAAGAATGTAATTGATTGGATCTACTGGAGTTCCATTAATGCGAACTTCATAGTGAAGATGTGGACCTGTTGAACGTCCGGTATTACCGACTGCGCCAAGAACATCCCACTTATTAACTCTTTGCCCCACTTGAACATAGATCTGCGACATATGACCAAAGCGTGTGCTCACACCATATCCGTGGTCCACGCTGACAAGTTTTCCGTAACCTTCGTCATAACTAGCAAATGTCACGACACCATCAGCAGGAGCATAAACTGGCGAGCCCGGAGCTGCGGCAATATCAAGACCCGCATGCAAAACTGACTTTCCAGAGAATGGCGAAGATCTGTAACCAAATCGCGACGTCAACCAGCCCTTGGCAGGCTTGATATTGGGAGTCGCGCTGAGCAAGCTTTGTCTTTCCGACAAACCTTCCCACAAATCGATCACACTTTGTTCTTTAAGCTGAGTTTCTTTAACGGCCTTTTCAATGCGCACAACTAAAGAAGCATAATCTTTATCTGTCGTCTCATTGGCCAGCTCACCCATTTGATCGTTCAAAGGCTTCTTATTGGCAAAGACTTGATCCTGTTGCGCAAGAGCTTCCCCATCCGGTCTTTGCTCCATCGGCTCGTACTCTTCGATTTGCTGACCGGCTGCGGGCTTAGGCCCCATGGTCAGCTTGGTAATACGATCATCCGAATCAACATTGGTGATCAATTTCAACTTGGTTGTGAATGTTTTCACACGCTCCAGGGAGTTTTCAAGGGCACTGACTTTACTTTCAACAATCTGGAATTGCTTGATCAGTTGTGCATTTTCAACTTTGAGGCGCTTATTTTCCATGGCCTGCAAAAGCAAACCAAAATAGTCCACCATACCAGCGGCGAAGATAACGATCACAATCGCTGAGATGAAAGAAATCGCTTTCAACCATGCGGCTGAAAGGACAATCTTACGAGTCTTCCCCGTTTGATTGCTCACTACAAATAATGTGACTTTCTTTTTCTCCAAACCCTATCCTATTCGTGCAGATTACACCCCGGCTTCGCCGGAGCAGAACTATTCATGAAAGTGCAAAAGCATCACTGTCACGTTGTCATCGCCACCATTAGCCAGGGCTTGTTCTACACAGGCTTTGACCGCTTTGTCAGGTGTATTTTGATTTAAAATTTCAGAAATTCTTTGATCAGAAACCAATCCCGAAAGTCCGTCGGAACACATCAAGAAGATTTCCCCCGGAGATATTTCTCTCTCGATAATATCCGGATAGACATCCCGCTCATAACCAACACTTCGCGTGATCACATTTCTTCCGACGAATTGCATCACTTGTTCTTCAGTCATCACACCCGCGCGCAGTTGCTCGTTGATCAAAGAATGATCTTCGGTGATCTGGTACAAGTAAGGCTTCTTAAATAAATAACAGCGCGAGTCCCCAACATTTCCCACATACAAATGTTTCCCGCGAACATGAGCCATGACCATCGTGGTTCCCATGCCAGCCAGCTCTGGGCGCTCCGTCGCGGCCTTGTCGAAAATGCGGCGAGAAGCCTCTTCATATGCAAGCTGCAACAGCTCACGTGGTGATTTTTTCATGGCATCCGGCTGAAGCATCATCTCTTCAACTGTCTCAACAGCCATGGCCGAAGCCACTTCCCCACCGGAGTGCCCTCCCATGCCATCGGCCACAATAAAGAGCCCGAGCTCTCTATTGATCAAGCACGAGTCTTGATTTGTTTCACGTCGGCGGCCTACATCTGTTAAATACCACGAGTCAAATTTCATAGATGTCTCATTTTCACTCGAGAAACTCCCTTTCGTCAAAGTCTGGGGCTAGACTTTACTGGACTTGTGTCGAATTCTTTTAACACTGGCTCACCCAATCCTCATTTTGTCGTGTCATAATACCGATAGAGAGGGGTGAGGTCCTATGAAGAAGTCACCGTCTTTCAAAAAGTATGTGTCCCTTTCGTTGATCGTCCACGTTTTGGTATTGGGAGGACTCTTCCTTTTTGGAGAGAGCGAATTATTAAAGCCTAAAGAGCAAAGCGTGAGCATCGACCTTCTTACGCCTGAAGACCTTGCCAAAATGGCAGCGTTAGAAAAACTTCAGGAAAAAAGACAGGCCGAGCGCCCAATGAATCAAATCGTTGAGCAGAATGAAAATTCTGTGAACGAAAAAGAGCCCGTGGATGCACGATTCCTCAGCGCTAAGAACCAACAGGTCACCAAGCAAACTGTTGCCGTGGACAAAGGCGAATTTCAAAACTTGAAAAAAGCCGCCAAGCCAAGATCAGGTCCCAAAGGAGACGGCAAAGTTAAAGCCGAGGCCAAAGAGGACGTGAAGTCGCGCGAAGAAAAGGTGGCAAAGGATCTGTTTAAAAGCTTCGATCCTAGCGCCGCTTTGGAGAGACAGAAACAACGCGATCAAGCTGCGAACGAAGCCGGCCAAGGCCTAGGTCGTGGTGATGGCTCTGAAGTTGCCAAAGACGGTTCGGATGCGAGTAAAACGAACGACTATATTAAAGACGTCGAGAACGGACTTGAAACCATGCTTAATACACGTGAGTTCAAGTACTACTCTTACTACAATCGTATTCGCCGTCAGCTTTCCCAACACTGGGAAAGCCGCGTGCGCGAAAAGCTGACCAAGATGTTCAAAGAAGGTCGTTCTCCAGCCTCCACGGCAGGTCAGGACCGCGTGACAAAATTGATGATCGTCTTGAATGACAAAGGAACCCTCGTGCGTGTTCAAGTGCTGATGGATTCCGGCGTTCATGATCTCGATGATGCCGCTGTCGAAGCCTTCCGTGCTGCTGCTCCTTTCCCAAATCCTCCGAAAGGAATTATTGAAGGAGACGGAACAGTGAAAATTCGCTGGGACTTCGTTCTAGAAAGCTAAAATCATATGCTCTACTCCCTGAAAGCCAGATTTCAAAAACTGGCAACCTCATTTGCATTTTCAGGAATGACAGCCAACCATGCAAGCTTGCTGGGTTGGCTTTTTGTCTTTTTGTCGACGGCCGCTCTTTATTTCGGTCTGTCTAAATTAGATCCGGGAAATTTGAACTCGGCATGGCCCTTGTTGGCATTTCCAGCTCTAGTGCTCCTGCGATTGGTCTTTAACGCTTTAGACGGAATGATCGCCCGGGCAAACAATGCCGCCACTCCAATGGGTGAGGTTCTCAATGAGCTTGGCGATATTTGGGGCGATACCATTTGCTATGGGATTCTATTCTTCATTCCCTTCGTAAACGCCTTTCATCTCGCGCTCTTCCTTGTTTGCTGTTGGTTTGCAGAATTCACGGGACTACTGGGCCGCGCTCTGCCTGGTCATATTCGACGCCAAGAATCCGTTCTGGGTGGCAAGCCCGAACGCAGTCTTCTCTTCTGTGTATTTGCTGTGATTTGCTTCTTTGCGCCGATGACGGCGATGTATATCAATCAGTTTTTACTGGTATTGACGGTTCTGACTTTCCTTACTGGTATTTTAAGAATTTATAAAATTAGAAAACAAACACAAGGACTCAGCTACCAATCACACACTTTGTACGGCAGGTAAGATGTTTCAGATCGTTTTCTTTGTGATCGCAAATGGGCTCGCCCTTTATCAGTTCGGAAGTACCGGCCAGACTTCGCTGCTGATGTTCTTTCTTATTTGTATTGGTCTTCTTTCTTTTTTCTCTGTCCTCATTACCAAACTTGAAAAAAAAGGACATAAAAGTGCTCACGAGCTGATGGCCAGAACCTTGACCTTTTGGTGGATGCTTTCTCTTTTTGGCATTGCTTTAGTGCTGCATCCTGCGGTCCTAGCCCTCTTGCTCTGTGCTGGAAGTTTATTATCCCTGGCCGAATACCACAGCCTGGTTTTTCCAAACGAAAAGTCTTTAAAGAAAATCATCGAAGATCGCTACTTCTTGTTCCCGGCTCTGGGTTGCATGATCAACTACCTGCTATTGTATTCAGGCCTGGAGCATGAATTCCTCGGCGTCAGCGCAACCTTCCTGGGTGTGCTCATTCCCATTTTCTATGTGATGCAGAATCAGACCGATGGCCCCGCCCGCAGTCTTTCTGCAGTGACTTTGGGATATAGTTTTTTTGCAGTGCTATTGCCATTAGCCTTCGCTTTATATCGCATGGAAGCCCACGCCTTTCTGCTTGTCGTCTTCCTGACTGAAATTCGCGATCTGGTGTCTTATTGGATTGGCAAAGCCTTCTCTAAAACTCCGGTGAACTCTTCAATGTGGAGCCAACTGGTTCATAAAAAAGTAGCTGCCAATGTCAGCCCGCAAAAAACCTGGTGGGTGGGAATTGTCAGCACAATCGTTCTTTTACTTATTGGACTGCCCTTGAGCTTCAGCGTCCTTCATTTGGATAATATCGGCTTGACCAAGTTGATGCTTGTTATTGTGGCGATTGGAATCCTTGGACTCTTTGGCGATTTGGCGTTCTCATTAATCAAACGTATTCACGGACAAAAAGATTCTGGCACTTGGTTACCGGGAGGATCTGGCATCATTGATCGTATTGATGCTTTGGTTTTCACTATTCCGGTCGCATATTTTCTAATTAAGTTTTTATAAAAGGATTCATCATGGATATCGGCTTGTACCTTTTAAAGTATCCTTTTCGCAAAGTAATTGGTTTCCTTCTGCCAGCTTGTGAAAATGTCGACCCCAATAAAATCAGCTATGCCCTCATGCCGGTCGGCATATTGATGGCGGCGGTTTATTACTACGCCATGACTGGCGGACCTGATTTTCTATTTATTGTCGGCGGCCTTCTGGGGCTGGTGCGTATGGTGGTGGCCACGCTGGATGGCTTGGTTGCCGTTCACTACAAAAAATCAACTGTGCTTGGAGACATCCTCAATCGCATCACTCCTGAGCTTTGCGACATGATTTTAATTCCCACTTTAGTCATCACGAAAGGACTTTATCCATTAGGAGCATTTGTTCTTTTGTTTGCGTGGGCCGTTCCATTCTTTGGACTCTTTGGTGCACCCTCAGGTTTGGCCGTGCAAAGTGTTGGACCGGTAGGACAAACAGATCGCCTGGCGGCACTCATGCTTTGCTCGCTTTTCCAGTTTTTTAGTATTCGCTTTAATTGGGGCTTGGACTTTATTCTTTATTTCTTCTATTGGGTGATTATCGGCGGGACCATCACTCTGATGATTCGCTTCACTCGTGTCTATAAAGAGGCTGCAAAGAAAGATCGAGGTCAGACATCATGACCGAATTAAAACTCCTCGAATTTCGCAAAGGTCTGCCTTTTTTGCAGGGGCAATGCTTCCTCAACTATGCTGCCACCTGCCCGGTGCCCACGTCGAGCATCAAAGTCATGCAAGACGAAATCGGCCTGATGCAAGAGCCTTTGGGAAAACACTTCTATCAAAGCTTAAATAAAGTCGAAATGATCCGCAAAGAACTCGCACGCTTTCTGGGAGCTCATGCGGGCGAGATCGCCTTCGTACAAAACACCTCGAGCGCGGTTAGCACCATCGCCCTGGCTTTGAACCTACAATCTGGCGACAAAGTGCTGGTCCCCGACAATGAATTCCCCTCCAACTATTACCCTTGGAAGAATCTTGAGCGCTTCGGTGTTGAACTGGTTCCCTTCTCGATCAAAAAAGATCAAACCATCACTGACGCTCTTTCGGGATTAGATCTTAATAACGTCAAAGTAATCAGCGTGAGTGCGGTGAGTTTTGAAACCGGCAAACGCATTGATCTGAAAGAGTTCGCCGACTTCTGTCGTAGAAACAAAGTCTATTCTTGTGTCGATGCCATTCAAGCCATCGGCAACACTCCCATCAACTGTCGGGAGATGGGCTTTGACTTTCTCGCTTCCGGTTCCCAGAAATGGCTGTTGGGCTCTGTGGGTTGTGGCTTCATCTATGCCCGCACAGAACTTCTCGAAACTTTATTTGTCCCGATGGTAGGATGGACCAGCCATCGTTATCCTGAATACTTCGATCTGACCAAGCTTGAGTTTTCCAATGAGATGACCCGCTTTGAACCCGGCCTGCCCAACTATGTTCCTATTTTGGGAATGGGAGAGTCTTTACGCCTGATCAATGATTTCGGCATCGATAAAGTTCACGCGCAGATTCAGGGCCATCTTCGCTTTCTTAATGAAAAGCTCACGGCCCTCAATCTCGAACTTTTAACTGGAGAAAAAGATCTGACCGCTGGGATTCTTTGTTTTAGAATTCCGCAGAAGGTCGATCACCGCAAAGTTCACGAGTTCTTTGAAAAGAAAAAGATTTCCGTCACTGTTCGTGGCGATTACGTTCGCGTCTCGCCGCACTTCTTCACTTTGCATTCGGAGCTGGAGTTCTTTGTAAAGTCCGTGGCAGAACTCATCGAGAAACCTTTGCCACAGGCGCACACAGTTACAGCCAAGTCCGCGGTCTCAACATCTCTTCAAGAGCCAGTCATCATCAATGGCGCCACAGGAAACCTTGGTATGTTGGTAGCAAAACAATTTTTGGCTCATGATCAGGCCATTTTCCTGCTTGGTCGCAACGAGCCTAAGATGACAGCCTTCCTGCATAATCTCTCTGCGAAGGAAAAAGCACTGATTGCCGGATCGGCATTGGTGGACTTTACCTCTGAAGGATGGCTGCAGAAATTGAAATCGCAAATGCCGGCCATTAAATATTCAGGTCTTATCAACGCCTCTGGCGGCCTGACAGTCGACTTGCTAGAAAATCAAAATGAAAAACAGATTCGCGAGATTTTTGAAGTGCAATTCTTTGCCCCTCTTCAATTAATTCAGACTTACCTGAAAGAATGGAAGAGCAATTCTCCGCTGGGAGTTTTAAACATTCTGTCTTCGAGTGGTCGCTGCGGCTATCCTTTGCTGAGCACCTACGCCTCATCACACGCCGCCTTGTGGACTTTGACCGAATCCTTGCAGCGTGAGCAAGCAGAGCATGTGCCTTTCATGACCTACGTTGCTCAAAGCCAGCACTCCCCTTTACAAAAGGATATGGGCCGTACATCTTTGCGCTACTATCAAATCGGCAAATCCTTTGATTATGCGATTCCTGAAGACGTTGCCATCGACGTGGTAAATCAGTTCTTCGAAGGAGAATCACACAAAGCGGATTTTAATTTGAAACTCAAGCTTTGGATCAATGCCATTGCCCCAGATTTTTTCAGCAAACAAATTGCAAAAGCCTGGCGCCGCTAAAACTCATGGCGTGGGCTAAGCCAATTTGCGATGAAACCATGCGACACCGGCGCCGAAAGTAGTTGTGACCTTACCCCCATTTTTAGTACCACCACTTTGCATAGTGGAGCCTAGAGGATGGCCCTCACCTTTCTTTTAGACATCACCATTTATGTGTAACTCAAAGCCCATTTGCAGCTTACTGTCTAAACTATAAACACCTCAGTTACCTGAAAACCCTTTATATTTGATATCTTAGGCGCCTTTCTTGGCGCCTTCTTTGTAATAACCACTTCAACTGGGCTGGCAAAATATGTTAACTGTTTGGTTAATTATTTCGCTAACTATTTACAAAACAAATCTGTGGAGCCGGTGCGAAAGCCTTTAAGATGGCAAACATCGAAAACGCTTTTAACCAAAGGATGAATGTATGAAAAAGATGATCAAATCAATCGCACTTTGCACAAGTCTTCTTGCTACGCTCTCAGCCTGTTCCCCAGAAAAAACAAAAGAAGTCACTAAAGTACAGCTTAGCGTAAATGAACAAATGCAATCTGATGAATTAACGGCCGCTGGCGAACAGCTGATCGCACCCCACACTTTCCACTTGGCCGACAGAGCCTTCGCCTTAGCACTTGAGAAAAATCCAAGCGACAAAAAAGCAGAATTCTATCGCGTCTTCCTTAAAAGATTCATGGTCTTCCGCGGAGTCATGACCAATATCAAACCGATGGTAAAAAAATACGGTGATGCCGCGAAATACGATAAAGAGATGAAGAAGATCCCTAACTCTCCAATCAATGACTTCCTTTTCATGCCTGCTGACGGCGTTATTAAACCTATTAACACGGAAGAAGACGTTCAAAATCTTTTGATCGCCTACAGAAATGCGCTCCAAGATTTCAGAACCTATGTGGCCATGAATCAAGATCTCAAATTAGAGCTTCATGTGAATCCGATTATTTTCATGAACCAAATCAATGAAAACATGACAAGCAACTGCACCGTTGTTCCAGGCACAAAAGAAGAAGATGGCCAGATCGAATGCGACACCTCTGAAATTGCGACCGTTCGTGTGAACATCGCCGACCTTCTAAGCTTGAAACAAGAAGCGGCTGGAGAAATTCTCTACCTCGCACTTTACACAAGTTACAACTTCAACGGTTTGGCTCAATACACTAAAGACAATTCTGGAAAAGAAATGACTGCGAAAGAGTCCTATGACTTGTTGCAATCGAAAGTGGATTTCAAACTGCTTAAGAATGAAGGTTTTACGGCGATTCGTTCTTTGGGAGCTGACTTGGGCGTGGCTGCAAAATGGGCTATGAAATACCAAGATTCTATTTGCCCTAAAGATAAAAACGGAATGCCAGTGGCTCGCAAAGGCTATATGTTCAAAAAAGGTCTTTGCATTGACAATGCTTCGAATCTTGAAAAGAACTTAGCCCTTCTTGAGCAAGTGCTTAAAGGTACAATGGCCGTTAAAATCGGCAGTGATGAAGCAAATCAAATTACCAAAAACATCAACTTCCTAGCTCCATTTGACAAGCCAGTTGCGGATCTTCGCATGTTGACGCCGGCGACTTGGAACGAAGCAGGCACACAAGGAACTTCATTCAAGGATAAAACTTTGGGTGGCATGTTCCCAGATCAAGATGCTGACTTCCTTTTGCAACAAACTAAATAAACGGGATCTCATCAATGAAGACTCTGACCTTCTTCCTTCAAATAGGAATTCTTTTCGCAGGGGCCCTGGCCTCTGCGCAAGGCATTGAGTCTTCAATGAAGGGTTTTAACTTGCAAGCTTGCAGTCAGGATCAACAGCAATGTTTGGTGATCAAGGCTGAAAAAACGCTGGGTAGCCAAATGAAGATGCTTCACGCTTTAACAAAACCGGAAGTCACCATCACTTCGAAGAAGACTGCAAAAACAGAAACTCTGCGTGGCGATACCGGCTATATTGACATCGAAGAAAATCAAATCGTTCTTTACAAGAAAGAGAACGGCAAATTGAAAGAGACCTCCATCAATCTCTCTAACTTTGAAAAATTCAGCTCCGAAATGGGAGCTAAATTATGATCAAACTCAAAGTTCTGATCCCACTTCTTGCTTCCTTTGCCCTCATGGCCTGCCAAGGTCAGAAGACTGAGGTTATTCGCGAGTATGTTGGAAATTCCGGTCGCGAAAGCAATTACGACGGCGGCACGGACAGTGGCGGCGGCAATGGCGTGGATGGACACAGCATCGAAGAATATGCCGTAAACATCCAGGAAGATGCTTCTTACCAACAGTATGTCTTACCTATCATTCTTAAAATCGCAGAAACTCATCCGCGTTTTGCCTCAGACATGGTGCATATTACTTCCGAGCGCACTTGGTATAAAATCCCAGTGTCCTTGAACTCTCTCAAGGCAACACAAATTGGAGTGAGTTTTGGGGACAAGGACCTTCAACAGTTCGCACTCCAAAACCTAAAGGCGGTTTGGATCAACTCTCGCCATTTTGACCGATTCGAAACGGATGAAACGCGCGCCCGCTTGATCTTGCACGAAATTCTTATGGGTGTTCGCCTGATGAAACTTAAGAATTCTTTGGATAACTGTTATTCTGGCGCAGCCCTGCTAAAGCTGAATCCGGCCAAAGCCGACGAATACAAAAAAGAACGCGAAGCCTGTGCGATTAAATATGTATTTAGCTCCACAGATCCCATCCTCATTCCAGGCGTGGGCAGTGGCCTCGACTTATCGAATGATGATTACGACAACATCCGCGGATTGGGAGTGAACCTGTGGAATGAAAAAGGCGTCATCTCTAAGATTGAATTGGATGCTTGGTTAAAGGCCAATAAATTCAGAAGCTACTAGTATTCAAACCAATCAATATTCAGACAGCGTACAACTTCTGAAGGCGAAGGAATCAACTTCGCATTCAGCCTTTCCACAAAAGCCGGAAGCTCTTGGCGAATCCAGTCAGCCACTTCCTGCGACAGCACCATCGGTCCCGTATAGAAAAAGTCTTCATCTTTATTCTGCTGAATCTTGCCCATCGCTTGAATACGCCAGTTTTGATGATGCCTATTCACCAAGGGTGAAGAACTGCCGACATGAGTCCTTGCCGTTCCCAATTTCAAACGATGTTTATCTTCCACCAATAAGTTATTTGCCAAAAGAAAGTCTAAAATCTTCTGTACGTGATTCCGGGGCAGATTGAGATAGCTCGCCAAGGCTTCGACGTCATTGTACTTGCCAGTATCCACGAGCAAACGCATTCCCGAATAAAGCCAGCTTGAGTAAAACACGTTGCGTGCTTCTTCGCTCAGTTCATTGGTCTTCACTCGATTTTCCAACTTTTTCGATTTATCCTGACGAGCCTTGATCTGACGAAGAAATCTTTTCTGCAATTTGAAACTGCCCGCTCGGCAATAATCTACCAACAGCAAAAAGAAATCAGTCTCATCATCTTCCAGCCTCAGGTAGTCGCACATCTCGGACGCAAGTTCCAGGCTCAGGTGCTTCTCACCCTTGAAGACCTGACTCACCATCGTGGTCGAAACCCCCAAAGCTTGGGCCAAGCGCCGATACTCCCCAAAGCCTTCGCGCGGCTGGTTTTCCACCCACGCATTGTAGAATTGCTTGTAATCCTGATAGTGAAAGATGGAAACAGACATAAATACCATTAACCAATTAGTTAAAACTTCTGTCAACTATTTACAAAACAGACCTAGGCCTCAAAAAGGGCTTCTTGTATAAATGGTTTCATCCAAACAAACCAAGGAGTTGTTATGAAGCTATATGCTGTTGTTGTTGCCCTGACTGTTTTTATGAGCTGGTTCACAGTTCATGCCCAAGACTCTGTCACTGTTGTCGAAAAACCTGTTGAGATGGTTTACAAAAATTCCAGTGAACACAATCGCATGGATAAAAAATGGACCGCACAATGGCAGCTCTTCGGCGCCGGTCCCAACGGAACTTCTGAAAGCGCGATCATTGGTGGGTATCATCTTGATAGAAACTCTGTAGTGCAATTGGAAGTCGGAAGCGGTGGGATTTCTGGCAACTCAATCTTCATTGATGATAAATACGAACTTTCTGGTTCGACCGTGGGTTTGCACTATAAGAAATTCTTCGGCAACTCATTCTATGCAAAGATCGGTTTGGATTATCGTTCTGTGACTTATAAATACAAATATCCGTTCACTGGAAACCAAGAAGGCTTCACCGGCGAATCACTTGGCGCTGGATTGGTTATCGGCAATCAGTGGCAGTGGGAAAACTTCACTTTAGGTTGTGATTGGATTGGCCTCAGTCTGCCGTTTGCAAGCACCGTGAAGTCGGAAACACTCACAAGCTCTGACTCTTTCTATCGCGATGAACTCAACAGTGCCCAACAAAGATATTTGAGAAATGGCTTTGCACAAGCTCTTCGTTTCTATGTCGGCTACACGTTTTAAGCGAAACTCAAAATTTAGAGACAATCGAACCCGCTCTATGAACAAGGCGGGTTCTTTATTTAACGATTTAGTTTTTCACCCAAACTCTGCAATTGCTCTGGCGCCAGACAGATAAAGAGTCCCTTCGAACGCGCATATATTTTCGTTGAATCAAATATTTCAGCCTCAACGAAAATTTTCCGATTTTCAGTGGAAACAATTTTTCCGCGCAGTGAGTACTGCTTTCTTACCGGAACCATCTCTAAAAATTCCACTTCGATCTTGGCCGCGACCACGCCGAAACCATGATGCCATCCTGTCGAGCCCATCACTTCATCCAGAACTGCAGCCTGGCAACCGCCATGCACATGCCCCGGTGGACCTGCCGACTCCACCTCAAACCAAACTTCGCCCAACAGCTCTTGTGGCTCACTGGATTTCAGCAAGACAATTTCCAGTTGCGATGACTCCATCACATAGGAACCCCGTGAGTCACCTTTGTAGGGCTTTGGAACTTCCAAAGATTTGTCATACTTCAATTTCATTGTTTCGGGCATAGCACGCTCTTCTTTCTAATTGCCTTAATAGAGTGCCAGATCTTCTAGAGTGATTCCTCTAAAAAATAAAGAATCCCATACAGTTTTTCGAGGAACCTGAACAAGAGAGCATTGCCAACGTTAAGATCGTATTTTCTTTTAGCACTCTCCCCGAATTTGCTTTCATGCGACAGCAAAGTTTGTTAGCTCAGTACCAGTTTGCGAATCCACCGAGGTCTTTATGAAGCGACTTGCACTGTTCCTTTTTGCATTGATGACATTGCCTGCAACTGGCCAAACAAGAAGTCTGACAATTTCAGGAATTTCTTCCGGCGGATTTATGGCATCGCAAATGGCGACAATTTACTCGGATCAATTTTCAGGAGTCGCAACGGTCGCTGGTGGTGTCTTCTTCTGCGCACAGAATGTATTTCAAAATAATCTCTCTGCCTACGGACAGGCCGCCTATTTTAACTATGGAGTGAATGCTGCTGGTCACAACACCCCCTCCATCCTAGAGCCATTAGAGTCCAACCCTCTCTATCAGGCACTCGGTGTGTGCATGCAACATCCCGAAAAAGCCCATCAAAATGAGGCGGCAAAAACCGCCAGTGCTCAACCGATGAATCTGGACTTCCTAAACGACTTTGTCACAAAGCAACTCATCGCTGACACCTCAAATATTTCCGAGCAACGTGTTTTAATTTACCAAGGTACCAATGACGAAACTGTGCGTGCGGGAATGGCCGATAGGCTTCAAGAGTTTTACACTCGTCTTGGCGCGACAGGGAATCAATTGAAGATGGTCTTCTCAGAGGGGAATCATAACTTTCCAACATTGCGCGAAGATGGAATTCCCTGCGCAGAAGCAAAGCCTCCCTATATCGCCAATTGCAAGATTGATCTTGCCGGACAAATTCTAACTCATCTTTTGAATCGCAACTTAGTTCGTTCAAAGTTCAATGAGCACAACTTCCATGTCGTGTCGCAAACCAAGGGACCTGATTCGGTGGCGAGTTATGGTTATCTGTATGCAAATCCTCTGTGCTTGAATAAGCCTTCGGCCTGTGATCTTCACGTGGCTCTGCATGGTTGCAAGATGTCCGATTCATTCGACAAGAATTTTCAAGCCGCCTATGAAGCCAAAGTCCAATTGACCCGCGTGTTGAATATTCAAGATTATGAATTGAAAGCCCGCTCGCCCAAAATGGGAGCATTGGCCTTTGCAAAAAAAGCGGGCTATGCAGAGTACGCCGAAGCTTCCGCAAATCATTTGATGGTCTTCTTTCCGCAAACACAAATCACCTCTGACAACTATCCCGCCAATCCAAATGGCTGCTGGGACTGGTATGGTTGGACCGGAAAAGAATACGCCACCAATCAAGGAAGCGAGCCCTCGTGGTTGATTCAGCAGATCAATGCGATCAAGAAAAATCCTCGTGCTCTACTTCTGCAGGAAATCCCTCAATAGATCCAAAATGCCCCCGTCTATTGGGGCTTTTTCGAGACGCCCTAAGTACTCGTAATACTTAGCCTATTGTGATTCCCTTTGTTCCCTCTAGGGGCCAAAGTACCGCACTCTTTGCAAGGCCACACACCCAAGCCTCACTCCCACACCCCCTTCGTCTTAAATAGAGCCAGTACTCTTGCTGCAGGGCTTAATTACATGGACTCCTACTCTGTAGAATGCTAGTTTCCCAGCCGATAATAAGACTGGAAAACTCAAGGAGAACCAACGTGGATTACTCTAACTTTAAGAATCTAAAACCAGAGGTTTTGAAAAATGCAACCCCTGAGATTTTGGACGCTATCGCAAGACGTGCGCACTACCTGTCCACTCAGATGATCTGGCAAGCGAATCACCGCTCAGATAAAGAAAAAGGCGACCCAAAAATTGGTGGTCACCCTGCTGCTTGTGCCAGCTCACTTCACATCATGGGTGCTTTGCACTTGTTGGTGAAATCAAGCTTCGACCACATTGCCAATAAACCCCATGCTTCGCCAGTAGATCACTCTTACAACTACTTGCTCGATATTCTTTTGAAGAATGACTTGTCAAAGTTGACTCAAGAACAAGCCGACCAAGCAATGCATGGTCTTCGTAAATTCACTGATGGCAGCGAATTTGTATTCCAATCATACCACTCTGCTTACGATCCCGATCATCACAACTTCTTCCCGTCTGGTACGGTGGGCATTCCACCAGTTGAAGCGGGTTACATGGCCTTGGCTTACCGTTATGCTCGCGAGCACGGTTATGAAGTTCCAGATGCACACTTCTGGGCTGTTTGCGGTGACTCTGAATTCCGCGAAGGTTCTATGTACGAAGCGGTTCCTGACTTTGCTGAGCGTGAGCTGGGTTCATTGACTTGGATCCTGGACTACAACCGTCAATCACTTGATGGTCACCGTATCACGAACAAAGAAATCATGAACGGCACTGATGCGGACCGTGTTGAGCGCACAATGAAAGCCAACGGTTGGGAAGTCATCCAGGTTCGTCACGGTTCTAAACGCCAGGCTTTGTTCGCAAAAAAAGACGGACAACTATTCCAAAACTTCTTGGAAAAAGAATTGGAAGACTACGAACTTCAATCATTGCTTCTTGTTCAAGACATGAAAGCTTTGAAAAAAGGTATCGCCAAAGAACATCCAGCAATGAAGAAATTCTTGGACAGCATCACTGACCAAGAGCTTTTCGATGCAATCCGCGATTTCGGTGGTCATGATATGTTGGCTTTGGCTGACGCCATGATGACTTCAAAAAAATCAACTCGTAAGCCGACAATCATCATCGCCCACACTTTGAAAGGTTGGGGCTTGAAATCAGCAGCTCAACCGGGCAATCACTCTTCTTTGCCACAAGAAGAAGAAGTGGTGGAGTTGCGAGCAAAACAAGGTATCACTGGTGACAAGCTCTATGAGCGTTTTGCAGCGAACACTCTTGAAGCGAAATTCTTGGCGACTCGCTCAGAAAAACTTTATGGTGAAATCAAAGCTCAACATGCTTTGAAAGCAAAAAACCAAGAGTTCTTCCTGAAGAAGCTCACTGAGTTCGGCGAGATCCCACAATCTTTGGATATCAACACCAAAATGACCAGCTATCCTCATACACAGTGGATGCTCGGTCAGTTGACTGCAAAATTGACTCGTATCGCGAATACACCGCTTGATGAGAAGAAACTGGGCGAAAAACAAAAAGCTCTTATCGACTCTGAAAAACCATTCAAACTTCCAGGCGAATTGTTCATTTCAATGGCTCCTGACGTGGGAACTTCAACGAACTTAAATCCAGCGATGGATGGTAAGATCTTCGGTGCCCCTGTGGTAACTGACCATGAAACTGACTTGGGCGTAAAAGACCACAAACTTCCTGACTTGGTTCCTGGCGAAGAAGAATCAGATCGCTTCTTGCGTTTTGAAATCGCTGAAGGAAACGTTATGTCTTGCGTGGGCGCATTCGGAAAAATGCGTGATATCGTAGGCGTTCCAATCATCCCATTGATGACTGTTTACGATTTCTTCGTAAAACGTGCATTGGACCAATACTTCTACAACCTTTATTGGAAAAGTTCTTTCATCTGCGTGGGCACTCCATCAGGCGTGACATTGTCTCCTGAAGGCGCGCAACATGGTTGGAAGTCAGACATCCAAATTCCAAATCAAATCACTTGGGAGCCGTTCTTCTGCCAAGAATTGGACTGGATCATCTGCGATACTATCAAACGTCATGTGATGAACGACAACGCAGGCCGCACGGGCACGATGCTTCGTTTGGTCACTCGCGGTGCTGAACAAAAAGACATGATGCACTACCTGAAAAAACAAGCGCGCTTCAAAACGGGTCTTGAAGGAACTTTGGCTCGCGCTGAATTCCCGATCACAGGTGCCGCAAACGAAGAAGAATTGGGAACTGCTGAAGAAGCACAAATCCTAGCGACAATCAGAGAAGAAGTGCTTCAAGGCGCTTACTACTTGATTGATTACCGTGGTTACGCTGGCTACGAGCCTGGCGACAACGTGGTGAATATCTTCGCTATGGGTTCTATGGTTACTGAAGGCATTAAGGCTTCTGAAGCCCTTCTTGCTCGCGGTATCTATGCAAACGTGATCGTTGTCACTTCATCTGATCTTTTGACAGGTATTTTGGCTCATGAAAATGACTACGAGTACCTGAAAAATGGTTTGGGCATCAACTCAAACTTGTACTTGAACAAAGCGGAAGAGGTTTCTTCTGGCGACCTAATCACAGTAGCTGGCCGCCGCGTTCCTGTTGTCAGCGTTGCCGACGGAGAAGCAGGATTGTTGGATAATATCGGTTCAATCATCGGTGTTCGCCAAGAGGCTTTGGCGGTTCGTAAGCACTCCAAGTGCGGTCGTCCTTCAGAGATCTACGCTTACCACAGCATCGACGCTGAATCAGTTGTTGAAGCTTGCGGTAAAGTCCTTGCAGACACAGCACTTGAAAAAGTCATGGTTTCTGAAAATGCTTTGGGTGCAACTCATCAGGCAGAGGGGCGCACAGCTCACTGGACTGATTTGTGGCCTGCGAAGTCACCTGTTCACAAACACTAGTTTTTAAAAAAATCTAAAGATTGAAAAATGGGAGCCACAAGCTCCCATTTTTTTCGCCGATTCACGGGTTTTCGATTCTTTGTCCTTTGCAAGCTTTCCCGCAAATAACGTGACCCTTCTTGAGTATCCGAAAAAAATCGGATGTCACTCAACTTTTTGCGAAAGGCCGAACACAATGGGACTAATCAGTTTCTTTAAAGATGCTGGCGAAAAACTATTTCATTCAAAAGATGCAAAGGCGGCGGAAGCCTCATCGCTCAATACTGAGTCGATTAAGAAATACATCCAGACCCAAGGGCTCAGAGTCGACAATTTAGAAATCGGCTTTGACAGTGTTCGCGACACCGTCACAGTTGCCGGCAAAGTGGCGGATCAGGCCACCAAAGAAAAAGTTTTACTCTGCTGCGGAAACATCAATGGAGTCGCCAATGTCGACGATCGCCTCACTGTCACAAATCCAGCTCCCGCGTCTCAGTACTACACGGTCAAATCGGGCGATACTTTGTCTAAAATCTCCAAAGAGTTGTATGGCGATGCAAATAAATACAATCTGATCTTTGAAGCCAATAGGCCGATGCTCTCGCATCCTGACAAGATCTATCCTGGCCAAAATTTGCGCATTCCCCCACAGGCAACTTCGCAGCAAAAGATGGCTCAACTTTAACCCCCAAGGTCCTGCTTTCAAGTCCGACCCGAAGCTCCTTGCCCCCAACTCTGAAGATCCTTATGATGGGGGCCATGGATTATAGCCAATTCACAGACTCACAGCTGCCGTTCGAAGGTGAATTCTTCCTTTCTCGTAAAAAGAAATTTGAAGAACTTATTTTCTTCGTTCATTTTTATGATGGATCGAAACGTCAGCTGCTTCGTCATATTAAAATGGTGAATGATCTGGGCTTTGACGCTTTTGCCTTTCAGCTTCAAGGGACCCACAAAGATTTGCTAAAACACATTCCGCTAAATACCGGTCTGAAGTTTGGTATGAAACACGCCTATGCAGATCAAATCGAAAAACTTCTGAATGAAATTCCCGGCAAGAAAATTATTTTTTCTTTTTCAAATCCTTCTGCCGCGGCCATTGAAGCCATGGCACGCAGACAGTGCTCTGACACTGTTGCCTTGATTTGTGACAGTGGTCCGACGGCAAGATTTCTGCCATCCGCTTACAAGCTTTTTGGCGAAGAGTATAAAGTGCAGTCATTTGCCCTGAAAGCTGCGCTCGCACCTCTTTTAAGCCTTGGCTGGAGCCCTCATTTGCATCGAGACATGTCGGCGCAGCTGGCGAGTTTCCCTGAAGGATTTAAAATTTTATCCATTCGCGGATGGAGAGATAAACTCATCCCACCAAGTCACATTGATGAAGTCTTTGAACCTCATACAAATCTTGATTGGACCAAGCTTTCTTTGCCTGAATCTGATCATTTAACAGGACTTCGCGACTTTCCTAGTGAATATATTCCCGGCGTTGAGAAGTTCCTTAACAGCATTGCCACTGCAATTTCCACCTAACTTGCAGTGGTTCATTAATCCCATGTAACTGGGCCTCCGAACTCAAGTTCTTTACTCTGATTTTTGGAGGGAACTTGATCATGAACGTTTCTTTTTTTAAGCATATCCTATGGACCCTTATCCTTGCTTCGTCAGTCAATGCCTGGGCGTGGCCCTGGTCTCGAGCTCCTAAGACTGAGACCTATCTTTATCAGCCCGAATTTCAGCGCATGGGTCAAAGCTATTTGGATTTGCTGGATGGCTTTCCTACGGACAAATTAAGCTCCCTTCCTGCCGATCAAAAGGCGGCGTGTGTTGATCGCTACAGCGGAATTCTAAAAGACGGAGTTATCGATATTCGCCTGGCACTTGGCTATTTTGATTGGACCACTGGGACACCCGTCGGAAATTACGGGCTCAGTCCCTCCATGGATCTAGGTGCCTATGCCGCACTCAAAGATGTTCTGACAAATTCCTGCACTGGAAGTTTGCGGATCTGTGGATTTAAGCAAGACCCTAAAAATCCGTATATCTTCACTCGTGAGGTTGTGGTCTTTGGGCAAAAATATCGAGCCCGAGTTGAAATGCATTTCTCTTCCGCGACGGAATACTATTCCAGCAATGTAGGAAAATACGCCAACGACCAACGCGAGCGAACTCAATTCATGGATAATTTCTTTGCCTCAGCATTGCAAAATGCGGACGCGACCTTTTACTTTGGACATTCTCGCAATGGAGGCGGCCCGGACTTCTCTCCGCCTCGCCTGACCAGTAAAAACAAGGTCGATTATGACGGCTACTACGAAGTGGTTCGCCCCGGCTTTAAGAAAATGCTGAGTGCTTTATCAAATGGTTCGAGCCAAACCAAAATATTTGGTTTGATGTCCTGTGATTCTCGCGATCACTTCCTTGGAAAGCTTCGCGGCGCGGCTCCTAAAACGGGCGTCATCACTTCGACAGCCGTCTTAAATGTCGACGAAGTTTACACCGCGATGATCGGCGCCATCGACGCCCTTTTGCGTGGGCAATGTCAGAAGTCCTTCTATAAAGAGCTTCGCATGACTGAAAGAAATCAAAAGTACATCACCATGGATGGCATGTTCGAATAACAAGGAGATTCGCTATGATTCAGATTTCGCAGCTTCCTCACCCGGACTATCTAAAATACCCCAAGCATCACACTTTGTGCTTCTTCAGCACTGAAGAACAAGCTCAGAATACCGCCGAGGCCATTTTACGCCAAGGCCTTCACGAAAAGGACATCAATATATACGAAGGAGCTCATGGCTTGAATGCGATTGATTCTGCGGGCAATCAGCATTCCGTCAAGGAGGCTTGGGCACGCTGGGTGCAAAAGTTCTTGGGCACGGGCGAATGGGATTTGGTGTCTGAAGCGGACCGCGAGCTGCGCGAAGGGCACCTTTTAATGAGTGTATTGACCGTGAAAGAAGATCAAAAGGATCAGGTCGCGGAACTGATGCTGCTGAATGGAGGACACTCCATTCGCTATATAGCGCCCCTCTACAATGAGGAGATGACTCCACCCAGCCAGCACCCTTCCTAGTCTTCTTTCACACCCTAAAAGATGACATGACACCGCTCGTGAAACAGGCTATGTCTGCCCTCATCAAAAATGAGGTCAGACATGAACGATTTAGAATTCCGTATTTATAAAGTTGCTTCCGTATTTGGCGATTGGCTTGCGGCCTTCGAAGGTGACGAAATGGTTTTCCTGGGCAACTACAGCGCCGGAAAAAAATTAGTTGAAGACGACTTGGCAAAATTCTTCTATGACAACTATGGCTTCAAAGTCGGCAAATTCACTCCTGCAAAATGGACTAAAGGCAAATTCTGGAGCACTCGCCACAAGATCAAACTTCAAGGCACTGAGTTCCAAATGAAAGTTTGGTTGGAGCTTCTTAATATCCCAGAAGGCAAAACTGTCAGCTACACAGATCTTGCGAAAAAGATCCGCAAGCCTTCTGCAGTTCGTGCGGTGGCTTCTGCGGTTGCCAGAAATCCGGTTAGCTTCTATGTTCCCTGCCACCGTGTCGTCGGCAAAGGCACTTCAACCAGCTCTAAGTTGAAATATCACTGGGGTTCTGATTTGAAGAGAGAGCTTTTGACTAGCGAAGGCGCTCTTTAATTTTCAATTCATAAAAAAAGCGCATCACTCGTCTCGATGATGCGCTTTTTTAATACCTCTTCATAATCTTTTCGAACTCCCCGCTTTTCATCATCTCCAGCAAGCGCTGATCAAGAATTTTTAAAACCTCTTCGGCATCTTTATACTTAGGACTCATTGCTAAATAGAAGTTGAAGGGCTTAGGCCCCAGTTCCGCCACACGAATAAAGGCATCTTGCGATATTCCTTCCTCTTTGGCTATACGACGTAAAACTCGTTCATCATCAATAATCAAGTCCACTCGTTTATTGATCAACTTCAGCAAGTTGTTTCTTCCGGCGGAGTCACCATAGGAAAACTCAATAAAATTTCTTCCTGCTTTTATTAAAAGAAAATCTCCGAGGTGTCCAAAGAGCACTTGCTCATAGCCGGCGACCAGTCCGACCTTTTTTCCCTCCAAGGAGTGGGGTCCATCGTATTTCCACGAGACACCGGGCCGGGCAAAAACCGCATACTGCAGAATTGCCAACGGCACTCGGTGCTTCAATAACAAGGGAGGCCCCGCGCTTTCAGAGTCAAAGCCCGTCCCTCCAAACACCCCTTGCGACAGACCTTGCTGCGCTCTTCGCACAGCGCGATTCCAAGGGACAATTTCATAGCGAATGGAGTAACCGGAGCCGGCAAGTGCCGCCTCGGCAAGCTCAACCGCAAAACCCTTTCTTTCATCTTTGGGGCCGCAGTTGTAGGGACAGTAAAAATCCGCCTCGATCAAAAGCTCCTTGGTCTTGGCAATGGCGTTTTCCGCCAACAATAGCGATGCAATCATCTGCAAAAAGAAGAATACAAATTTTGATGGCATGATGTTCACTTTAATCCAAATACTGAGGTTCTGTATTATATTTGGGAAAGTAACATCCCAGCTCATTAGTAAAGTTAAGTAACCGTATCTACGCCATTTATTTGAAACTACCTTGAAGCGGCTAGACCAAAGACCAAGGCCTATTAAGCCCTTTGACTTACATATAATTTACATAGTAACTTATATGTAAGTCACCCATGGAGAGCCGAATGAATACACTCGCCCTTCCCGCCCTAGCAAATATTCCCTTCGTCTCTGCTGAGGACCTACAACCACCAGCTGGGGTTCCTACTGGCATCAATACTTTGGATGATTTCCTTTTATGGAAAGGCATTCCCAAAGGAGACCTCAGTCTTTTCCAGGGAACCCCAGGTACGGGGGCCACGTCTTTATGGGTTTCCCTTACGCAGAAAGCTCACGAACAAAACAAATGGGTTGCTTGGGTAAATGGCGGAGCACAGCTTCTTCCCACTCATCTGGTCAGTCGCCAGATCAATCTCAAAAAGCTTTTGGTTGTGAAAGAACCCCATGAAGCCGAGCAGTTGTTTTGGGTTCTACAGGAATTGATCACAAGCTCATTGTTTGAAGTGATCGGCTGCGAACTGAAAGAGATGTTCTTTAAAAATCATCAGCTGCAAAAACTTAAAAATCTTTGCCGCTTTCACAAAGTGGCACTGATTTTTGTCTGCCACAAAATCAGTCGCTTCGTAAATCCTCTTTTTAGTTTGATCATTCAATTTCAAAGAGACTTCATCACGATTCAAAGAGCACTTCACCGCCCGACACCTTTCAGTGTCGCGGGCAGCGTGATTCATTCGCATTTTTTATTTCAATCTAAAAATGATAAAGATCAAAAACGTGTTGCAAAGAAATTCTTTCTTGAGAGTTCAGATACTCCAACAACGTCAAAGACTTATGTAGATTATTCTTCGCAAAAAGATCGGCAGCTTTCTCGATAAAACTAGGGCGCATCTTGAATTCTTCAGGATGCAACTTTGCTAAAAACAATCCGTCCAAAACCGCACTTGAAAATTGCAGACGACTCAATCGAGTCATTGCCAGTCTTCTTTTCACAAGACTTTTTGCCTCAGGAATAAAGCCATTCGCCAGGCAATAAAACAATTCAAATTTTTCCACTCTTGAATCCAGGCGGTGGAACTGCGAGACATCGCGCAGTCTTTTCGCCTTGCCCAACTGGGAACGCACTTCATTATAAGATTCCCCGTGCAAAATACGAATGATGCCCATGCAAAAATGGCTGTATGATTGACCACGCACCCAGCCTGCACGCTCTGAACTTTTCAGATTCCTGATAAAAGAGATACGGGCATTCTTAAAGTCCCGAGCCCGCAAATAAGTCTCACCAAGATGAAAATACTTTACAGATATCATCACCTGGTTTGTGCTGTTCATTTTACGATCTAACAGAATAGACTTACGAAGATGGTGAGCAGCATCCTTATGGTTTTCAAGAAAATGCAGAACTCGTCCCAACTTGAAATGGTAGTCTGATTTACATAGGGGATTATCGGTCTTTGCCAACAGTTTTCTGGATTCTTCGAAATAGTCCAAAGCAGGCAAAAGATGACCTACCAACTCCGAACGAATTGCGAGCCAATTCAAAATAAATATCTGCTCATCAAAAGATCGCAGGGCTTGAGCAATCTCCAAAGCTTTTTCCAAATTTGATTTTGCTGAACGAAGCTTACCAATAAAGAGGGAGGCAAAACCAATATGCTTATACAAAATCAACTCTTGCTGCGTCCCCAAACCACGCCCTGAATATGTTTTCAATATGCGACGATAGCTTTCCCAGTCGTTCGCGGCACGCACACGCTGGATGAAATGATCTGAACACAACTCTTCTAAAGATCGATCAATAGGACGCTTGGCCACCACGACAGGCGAAGTGCAAAGTGCAGAGGGAGATACCCCTAATGCTTTTGCCAAGGCCCCTAGAGTGTCTGGCTTCAATCGACGAACAGTTCCATTTAGCCAACGTTGAATAGTCTTCGTCGTGACCTTGAGTGTTTGCGCCAGATGCGTCCGCGGGAGACCTTGAGCCTCCAGAAACTTACGTAAGATCGCTGCATCGATTTCTATCAATTCGAGTGTCATATATTAGGGAGCCTAAGTTATTTAGAAATTCCGTCAACAAAAACCATAGCAAAACTCGTTTTCCAAGCTACGAGATCACATAAGTAACTAATTTATATAAGTTTTTAGCCAAAGGTCTAGAGCTCCATCCGAGACTTGATTTACATATAATTTACATGGTAACTAATATGTAAATAAAGAGAGCCACACTATGCGCACACTGTGTTTGAATTTTAAAAGCCCCCAAGAAAGTTCCTGTGCTGAAGCCTTCTTAACCTTCAGCCCGAAGGTGCAATTCCGCTTTCCACACTTTGTCTTTATCGATATCGAATCGACGGCGCATCTGTTGGGCGGCGAAGTGGCTTGCCTGGAAAAAGCTTTGCAGATTGCGCGCAAGTTTTCTGCAGAAACCAGCGCAGCTATTGCTGACACTCCTCCTGTTGCACAGATGATGGCGAAGTGGAAGCCGTCCTCCATTTCTCTGAAGGGTCAAGAGGCCAAGTCTTTACAGGGCTTGGGCTTGGATGCCTTGAAGGATCTGGAAGGACTGGTCACATGGACTCAGAAAAGACAGATCGAGCATGTGATTTCTTTTGCGCACTCTTTGGGAATTTGCACTTTAGAAGAAGTTTATAACTTTAGACTCGTTTCATTGCGTGAGCGTTGGGGGGATTTTGGTGTTTTACTTTGGAATCGTTTGCATAGTCAGGACTCTCAAGTCATTTCACCTTTTATTCCTCGCGACCCTCTTGTGGGCTATGGCTACCTGGATGATCCCATAGGAGTGGTGAATCTTCTTTTTAATCGCATTCAACCTCATTTAAATATTCTCTTTGCCCGTCTGAATGGATTGGCCCGTTACGCACAAAAAATGGAAGTGATCCTGCACTGTGAGTACTCGGATAAAAAACATATTTTGCAAATTGAACCCGTCAGTGCCAGTCGTGACCAGATGCTCTTTGAAGATCTTCTTTGGAAGCGCATGGAAAAGACCGAACTGGAAAATCCGATTCGAGAGTTTGAAATTACAATTTATGATGTGCCGGAAAAAGTTCAGCAGTTGAATTTTTTCGAACCGCGCGATAACAGTGAAGATCGCTGGCGCCGCCTGATCAGTTTTGCCAAGCAAGCCAATTGCGAAATGGGTTTCCTGCAATTGGAAGCCAATCACTTTCCGGAAAAAAGTTTTAAACTGGTCACGGAATGGCCGGAGGACTTTGTCTCTGAAGATTTGGTAGAGCGACAAGACAATGCCTTACAAATCAAAACAACTTATGCAAAAGGCTTGGCGCAAAGCCCGCGCCCATCCCTTTTGCTGGAACAACCGCAACCTCTTTCCGATGAAGAGTTGCGCAAGATCCGTTTTGTCTCAGCTCTACCGAGCGAGCGCATTGAATCTTCCTGGTGGCAACTGACAGAGCAAGAGCTTAAATACCGCGATTACTATTTCGCCCTTTCAAACCAAGGGCAATTGCTGTGGGTTTTCCAAGATCGCATGAGCACACAATATTATTTGCATGGGTATTTCGACTAAGGACATTTTATTAAAAATCAGAGTGGAGACAACCTACTCCGACAGAGTCGGAGTGTAAACAGCCTAGGTACTTACAATGGAGGACGCTCTTTAAAAGAGCCTCCCTCATCCGCCTTAGTCACCCGTCACCATAAACAACCTCAAGTTTCAGCACCGAAAGCGAAAGCCTTTGTTGAACTTCTCGCACGCAGTAATTTTTCTTTTCTGTGTGGAGCTTCCCACCCCGAGGAAATGGTTGAGCAAGCTATTAAGCTGGAATACGACGGCATTGCTCTTTGTGATTTGAATGGCCTTTATGGAGTGGCCCGTGGCTATGCGACGGCCAATTCCGATTCCACCTTCACCGCTTCCAAAAAACCCAAGGAAGGCTTCCATTATCTCATTGGCACGGAGCTGACTTTAACTGATGAAACGGCCATCACCCTGATTCCTCAAAACAAGCAGGGCTATTCCCATCTATGCGAATTGCTTACAATAGGAAAACGTCAGGCGACCAAAGGTTTCTCGTCCCTGCACCTGGAGCAAGTCGAAAAGTACAATCAAGATCTTCTGTGCATCGCCATTCCTCCCATCAGCGAAGAGCGTTATGAACATTTGCATAAAGTTTTCGGTGACCGCCTTTATATTCCAATATGGCGGGATCTGACTTGGGAGTCTCAAGAGTTTTGCAAACAGGCCTTTCTTCTTGAGGAAAAATATAGCGCACAGCTTTTCGTCACACAGCGAGCGTTCATGCACACGTCCGAGCGCAAGCCTTTATTTGACGTCCTGACCTGCATTCTGCACCACACGACTCTGGATAATGCCAAAGACAAATTGATTCAAAATGCAGAGCGCTCTTTGAAATCTCTCGAAGAGCTTTCCACCTTATGGAGTGATCGCATTGATCTTGTGGAAAAAACTGTGGAGATCTCGGCACGTTCGACTTTCTCTTTGAGTGAAATTCGCTATCGCTACCCGCGCTCTAACATTCCCAACAACCTCACACCTTCAGAATATCTGCGCAAACTGGCTGAAGATGGCGCCCAGTGGCGTTTTCCAGATGGCGTGCCTGAAAAAATCTTGCAGCAAATTAACAAAGAACTGACTCTGATTCAAAGTCTCCAATACGAAGATTATTTTATTACGCTGAAAGAGATCTGTCAGTTTGCCCAGGAAAAAGGAATTTTACATCAAGGACGTGGCTCCGCTGCGAACTCCGTCGTGTGCTATTGTTTGGGACTGACCTCTGTGAATCCAACAGAGATTGATTTGTTGTTTGAAAGATTTATTTCAGCAGAACGTCGCGAACCACCGGATATTGATATCGACTTCGAGCACAGTCGGCGCGAAGAAGTGATCCAGCATATTTATCAAAAATACGATGAGCGCCATGCGGCCATGGTCTGCACTGTGATTCGTTTTCGATCGCGCATGTCGATTCGCGAAACGGCCAAAGTCTTTGGCGTTCCTCTGGCGAAAATCAATGCCATGATCAAGTTCATGGGCCGCGATGGAATGCGACGCCTGACCGAAGATCCGAATGTCTGTCACCAGTTTGGAATGCCTTTGGAGCAATGGAAGTTATTTTTGAATATGGCGAAGCAGGTACACGGATTTCCCCGCCACTTAGGCATTCACACCGGCGGCTTTCTTATCACCCAAGACTCTATCACCGAGATGGTCCCCGTAGAAAAAGCGACAATGAATGGCCGCTATGTCATTCAGTGGAATAAAGATGACGTCGCCGCCATCGGACTTATGAAGATCGACGTCTTAAGTTTAGGCATGCTAACTTGTCTGCGGAAGTGCTTTGACCTTTTAAAACATCACAAAGGCATCAGCTTCAATCTTGCGACCATTCCTCAAAACGACAAGCCCACTTACGAAATGATTTGTCGTGCTGAAACGGTCGGCGTCTTTCAAATCGAATCCCGCGCGCAGATGAACACCTTGCCGCGTATGAAGCCACAAAACTTTTATGACTTGGTTGTTGAAGTCGCGATTGTACGCCCCGGCCCCCTGCAAGGAGGCATGGTTCATCCTTACCTCAAGCGGCGACAAGGACTAGAAAAAGTCACTTATCCAAGCCCCCTGCTGGAACCAATTTTAAAACGCACCCATGGTGTTCCTATTTTCCAAGAACAAGTGATGAAGATAGTCATTGCGGCGGCAGGTTTTTCCCCTGGAGAATCTGATGAATTGCGACGAATCATGTCCTCTGCCTGGCGCAAGCGCTCGACCATGGATGCGATTCGCGAGCGTATCTTGCGTGGTTTTGAAGAGCATCAGATTTCTCGTGAGTACGGTGAGCAAATTTACAAAACTATTGAAGGCTTTGCGAACTATGGTTTCCCAGAAAGTCATGCCGCCAGCTTTGCTTTGCTCACCTACGCCAGTTGCTATTTAAAATGCCGACATCCCGATGTCTTCGCCTGCGGATTGCTCAACAGTCAGCCCATGGGTTTCTATGCTCCGCGCACGATTATTTCCGAAGCTCAACAGCATGGCGTGGAAACTCTGCCTTTATCCATTCAGCACTCTGACTATGATTACACTTTGGAGCCTAACGGAAGGGAGATCCTTTCTTTGCGCGTGGGTTTGCGCTCTCTTTACGGAGTTCCTGAACAAATCGCACGCAGCATTGAGGACGAGCGAAAGCTTCATGGACCTTTTGAAGATCTGACGGATTTTATTCGCAGAACTTCTTTGCCCAAAGCCTTACCCAGAGCTTTATTGGTGAAACTCGCCGCTTCAGGAGCCATGGATTGTTTCAATGTCAGCACGCGCGAATTGATTTGGCATATTGAAAGCCTGAGCCTGGATCAAGGCAGCTTCCTGTGGGGCAAGCCGAAAGAAAGTCTGGTGCAAGGTGATTTCGAAGAGGACGACGTGGAAAGTCTGCCTTTTGAGTCCAACTGGGATAAGCTACGCCGTGAATATGACACCAAGGGATTTTCTGTCGATGCACATCCGATGTCAGTTTTGCGCTCTTACCTCAACGTGAAAAATCAGGAGCTGATCCAACAGCGTTATGTTCCTTACATGACCTCGGAAAACTTAAAGACCCTTCCCAACAAACGAAAAGTGCGTGTCGCTGGATTGGTGGGCATTACGCAACGACCTCCGACTGCCAAAGGCATGTGCTTTATCACTTTGGAGGACGAGCATGGGTTCATCAATATTGTGATCCACCCCGAGGTCTATCAAAAAGACCGCATGGCCATCTATGGCAAGTCGCTTTTGGAAATTCACGGCCAAGTCGAAAAAGTCGGTGATATCATCAACGTGCGCGCCGCACGAGTCCTGCCACTGCAGTGATTTTTTCTTCCTCTTTCGGGAATTCTCACGCTACATTAGGCTCATGATTTTTGAATCCCTCGAATTTTTCCTGACGCCAACAACTCCCCTTGCACGCAAGTATGGATTTCTTTATTCATCTATCTCTTTGAAACACAGATACGAGCGCTGCAAGAAGATGTGGATTCCCCATCTTAAAAACTGTCAGGATCTTTTCACCGACGCCGTGGCCTCTTTGCCGCAAAAGAAAAGCGTGGTCATCTTGGGAAGTGCTCATTTGCATGAAATCCCCATGCATTTGCTCCTGGAAAATTTCGAACAGATCACTTTGGTGGATGTGGTTCACCCCTTAAAGCATCATTGGCTGGCGAAAAGAAATCACCGCGTGAAACTGATCACTCAGGATTTGACAGAAGCTCTTCAGCATCTTGAAAAGTTAAACTCTTTGGATGAATTGCATGCTTTGGGACAAGAGCTGGCAGGGAAAGATCTGTTCCACTTCGAGGCAGATCTGATTGTTTCCGCGAATCTTCTCTCGCAACTGGCACTTCTGCCCATCGATGCGATTGAGAAAAAGCTAAAACGCGAATTGACCGTCGACGAAAAAGATCAAATCTGCACTGATTTCGCCCAGACTCATTTGAAAAATCTGGAAGGCTGCAAAGGCAAAAAACTGATCTACGCGGATCGTGAAGTGATTTACAAAGACCCCCAAGGGGAAGTCATCTATCGCGGGCATTATCCTGTGAACTTCGCGGGCTACAAAGAACTTAAGAAATGGAATTGGGTCTTAGCTCCCCTGGGCGAAGCTTCAAAAAAGTATTCTGTTGAAATGAATATTGAAGCTTACAGCAAATAGCAGAATTGAGAGCCCGCTTGATCACAACTTGCGGCGCCGGTGCCGCATTGCTCCCTTGGCTGAGTGCGAACCATCAGCAAATACAAGGCACTATTTTTTCACAGCGACAAACAAACCTTCAAAGGTTGGTGCAATTGCGCTGTCATAAAGATCAGGATTTGCCAGGCGTTCATTGAACTCGCGCAAAATACGAACCTGCTTTTCGGAAAACTTCTGCGAAGTCATATCACCCCACAAAGAGCCCGACAGAAAAATATTATCCGCCAAGATCAAACCACCCGAACGCAGATTTTTTTCAGCCCATAGCAGATAATCCAAATAAGCGGCCTTGTTGCCATCAATGAAAACTCCGTCGAAAGGCCCCTGCGCAGAAAGACTTTCCAACTCTTGACGGGCATCGCCCATCACAAGATGGATTTTCTTTTTACTTTGATCGATCTTCGAAAAAGCTTCTGCTGATTTTTCGCCGTGCTTGGGATCTTTTTCCAAAGTCCAAAGCTCCCCACCGTCTGGCAACGCTTCAAAAATATATTGTGCCGACAAGCCCGTCAGAGTTCCAATTTCCACAAACTTGCGGCAGCCATGCATCTTCACCAGTAGGGCAATTAACTTCGCTTCCGGAGCCGAGATACTGATACGAGCCAGACCCAACTCTTCCGCAAACTGACGCGATAGTTTTTTATTCTCACTCTCGCTGGAGAATAATGAGCCTAAGTATTCTTCTTTGTTTGATAGCACTGATTCACGCATGAGCCTATCCTCGCATGGCCCTTCGTCAATGTTAACAGGAAGTTCATTTGCGACAGGTGCCAGCGAAGAATAGCCTGTTAAAAGGAGGATCACATGAAGAAATTATCTGCATCGCCAGCATTCACCGTGCCCATCCTCCTCTTTGTCGCCGCCTGTTCAACAATGCCTAAGGATGATTTCAACTATCCACTCCGACCTCATGACATCACCGAGGGTCCTCCGCCCTCAGGCCTTCAAGGGGCCTCCACGGATTTGCGCAGGAATAACAAGCTTTCAACTCTGAGCCAACAGGTCATCTTTGACTATGCCAGTGCAGATTTAAATGCTTCAAGCAAAGAAGCTCTCGATCAAATAGCTGAAGAGATGAAAAAAAGTTCCAGCTCTTTTCAAAAAATTCGCATCTCGGGCTTTACTGATGCCCGTGGCTACCCTTCACGAAATTTAGATCTGTCACAACGTCGAGCCGATAATGTGCGCAAATATCTTATTTCAAAGGGAGTTCCCTCAGATAAATTGGAATCCATCGGCATGGGCTCAGCCGGCTACGATGATCCCCGCTCCAACAACATGACCTCTGACCGAAGGGTGGAGTTTGAGATCGTACAGTAGGTACGTTTTGGATTGTGCAATGACATGATCGCGGGCAAAATACGGGTCTATGAATCAGCACCCACTTCTTGTCTTCGACCTCGACGGAACATTAATTGATTCCGCTCCTGATATTATCACTGCCGTGAATCGCACTTTGACCGACAATGGAAAACCGGCGCAAAGCGATGCGGAGATCATCGCCCATATCGGGGAAGGTCTGAAGAAACTGATCGCCGATTTATTTAAGGCCGACAATCTTGAAGCCCAGCGGATCAATGAACTGGAATTGGAATTTCTTCACAACTACCATGCAGAAATGCTTAACAAAACTCGCATCTTTCCTGGCGTTGAAGAGTTCTTAGGCTCCTATCCAGGCCCCATTGCCATCATCACCAATAAAAACGAAGCTCCGGCAAAAAAGATCGTGGAGCACCTGAAGCTCCACCGCTTCCCTTGGGTTAACATCTTTGGGGCCGACACCCTGGAAGAACGCAAGCCCAGCCCCCTGCCTTTGCGGACCATGATGAAATTGGCCGGGCATGGGACTCACAACACGATCATGATCGGCGATGGCATCCCCGACATGGTTTCGGCTCAAAATGCCGGTGTCCCCTCCATTGCCATCGACTTTGGTTATACCGCCCCCGCTATTTTGAAAAAATACGAGCCACGCGGAATCCTAAAGCACTACAATGAGCTTCATAAAATGGTAAATGAGCTGTTCCCGGCCGAACTGGTAGAGCCAGAATAAGTCGATAACGCAACCCCGCCAGAAAAAAGAACCTGGCACATTATCACGACTTGCCTCAGGGCGGCGTGAAATATATAAGATGAAAACTTTCAGAATGGGGGGCTGTCTCCAGTGAGTGATATCCTTTTAGAGGTCCAAAATTTAAAGACGGGTTTTAAAACCGACGAAGGCGCTTTCCGCGCAGTCGACGATGTTAGTTTCTACGTTAAAAAGGGTCAAACCCTTGGAATCGTAGGCGAATCTGGTTGCGGCAAATCCGTAACTTCTTTGTCTGTGATGCGTTTGATTCAAAAACCGGGATCTATTGAATCCGGTAAGATACTCTTTAAAGGCCAAGATCTTCTTAAACTCTCTGAAGATAAAATGCGTACGATCCGCGGTAACGAAATCGCGATGATCTTCCAAGAGCCTATGACCTCTTTGAACCCGGTTTACACGATTGGTGACCAAATCGAAGAAGCGGTTCTTTTGCACCAAAAACAATTCAACAAAGAGCAAGCTCGCGAGCGCGCGATCGAAATGCTTCGTTTGGTTGGTATCCCAGCTCCTGAAAAACGTTTCCACGAATATCCGCACCAACTTTCGGGCGGTATGAGACAACGTGTGATGATCGCAATGGCGATCTCTTGCAATCCTGAACTTTTGATCGCCGATGAACCGACGACAGCTCTTGATGTGACAATCCAGGCACAAATCCTGGATTTGATGAGAAAGCTGCAAAAGGAATTCAATGCCGGCATGATTCTGATCACTCATGATCTTGGTGTCGTTGCAGAAATGTGCCAAGAAGTGGCTGTGATGTATGCAGGCCGTATCGTTGAGTTCGGTACTGTGGAAGATATCTTCTATCGTCCGAAGCATCCTTACACTCGTGGACTTTTGGATTCGATCCCGCACTTTGAAACAGGTCACAAGCTCGACCAGTTGAAAACAATCAAAGGGATGGTTCCAAGTCTTTACAATCTTCCTGTAGGCTGCCGCTTTGCGGATCGTTGTCCTTACGCTCAAGAAGATTGCCGTCAGATTTACCCTACTCTTGAAAACATGCGTGGCATTCACAAAGTGGCCTGCCATCATCCATTGTCTGAAGAGGTAAAATAATGAGCACTCCTCTTTTGAAGGTTGAAAATCTAGTTAAGTCTTTCCCAATTCACGGCGGAATTTTCAGTCGTGAAATCGCCAGCGTTAAAGCGGTGGCGGACGTTTCCTTTGAAATCAAAAAAGGGGAAACACTGGGTCTAGTTGGCGAATCAGGCTGTGGTAAGTCGACACTTGGTCGCTGCTTGACCCGCTTGCATGATCCTTCTTCTGGAAAAATTATTTATAATGGAAAAGATATTACGAACATCAAAGGCGAAGAGCTGCGCGAGATTCGTAAAAAAATTCAAATCATTTTCCAAGATCCGTTCGCATCTTTGAATCCACGTATGACAATCGGTTCTGTTCTTGAAGAGCCGTTGATCATCCATGGTATCGGCGAAACACCAAAAGACCGTTTGGATCGCGTGCATGAATTGATCGACCTCGTCGGTCTTCGTCGCGAACATTTGAATCGTTACCCTCATGAGTTTTCAGGTGGACAACGTCAACGTGTGGGTATCGCCCGCGCTTTGGCCGTGAACCCTGAATTGATCATCTGTGACGAGCCGGTTTCCGCTTTGGACGTTTCCATCCAGGCGCAAGTTATCAACTTGTTGATGGAACTTCAGAACAAATTGGGACTTACTTATGTTTTCATCGCCCATGACCTTAAAGTCGTAGAACACGTTTCTACACAAGTGGCAGTGATGTATTTGGGTAAAATCGTTGAGCAAGCGGAAGCCGAGGAACTTTATAGAAATCCTAAGCATCCTTACACAAAAGCATTGATGTCAGCGATTCCAGTTCCAGATCCACGCCGCAAAGAAGAACGTATCATTTTGACTGGGGACGTTCCTTCTCCAATCAATCCTCCGTCAGGCTGTCACTTCCACCCTCGTTGCCCTATGGCGATCGAAGAGTGCAAGACCAAGGTCCCGACATTGGAATTGAAGTCTTCAAATCACACGGCGTCCTGCATTCGCGTATAAAGAAGTCCACAAAGTTGACCGATAACTCCTTGGAACTTAGGTCTCAGTCTTAAGTTTTAGGGAGTTTATGAAAACACAAGGCAAGGTCTGGCTATTTTTCGACTCAGAAACGAAAGCGCAGTCTAAACCATTTTCGTTGGTTCAGGCGCAGGCCCACCTATTGACCTTGAATCCCTCTGAATTCAATAAATTCTTTCTTTGGACTCCCGGTTGGGACGACTGGATTTGCATCAAAGAATTCCTTAAAAGTGAGCAAAAATATTTTGTAGTCATGCAGCCTCCAAAGCCACCTTCTGAAGATGGTACTGGGGCAACACCTCCTCCTCACCCTGGTCGATCTTCTGACAAGGGATTGGGTGAAGAGACCCTGACAGCTACGCACAATGCGCCTTCGTCCAGAGATCCCGACAGTCCTTACACTCAGGTGGTCGCGGGCGAAGCTGTGAAGCCGCAAGACGACTATGGATATTTTCACCAAGACTTTAACGGTGATGATCTGGATCTTAAGAAGATCGCCCAGATTAAAGCTGATCCTACGACAAAAAAGAAGATCACTCCACGCGAGGCCCCGAAAGAGGAAGAACGTCGCTCAGGATCAGATCGTCGTAAAGATGCTCGTCATAATTTTAAAATTGAAGTGGTGTTGGTTTCCAAAGCTCGTTCATTCAGAACTTACTCACGAGATATTTCTTTAAGCGGAACTCAGCTTGAAGATGAGATCCCGAAAGATTTCTTAAACCAGCCTTTCGACCTGATCATAGTAAATCCATTCGAACGAGATCCTGCAAAAGCGCGCTTGCTATTCCGAGCAAAAATCGTAGGTGACATGACAGATCCGCGCCGTTTGATGTTTATCGAGCAGGATGTTGCGATGACGTTAAGATTGGATGCCCTATTAAAAGCCTATGTCGCATATCAAGCGCAGATACGTAAAACTGCGGGCTAGTTTTACTTCCCTTGTTAAAAAATTAATAAAACGTAATAAAGTTCCCTTAACAGTGCGCCGATATCTCATATTGAAGCACGTTAGGAGAGCACATGAGTACATTGAAGTACGGTGTCGCATTTGGAACTTTAATATTCGGTATCAGTGCCTGTGCACCCAAAGTGGATGAACAATCCTCTTCAGGTAAATACCTCTATGCCGTAAGCGGCGGTTGCTATGTTGGCAGCGCGACAGCATCTTCTGCAGCAAAAACCATTGTGCGCTACAACCTCTCTACTGGAAATATTGATCGCACCATTATCGACTACAATGCTATCGCGGGTGACACTCCTGTTGCGGCTATCAATTCTGATGATAGCAACATCCTGGTCCTTGTTGAGAACACTGCAGGCCGTCGCGTGGACTCTGTTAACAAACTCACTGGCGTTCGCACAACTTTGACAACTCTGGTTGGAACAACGACAGTCGCACGTGATCTCGTTGCTCTTAAAAATGGAGGCTATCTAGTGCCTCGCTCTGCTGCGATGGAAAAATACAACTCAGCCTTTGCCCGTGTTTTTTCAAACGCCGCAAATCCTTGGATGAATGGTCCCGGTGGTACTTGTGCAACTTCGACAACTACGGTTTCGCGTGCAGTTGAACTGGCCAATGGAAAAGTTATTTTCTCACACGGTACTGCCAGTCAAAATCGATTTGGCATTCTTCCCGCAACCATGGCGACTCAAGCTGATTGTTTGCAGGGACAAGCTTCTCCGATTATCGCTTCGGCATTTCCAACGGCCATGACCTACATTCCTGATGCAGGCGGCGCTGGGATCGGACACTTGTTAGTTGCTTATGCAAGTGCCACAGGTGCGACAGTGGCTTCTAATTTAATTGGCCAGTACGCCATCACCGAATCTTCAAACGTGATCACTCCGAGCGCTGCTACCAATGCCGCAGCTTTCGCAGACACGTCGATCATCAACGGTCCTTCTGCGATGGTTTATGATTCTGATTCTGGATATTTGTATGTCGCCAATGGTTCAACGAATCTCGCGAATACCATTGAGAAATTCACCTACAATGCTTCGACGAAGCTGCTTACTCGCGTCGGCACTTCTTCTTTCGCACCAGAGACGATCAACAGCCGTTGTATCAACTCTATGTTTTTAGCTAATTAAATTTTTTTTGGAACGTTTTTCAGGTAAAACAAAAACCTGCGTCGTATAAAGGCGACGCAGGTTTTTTATTGTCCTCTTAATGAAGAGGTAAGTTGGTATTGCGCTCGTAGACCTCAATCCACGACATATAGCGCTTCATATCCTGAACATAGGAATTTGACTCTGGCGTTGCAGTGTTTTGGACGATCGCTTTTGTTCTGCCAAAGTAAATGTAAGGAAGATAGTCAACGTATCGATCCGGCGTCACAAAATCCAATTTATTGATCACCACTCGGCGCTTGAGTTCACCCAAAGCCTCGATCAAATACCCCATCGTGGCGAGGGCTGCATTTTCAGGAATATATAAATTGTCAGGAGTAACCCCAAAGCGCTCAGCCACCTTCGTCGGAACAATTTTAATTTGCGTGGGACCACGGCTGTTGTTCGACGGATTGCGATCGGAGCCCTCAAGATAAATCTCGATGATCTTTGCCAAACGAACCGCCCACGGCATCGCCTCTTTCAACCGGTAGCGTTTGCTGGTGAAAAACAAAGACTCGCGCCCAAGAATTCCCACCGACATATGAGCTAGCAGATTATACTCAGCCCCGTGAACACCATAAAGCTCTTGCAATTCCGCTTTATGCGCGACCAAGGCATGAATGAAAAGACGAACTTTTTCCGTACGCACTTCTTCGTGGGTTGGAAGCAACAGGATGTCACAATTGGCACAATCATTTTTCATCCACTCCCATTTTTGATAGCCATTACTATCTAATAGAGAGTGCTCCTGGATCAGGGTCTGTTCCAGAGGTGAAAGGGCAAAGCTGCTGTCAACAAAACCGACAGAGACAAATAATGCCACTAAAATTGAGAGCCAAACGCGATTTAAAGACATTACGTCCTCCGCCCGCCTGTTATTGCAACTGGCACACCAGGGAACTAGTTCTGCGTTTTCTTAAGATGAAATATAAAGTCTGATTCAAATATGTTTGCTGGATCGACTTGCTCTTTCATTTTAAAGAACGATTGAATATTTTCTCTATCCCGATGATTGATTTGATCAACACTCCACCATCTGTGGTAGGGCCAATAGAAAGTGCCACCAAGGTCTTGGGATCCCTGAATAAGCTCCTGAGTCCAGACCGAGCCATCGTACTGAACTTGAAGACCATTTCTTAGATTCTTTGCCTCTTTGATATTGAAATACAAAACCACCGCGACCAGATCTTGCTTATCCGAGTATGGCGACAATATACCGTCATTTTTCTTTTCAATTTTAGGGATATATCTCATGGTCACATTCATCAGGTCTAACTGATGTTTATTCGTGGTCTCTTTGAGTCGCTCCAGAAATGGTTCGAGCTTATCCACGGGCAAGAAGTACTCTTGTAGAATATCCACAGATTCTTTTTTATTATAAAAACTATCAAACAAGAACTGAACGGGGTTGTTCAGAATATTGTTTTTTGTTTTTCTGGCCCCTGTCTTTGGCAACCCCAAAAACTTGTCGAGGAAGTCCTTTACATACTTTCCAAAGTTGGATGTCGGGCGATAGCGCATGAGATTCATGACCATCGCTGATGCCCATCTGTTCTTTTCAACCAAATCCAGCTTCCACCCCTTCCAAGTTGCAGGTTCAGCCTTCTCATTGATTGGCTTCCACTCCACATAGCTGACTTTCTGAAAGGACTGATTCCCAGAAATATTCACTCGCGCATAGTGCATAATATCGTCAGGTTTCTGGGGTAGATTTTTGAGATATTCCATGTATTCGCTCACGGAAACATCTTTGGTCGAATGAGCTTCATAGAGATAGTTTTTCTCAACCTTCAAAGTGACTTCGGTAATCACCCCAAATGCGCCGTAACCACCGATAATGGCACGAAAAAGTTCAGGCTCGATTTCGCGACTGACTTTCCTTTCCACTCCATTCGCATCGATAAATTGAATCGCTTTTATTGAATTCGCCAAAGGGCCATGCACATCTCTACCATGAACATTTGTCGATACACTTCCACCGATACTAAAAATATTCGACGATTGCTCTGTCATCGCAGCAAGACCCCGCTCATTAAGAAAAACTGAAAGGTCTTTCCAAGTGACTCCGGATTGCACTGTCACTTCATTCAACGCAGGTTCAAATTTAAGAATTTTATTATAACCGATCATGTCGAGCTGAATAGCTCGGGGATTTCCATGTGTGTCTTCAGATTTGCGATTGTGCCCGCCATGACTGTGATTGGTCCCTTTGACGGTGATCTTCAAATCATGCTCTTTGGCGTAAGCAATCGCCTGAAGAATCTGCCCTTTGCTTGAAGGCGCAGATATATAGGTCAGGGCCTTTTCCGTTCGCGAAACATCCATCACCTCACGTGTCTCAAACTGAGACTTGACGTCAGTGACAAAGATGGCCTCACATCTGTTTGCAGAGTGCGCAGTAGCCCCCACTAAAAATGTATTTAATAGCAAACAAATGGTTAATTGCTTCATGACAATTAATCACTTCAATTTTGATGCTCAATTTTATGGGCGAACTAACGAAATGAGGCTCACCCCCCAAGCCCGAAGCAAGGGGGAGAACTTAAATTGATTCTATCTAGGGATTCAACTTCAGAAGCGTTTCAACAGTCTTCTTTAGCTTCTCAACATCAAAAGGCTTTTTGATGTAATCATCAGCGCCGATTTCGAACGCTTTCTTCATGTCTTCTTCAGAAGCTTGTCCTGAAACGAAGACCAAGGGAATTTTCTTAAGGTCTTTGTGCTCTTTCAACAATTGCGCGAGCTCAAAACCATTCACCCAAGGCAAACCCACATCCATCAAGATCAAATCGACAGAGTGATCATCCAGAACTGTGGACAGCTCTGTGGCATCAGCCGCCATCTTGATCACATGCCCTTCCATTTCCAAGATTCTTTTCATCGCGTGGCGCATAGTTTCGTCGTCTTCGATAACCAAAATCACTTTTGGGTCGAGCTTCTTCTTTACTTCACGGAACTGATCTAAAGACACCACATCCTGACTTGCGATGCGGGCCTTTGTCATCTTCTCAATCTTGGTAACCAAATCCTTGGTATTGATCTTTTTCATACTATCCTTAGTGTGATTCTTGACCTTCAAGCCATCTTTCAGCATCAATTGCCGCCATACATCCCGTACCCGCTGCAGTGATTGCCTGACGATATACGTGATCTTGTACGTCTCCCGCGGCAAACACACCGGGAATATTCGTATAAGTCGTATTTGGCTGAGTCACAAGATAACCTGTCTCGTTCATATCGAGAACACCTTTAAACAAATCAGTGTTCGGCTTATGACCGATGGCTAGGAACAGACCCGTCACTGGCATCTCTTTAACCGTTTCATCGACCACATTACGGATTTTAGCGCCCGTCATGCTCTTACCGTCACCGATAACTTCGATAACTTCAGAATTCCAGATCACTTCGACCTTAGGATTCTTCATAGTTCTTTCAGCCATGATTTTAGAAGCTCTGAAATGATCGCGTCTGTGAACAAGGTAAACCTTTGAAGCAAAGCGAGTCAGGAATTGAGCCTCTTCCATTGCCGTATCACCACCGCCAACAACGACGATCTCTTGATTGCGGAAGAAAGCTCCATCACATGTTGCACAAGCGGAAACGCCGCGGTTCATGTAAGTTCTTTCAGAAGGAAGTCCCAAGTACTTCGCACTTGCACCCGTCGAGATAATGATAGTTTTCGCAAGGTGAAGTTTGTCACCAATCCAGACTTTGAATGGACGTTGAGAGAAATCAACTTTAGTGACGTTGCGAGTGATGAAACGTGTTCCAAATCTTTCGGCTTGTTTTCTCATCACACCGATCAACTCTGAACCAGTCACACCGTGTTCGAAGCCTGGGAAATTTTCAACTTCAGTTGTAAGCATCAACTGACCGCCGGCTTCTTCGCCTTCGATCATCAATGGAGCCAAGTTCGCGCGAGCGCTATAAATAGCTGACGTCAAACCCGCTGGGCCTGAACCGATAATAATAACGTTTTCAATTTTTGTATCTTGAACTTCTTGAGACATAGGTACCTTTCACACTTCGGTTTCACCGAAGTAAGCTCTACACTTCGGCTTCACCAAAGTAAGACCATAATTACGGACTTAGGCTATCAATAAACACCCCCCTTTTCATTAGTTCTTTACTTGTTTTGGACCGCGTCAGTACAATGAGCCATGCCTTTGATTTCTTTTAAGAAAAACAGAACTCCCCTAACAGTTCCCATGGGGGCCAACCTGATGCAGGCCCTGCTCGACGCTGGGTTGCCGGTCGCCTCCAGCTGCAGCGGGGATGGGGTTTGCGCCAAGTGCAAAATTCAAGTCATTGAAGGGATGCGGAATATTAGCCCGGAAAATGCTACTGAGAGCTTTCTTCGTGAAAGCAAAGGCCTTCCCGGGGATCAGCGCATAAGCTGCCAAGTTCAGGTCCTTGGGGACATTACCATCGATACTACTTACTGGTAAAAGTTCCGACTTCATTTTCTCACTAAACCTATGTTGAAACTCACTCGAATCTCCTAAGTGTTGATTTGAAAGTTTGCTGTAGTAGCTTATTCAGAAGGCCCGTCTTCGATGGGAAAATAGCGATCTTCACACAGCGAATCCCCATCAAGATATTAGGGAGTTAACTATGTTGAAACGTTTCTTGAGCTCTCCAATTTTAAAAACAGCACTGGCTCTCTTTTGTTTTTTAAATTCTGGGCAGGCCCTGGCAAAAAGACCGCGCATTGGCTTGGTCTTGGGGGGCGGCGGCGCCCGCGGATTCTCTCACGTCGGTGTTATCAAAGTTCTCGAGGAAAACCGCATCCCCGTGGATTGCATCGTCGGCACCAGTATTGGCTCCCTGGTGGGCGCGTCTTATGCCGCAGGTCGCACCCCAAAGGAAATGCAGGAGCAAATCGAAGCTGTCGACTGGGACGACATCCTATCTTCAGAAGTCCCACGCCAAGCCAATACTTTTCGCAAAAAACAAGATGATTCGCTTTCACTGCTGGGTCTCGAGGCTGGAATTACCGATAAGGGCGAACTCAAATTGCCTCTTTCAGCCATAAGCACTCAGAAAATTGAATTTTTCTTACGCACTTTAACCTTTGGTGGAACGACACCCACTTTTGATCAACTCTCGATTCCCTATCGTGCTATTGCTACGGACTTGGCCACTGGCGATATGATTGTACTCAAAGATGGCGATCTCGTGACCGCTATGCGCGCCAGTATGGCCGTGCCAGGTGTATTTCCCTCTGTACCTGTAAAAGGACACACTCTTGTAGATGGTGGGCTGGTTCGAAATCTTCCTGTCGATATCGCGCGACAGACCTGCGCCGATGTTGTCATTGCGATTGACGTTGGCTCGCCTCCGTTGAAATCGGATGAACTCAATGATATTTTTACCGTCGCCGATCAATACACTCGTCTGATGATGATACAAAATGTCTATCCGCAAATTAAAAGTTTATCGGCGGATGATTTGTTAATTACACCACAACTTGGTTTATTGAGTTCTTCAGATTTCAAACAGAACAGAGCCTTCATCGATGCCGGGGAAGCGGCGGCCCGCGCGGCATTACCACAATTGAAGCGCTACTCAGTCAGTCCGGCAGAATATAAAACCTGGCAGGATCAGCATTTCTCCAAACGCCTGAAGCCAGCACCTGTAAAAAATGTGATTGTCAGTCCAAGCAAATGGGTCAATCCCGAAGTGATGAAAGGCGCTCTGGATGTGAAACCAGGAGCTCTACTTCCACAACAAACCTTTCACTCTCGCCTCCTTGAACTTTATGCCCGCGGTGACTACAGCCAACTTGACTATGAATTGCTCTACAACCCTGAAGGACAGACTGTTTCGCTATTACCTGTAGAAAAAAGCTGGGGGCCGAACTACCTCAATTTTGGTCTTAGCTTAGGAACAGATTTCCAAGGTTCAAGTCCCTGGAATATCGCAGCGATGTATCGCCGCACCTGGGTGAACTCTTTGGGGGCTGAGTGGAAAACAATCGCGCAGATGGGTAGCTCAACACTGCTTAGTACTGAATTTTACCAACCACTCCAGCTGAGTGGTTATGCCTTCACATCTCCCTACCTGGTTTACACAGAAAATCCATTGGCCCTTTGGAAAGAAGATTCAGAGATTGCTGAATATCGATACTCTAAAACTTCGACAGGAATAGACATAGGTTCCGGATGGACCCGATTTGGTGAAGTGCGGTTCGGGCCTCTTTACAGCACCTATCGCGGCACTCGGCAGATTGGATCAGCGCTTTTGCCAGACGTTAGAACTTTTGATTACGGCCTGCGTTTGAACTTACTCTATGATCAACTAGATCACTTTTTCTTTCCAAGATCCGGTCAGTATTTGAATATCTATGGGTACTACTCACTGGGAGGCGAAGACGTCATTAGCAACTACAATCGCTATGGACTGAACTTTCGCGCCGCCATTCCCACCGGGCGCGGTGGTGCCTTTCAAGTAACCCTCAAAGGACAAAATGCCAATGGCGACCGTCCCGCATTTGTGGATGTGAATTGGCTGGGTGGATTCCTGAATCTTTCAAGTTACCGCTATCAGCAACTCATTGGTGATCAATATGCCTATGGATCACTTCAGTACTATAAGATGTTTGATTTCTTATCTGGGAGTTACTGGGGCTTAGCCATGGAGGGTGGACGGTTGTTCAATCCTGTGGATCCATCGGTGACAGATGCGTGGCATAGCTCTGTCACAGCTTATTTAGCTTATGACAGTATTTTGGGACCGTTATACTTTGGTGGCTCCTACGGGGACAACCACCAATCGCGTTTCTATTTGATGCTGGGGAAACAGTTCTAAGCTTTTTGCAAACGCACGAAGTTGATTTTGATTCCTTCGCGCAAGAAGATTTTTTCGAAAGCAGTTTCGAAGTTTTCTTCTTTGATAGGCGAATTGTGCAAATCTTGTGTTTCAAAAAGAATTTTGTATTTGGACTGACGGATTTCATCCATGGCCCATAAGAAATAAACCAAAGAATCCGTTTTGAATTCGATGATAGATCCCGGTTTTTGCATTGAATGAAGAATGTCTAAATTTCTTTTACAAACCACGCGATTTTTTGGTTTCTTCGGTGAAGTCCATGGATCCGGGAAGTGAATAAAGACATTGTCGATTTCACCCTCAGTGAAAAGCTCTTCAATATTGAAAGCATGAAAACGTGCCACGGCTGCATTTGAGCAGTTGGCATTCATTGCACGACGGATCGTCTGGATAAGAGGTTTGTATTTCAATTCCAAACCAACTAAAAGACGTGATGGATTTTTTTGTACGTAATGCGCGAAGTGAGTTCCATTGCCAGTACCGATCTCAACGTCCATGGGAGTTGCAGCCTCAGCTTTGAAAACGTCAGAGCGCCATTTTCCTTTGTTTAAAGGAGCACGAACCTCATCAAAAGCAACATGAGAGTACTCACCATTCAGAGCCAAAGTGTACTCTGTTTGATGAGGCAAATTCGTGGTGATATTAATCTGACGTCTAGTTGGATCGATTGGCATTTTCATAGGCCAATGGATTAGTCGCCGCCGGCCCGCCGGTCAAGCTTTTCACTGTGAACGGACGCAAAGTTTTAAAAGGAACCCGTCTAATTGGACAATTTTCGAGATCACAGATTTCACAAAAGGATTTTTTACAAGGATCCAAGTGAAAGGCGATTTCGCCATCCACGGGATAATCTTGAACCACTTTTCGCTCAAAATCATGAGTTTCGTTATGAGCTTGCAGCATATTCCAAAACTCCGGAACAACTAAATGTGCATCCACGTGATGAAAACTTCCCGAGCGAATGATGCGCAAGTGATGAATATCAATAATCCCTGGCATACGGTTTTTCTGAAGGGCATTGGTCAAATTTTCTAAAGAGCCCTCATCCATTTCATCCAGCAGTCCGCCCCAGGATTGACGTACAATTTTGAATCCCTGGAAAGCCAACTGCAGGCCCACCAAAATCGCAATTGCCGGATCCAGCCACTCAATCTTAGTCCACAGAACCAAACCAAGACCCACCATCACACCGACAGTCGTCGTCACATCTGAAATAACGTGGGCACCGCTGGCTTGCAAAGCTTCAGAGTGATGCTTTTTGCCCATCTGCTTAAGATAAACGCCCAAAAGCAGATTCAAAAAGGCCGCGCCACCAATAATCAAAACACCCAGCTCAAGTTTCTGAGCGGGTTCGTGATTAATCAAGGCCTTCAAACTCTCGCCAATGATCATCAGGGCGGCGAAGAAAATCAAACCGCCTTCAAAGGCTGCAGAAAAATATTCTGCCTTGCCATGCCCATAGGGATGTTCGGCGTCCGCTGGTTGAGATGCAAAACGAATCACGAAAAGCGCAACGATGGAGGCCACAACATTAACGATACTCTCAAGAGCATCAGACAAAACCGCCGCTGAGCCCGTCAGACGGTAAGCTCCCATCTTGATAAGGAAAATGAATACGCTCGCAATCGCGGAAATCCATGCGGCTCTATTGCGATATTTTTCTGAGGGATTAACGTTAGTTGCAACCATATTAGGGTTGTCCTAGCTTAGACAAAGACAGTCAATGAATTACTGTGTGGATTATTCGCCCGCGGCTTTTTTGCGCTTTTGCGAACCGGTTTTTAACTCGACAACTTTACTGATTTCCGGCTTGTGAAAGCAAACCTGATTGCGGCCGCCGCGTTTTGCATCATAAAGGGCATGATCGGCTCTGCGCACTAGTTCACGAGCACTCAAAGACTCCCCTGGAATCGTAATCGCAAAGCCCAAAGAGGCCGTGAGCTTAATTGAATCTTCTTCTGTTTTAAACGTCGTCTTTTCAATATTCTCACGCAAACGCTGACAGAAATGCATAGCGCCTTCGTGATTGGTTTCAGTCAGCACAACCAGGAATTCGTCACCGCCATAGCGCGCAGGAATATCGATATTGCGAGTGCAAGCTCGAATGATCTTACCCACCTCGGAAAGAACATAACTTCCGAATAGATGATCATGACCATCATTTACAGTTTTAAAATAGTCCATATCCATCATCACGACGCAGACATCACGATTGAAACGTCTTGCACGCTCCATCTCGAAGTCAAGACGTTGATAGAGTGAGCGCATATTGTACAGACCCGTAAGATCATCGGTATCAACCAGCTCTTTGAGCCGCTCATTTGCATAGAGCAATTGCTCATTCAAATCACGAATGCGCAACTGTGTCCGAATGCGGGCGAGAAGTTCAAGAGGAACAAAAGGCTTTACGATGTAGTCGTCAGCTCCCGCATCCAGAGCTTCAATGATCGCTTCGGTGCTTGAGTTCTCTGAAACGAAGACACAGGAAACATGAGCCAGACGTTCGCGCACCGTTTTCAAAACACGCAAACCCGCCATTGATGGCGCCATCCAATCCAAAATCACAACATGAGGAACCCACGACTCAATCAACTTATGGGCATCTGCTTCCGTGGTTACACCACGGGCATCGTAGCCTTCCCAACGGAGAGGCTCGAGCAAGATTTCCATGCTGTCTTGGTCATCGTCGATTACTAGAATGCGGCGACTTTTTGGATGTTTAATAGTGCCCTCGAAATTCATCTTACATACCAGTGTAACTTCAGAGCTTCTTCTCGGTTAATTTGTCGATTTTATTTAGGACAAAATCTCTTCCTACGTCTGTCCTTCGACTTAGATCTCGGTCGGGTTCAGAGGGCTGGGAGAGCTGCACTCATCGCTTCGGACAGTCCTCGCTCGACTGGGCTTGGGTCTTGAAGTAGACCTTTGCCGAGCTTGCGGAACTCGCGCTGAGTGCAGCTCTCCCAGCCCTCTGAGCCCGCGAAATTTATGTCTTTGATGTGTGTTCTTAGGGTTTGAATTGTTGTGAAATTTTCGGTATTTACATAGAGGTTCAAAGAAGCTTTTTGGGAAGTTTTGCGTGAGTGGGATTTTCTGGGGGTTTTCTTCGCTTTTTTATTTTTTGTGGAGCGTGTTTTTATGGGTTTGAATTTTAGTGAGTATGAATCGAAGTGGCAGAAAAAGTGGGCTGAGGCTAAAGCGTTTCAAGCTGAGACGACTTCTGCGAAGCCTAAGTATTATGCTTTAGATATGTTTCCTTATCCTTCTGGATCGGGGCTGCATATTGGGCATATGGCTTCTTATACTCCGGGGGATATTGTTTCGCGCTACAAACGTGTAAATGGTTTCAATGTTCTTCATCCGATGGGCTATGATGCGTTTGGTTTGCCGGCTGAGCAGTATGCTATTCAAACTGGAATTCATCCCGCTATCACAACTGATAAGGCTATTGCCAGCTTCCGCAAAACACTTCAGTCATTTGGGTTTAGCTTTGACTGGAGTCGTGAGATTTCCACTTGCGAGCCTAAGTACTACAAGTGGACTCAATTTATTTTCTTGAAACTCTATGAGCGCGGACTGGCTTATCAAAAAGAAGTTCCTGTGAACTGGTGTCCAGCTTTGAAAACTGTTTTGGCCAACGACGAAGTCATCGATGGAAAATCAGAGCGTGGTGGACATCCGGTCATTCGCGTTCCAATGAAACAGTGGATGCTTAAAATCACTGATTATGCGGAACGCCTTTTGAATGATCTGGATAAAGTCGATTGGCCTGAACGCACGAAAGAGGCACAACGCAATTGGATTGGAAAATCTGAAGGCGCGCGCATCACTTTCAAAATTGAAGGAGAGAGTGAAACCTTTGAAGTCTTCACCACCCGCCCTGACACTTTGTTTGGCGTAACTTTTATGGTGATGGCTCCAGAACATCCACTTGTTAAAAAAATCACTTCTCAGCCGCAGCATGCTGCTGTCGAAGATTATGTTTTGGCGACTTCTCGTAAATCTGAAGTTGATAGAAAAGCGACGACTGACAAAACCGGTGTTTTCACCGGTGCTCATGCTCTTCACCCAATCACGGGAGAGAAAATTGAGATCTGGATTGCTGACTATGTTCTGACTGATTACGGTACCGGTGCAATCATGGCAGTTCCTGGTCATGATGCTCGCGATTTTGAGTTCGCGAAGAAATTCAATTTACCGGTGAAGAGAGTCCTGTCTCCAGCCGCCTCTGGCGGTGGTGAAGGTGGCGATGAGTTGCCTTTCGAAGGCGAAGGCACGTTAGTGAATTCTGATTTCTTGAATGGTCTTTCTAAAGCAGAGGCCATCAAGAAAATGCTTTCTCACTTGGAATCTAAAAAATTAGGAATTCGCGAAGTTCAATACAAGCTTCGTGATTGGCTCTTCAGCCGCCAACGTTACTGGGGTGAGCCCTTCCCTATTGTGAACTTCCCGAAAGCAGGTCAATTGGGCGTCCCTGTGAACGAACTTCCTGTGATGCTTCCAGAAGTGGCGGACTACGAGCCATCAGATTCGGGTGAAGCTCCGTTGGCAAAGATCGCTGACTGGGTGAACTATGCTGGCAAACCTGGATTTGGCGAAGGCGAACAAGGCCGTCGCGAAACAGACACGATGCCAGGTGCTGCCGGTTCTTCTTGGTACTTCCTTCGCTACATCGACCCGAACAACGACAAGGCTCCGTTCAGCCCTGACGCTGAAAAATACTGGATGCCGGTAGATTTGTACGTCGGCGGGCCGGAACATACTGTGGGTCACTTGCTGTACTCTCGTTTCTGGATGAAGGTGCTTTTTGATGTGGGCTTGGTCACTCATGATGAGCCTTTCAAAAAACTGGCTCACCAAGGGATGATTTTGGGACCTGACGGTCAGAAGATGTCAAAGTCTCGTGGCAATGTGATTTCTCCGGAAGAGATCGCAAAAACTCACGGCGCTGACTCGATCCGAACTTTCATCAGCTTCATGGGGCCTTTGGATACCGACAAACCTTGGTCTCCGACAGGAATTGATGGCGTGAAGCGCTTCTTGGACCGTGTGGGTCGCTTGGTTGTGACTGACGACGGTCAATACGTGGCGACGAAGGATGCTTTGCCGCCAGCGACTGAGAAATTACTTCATAAAACCATCAAAAAGGTCACAGAAGACATCGAGAGCATGAGCTTCAATACAGCCATTGCGGCGATGATGATCCTCGTAAATGACCTGTATAAGGCAGAATGCCGCTCGGAATTAGCTCTCAAACCTTTGACGCAGATCCTGGCTCCTTTTGCTCCCCATTTGGCAGAAGAATTGTGGGAAAAATTGGGCGGAACGGGACTTTGCTCTTTGGCTCCATGGCCAAAATATGATAGTACCCTCTGCGCTGATGACACTGTAACTATTGGCGTGCAGGTGAACGGAAAAATGCGCGGCACGATTGAGCTGGGCGTGACGGCTTCCGAAGAGGAAGCACTTGCGGCGGCGAAAGAAGTTTCAACTGTTGCAGCTGTTCTTGCTGGTAAAAATCCCGATAAGGTGATCTACAAAGCAGGAAAAATTTTGAACTTGATTGTTAAATAGTTTGTTTGCACTCCGACTTCGTCGGAGTAGGTATGACGGTAAGTCAGAAAGGTCTACAGAGATGTCACAGACACCAAATTGGAGTCCTGAAAAGAGCGCGGAGCTTTACGGTATTAACAACTGGGGCAACGGTTATTTCAGAATTAACGGATCAGGCAATGTGTCTGTTACTCCGATGGGTGCAAATGGCCCCGCTGTAGATCTTCATGAGTTAACTCAAGATCTTTTGGATCGCGGTATCCGCGTTCCAATCATGATCCGCTTCCCTGACATCATCAAATCTCGCGTTGAGCTTTTGAACGGTTGTTTCAAAAAAGCCTTTGCGGATCATGGCTACAAAGGCAACTACAACGGCGTTTACCCGATCAAGGTGAACCAACAAAGACATCTCGTTCAAGAGATTGTGAAATACGGCAAAGACTTCCAAATGGGTCTTGAGTGCGGCTCTAAGCCTGAACTTCTTGTCGTTCTTGCTTTGATGAACACGGAAAACGCGTTGATCATCTGCAATGGCTTCAAAGACGCTGAGTACATCGAAACAGCTATTCTTTCGCAAAAACTAGGTCGCAACACCATCATCGTTGTTGATCGTAAAGAAGAATTGAAAATGATTGTGGAAGTGGCGAAGAAATTCAACACTCGTCCAAAAATCGGCTTCCGCGCGAAATTAAATACGCAAGGCGCTGGTAAATGGGTTGATTCTTCTGGAGCACGTTCTAAGTTCGGTCTGACTGCAACTGAGATCGTGGACGGCGTTGAGTACTTGAAAACTGAAGGCATGCTAGATTGTCTTGAGTTGATGCATTACCACATCGGTTCACAAGTTCCTGCCATCCAAAGCATCAAGTCTTCTTTGAAAGAGGGCGCACGTTTCTATACTGAACTTGTAAAAATGGGCGCGGGCCTTAAGTACATCGACGTCGGTGGCGGTCTTGGCATCGACTACGACGGCTCTGGCCACTCTGACAGCTCTGTAAACTACTCTGAGCAAGAATATGCGAACGACATCGTGTCTGTTCTGCAAACTCTTTGCGACGAAAAAGGCATCCCACATCCAAATATCGTGACAGAGTCTGGCCGCTTCCTAGTGGCGCATCACTCTGTTTTGGTGTTTAACGTGATGGGCGTGAACGATCTTCATCGCCAAGAACCACCTCGTCCTGCAACGAAATCTGATCCATCGATCATGAACGATATGCAGTACATCTTTGAAAAAGTGAACAAAGACAATATCAACGAATGCTTCAATGACCTTGAGCAATCGAAACAGGAAACTTTGCAGCTTTTCACTTATGGCGTTCTTTCACTTGAACAACGCGCTTGGTGTGAAAGCATGTACTTCACTATCGCAACTAAGATGGTGAAATTGGCGAAGACTGTTCCTGATACGGAAGATATCGTTACCGCTCTTTCTAAAGAGTTGTGCGATACTTACTACTCAAACTTCTCTTTGTTCCAATCGCTTCCTGACTCTTGGGCCGTGGGACAACTGTTCCCAGTGATCCCTATTCACCGCTTGGGTGAAGAGCCTGTGCGTGAAGCCACATTGGCCGATTTGACTTGTGACTCTGATGGTGTGATCGAGAAATTCATCGATACAGAATCTGGCGAACCAAAGGAAACTTTGCGCGTACACCAATTCACAGAAGGTCAACAATACTACTTGGGCGTATTCCTCACGGGTGCTTACCAAGAGATCCTAGGCGACTTGCACAATCTCTTCGGCGATACCGATGCAGTCCACATCTCTTTGAACGGAATTGGTTATACAATCGACCATTATGTTCCTGGCGATACTGTGACTGAAGTTTTGTCATACGTTCAATACGGTCGCTCTGAGATGGTAGACAACGTTCGTCAAGCAACGGAAGAATCCATCCAAAAAGGCACGATCACGAAGCAAGAAGCTAAACTTTTGATCAAGCACTACGAAGAAGGCCTCTCAGGTTACACATACCTCGAAGAAGCCGAATAGGTACCTGCTTCCTATTAGTTCAACAAAGTACACAAAAAGGCGCTCAAAAGGCGCCTTTTTCTTTCAAGAGGTACCTGCTTCCCTTTGTACCAAAAAGTGCTCAACGTTGTTAAAATATTCAAGCAATCCAGAATCCATGCATCGGACCTGAGAACTTATTTGAAGCTATTAGAATAGCTCCCAACTGTCTGGGGAAATTGCATACCCTTCCGACATATGCCAAGAAAACAACAAATATACACTTCAGAGTTCCCGTATCACATATCAGCGCGGTGCCACAATAAGGAATGGTTTGGTCTTCCTTTGGAAGAGGTTTGGGCCACAATGTCGAATTATCTATTTTTTATTTCAACAGCCTACAAAATTGAAATTCACTCTTTCGTTCTTATGAACAACCACTTTCATCTTATTGCCAGGTTTCCCGAAAACAACATGTCAGAGGCGATGAATTATTTTATGCGAGAGACTTCTAGAGTCATTTCTAGATCCTCTATGCGAATCAATCAAACTTACGGCGGAAGATATTTTCGTTCAGCCATCACCAAACCTCATTATCTTGAGCACGTGTATAAGTATGTTTACAGAAATCCCATCGAAGCTGGTCTTGCTTCAAATGCTGAAGAGTATCCTTACAGCACACTCTCGATTCTTCTTGGCAAGAAAAATGGAATAATCCCACTAATTCGTGACCCTCGCCTCGAACCGAAACTGCTGGAATCTACCTTGAGATGGCTTAATAAAAAGCCTGTTAGCGAAGACAAAGAAGAGGTCCGAAAAGCTTTAAGAAAACCTCAATTCACGTTAACAACGAAGGCAAAAAATATGTTCGTACACCATCTTGAGGTAGACCGATTGTAGAATCGAATAGAATGATGTATCCGCTGAAAGTGGAAAGCAAGAAAGCTGCCTTTAAAGCGCACTTCGAAATGTCGCACACAATAGAATATGTCACAAAAGATCTAACAGAAGTGGTGCAGCACTTTCAAACCGACAAGTTATTGAGTCTATGAAAATAAAAAAGACGAAGTCGCCTTCGTCTTTTTATCTTTTTAAATCTATGTACCAATTCTTACTAAAAGGAAGCAGGTACCTTTAGACTACATTTTAGAGTCGAAAGCGTCGCGGACTGCTGTACCGATGTTGTTCAAAAGAATCAAAGTTACAACGATCGCTACCAACGGACCCCACACCAACCACTCAGCGATGGTGAACCATTTTTGAGCTTGTGCCATCAACTCACCCCATGAAGGAGTAGGCGGACGCAGACCCAAGCCCAAGTAATCCAAGATCGACAAAGAGTACACGTTTGCAGAAATCGCAAACGGTGCAAATGTGATGATCGGAGTCAGAGCGTTCGGCAAGATATGTTTACTGATGATACGTGTGTGATCTGCACCGATAGCGCGAGCCGCTTCCACGTATTCACGTTTACGCAAAGACAAGAACAGGGCACGCATATAAGCCGAGATACCTGTCCAGCCGAACAACGCTGAGAATACGATCAACAAGCCTAAGCTTGGAGTGAAAATCGAGATAATCGTAATCAATACGAAAAGGTACGGGGTACTTTCAACGATCTCAACCACACGTTGGCCGACCAAGTCCCATTTACCACCAAGATAACCCATCATCGCACCGAAGGTGATACCGATAAGATAAGTCACCGCCCAAGCACCAAAAGCAAAGATCATCGTGTAACGGAAACCATAAAGAAGACGAGTCATGACGTCACGACCGCTTTCATCTGTTCCGATCCAATTTTGCTTCGAAGGAGCTGAAGGATAAGTGTCTACAGATTTATTGCTTTCATAAGGGTCCCACTGAATAACCGGCCAAATTGCCCAGTCATCCTTGCCCATTTCCAAAGCGCGATAGTCCATCACATAGATGTCTTCGCGATCGAAAGCTGTTGGATGGTAATCTACAAACAACGGGAAGAAAGTCTTCCCATGGTAATGCATGATATGAGGACGGTTGTTCGCCCACAATTCAGCAGTAAAGCTGAAGAAGAACATCGCCAGAAGGATCCAAACAGACGCAACCGCAACGCGATCACGTTTGAAGCGCTTGTATCTCTTGAGAGTAAGCTCATTTTTAATAAGGTATTTCTGGATCATTTGAAGTCAATCCTTGGATCGATAAGAACATAGATGATGTCGCTCAAGATACGACCCACCATAAGTAGCATTGATGAAATGAAGGTCAAACCCATGATCACGTTATAATCACGAGACAATACAGATTGGTAACCGAGCAAACCGATACCATCCAGATTGAACATTTGCTCGATGATCAAAGAACCCGCAAGGAAGGCTCCCAAGAAGCCACCAAGACCGGTCGCAATTGGGATCAACGCGTTTCTAAGAGCATGCTTGAACACAACCACGCGTTCAGAAAGACCTTTTGCACGAGCTGTTCTAACGAAGTCAGACTTAATAATGTCCAACATCGAGTTACGCATCAAAATAGAAAGTTCTGTAAATCCACCGATCATGTAACAGATCAAAGGAAGTACAAAGTGATGAACACGGTCAACGATCTGCTGCCAGTTTGTCATTGAGTCATAGTCATCAGACTGGAAACCACCAATAGGGAAAAGATTAAGCTTCCCGGCGAAAACAACGATTAAGAAGATACCGAGGATGAGTGGCGGAATCGCATATGTGAAATTGAGAATAATAGAAGAGATACGATCGAAACTTTTTCCTGCCGTAATCGCTTTGCGCACTCCAAGCGGAATACACACAAGATAGGTCAGGATCAAAGAAGCAATACCGAAGGTAATAGATACCGGAAGTTTGCTTTTGATGACGTCGATAACTGGCTCTTGATAGGTGAAGCTTTCACCGAAATCCAGAGTTGATAGGTTCTTCAACCAAATCAAATATCGTACGTGCATAGGTTTATCGAAGCCGTATTGTTTTTTTAAGGCTTCGATAACTTCTTGGTTTACAGACGTGTCACCACGGCTGTTAGCACCACTTGATCCGCCGCCGCTAGCAGCCGATCCGAAACGGATCGCCTGCAGCTTCTGCTCAATAGGACTCCCTGGAGCCAAATTAATTAGGACAAAGGTAACTACAGTGATCCCGAGAAATGTCGGGATCATTAGCAATAATCGACGGATAAGGTAAACGAACAAGGCCCTACTCCAAATTTCTTCTTAAGGTTTCATCCACCAGTAGTCTTTACCAATATCGAACTTGAAAGTCTCTGCTGGCATACCTACTTTTGAAGAATTTGCATAAAAATCGAACTTATCGTTGAAAAGGAACGCGTACGGAGCATCGTCAGCGATCTTTTTGTAAACTTCTTTAAGCAATTTCACGCGTTTAGCTTTAACTGGCTCAACACGAGCTTCGTCGATCAATTTGTCAACTTCAGGGTTTTTGTAAGCGATGAAGTTAGATCCGCCCGGAACTGCGCCAGATGAATGCCAGATTTGTTTAGGATCTGGATCTACTGAACCGCCACCCCACGCCATTGTCACAGCGTCGAAGTTACCTTCATCAACCAATTTCAAGAATGAGTTCCATTCAAGATACTTAAGCTCAAGGTCGATACCGGCTTTTTTAAGGTCTTCGCGGTACATTGTGTAGTATTTCTCAACGTCTTTGTTCGGGTAGATCAACGTGAATTTGAATTCAGTCTTTTTACCGTTCACAACTTTATCAAGAACACCGTTCTTGTCTGAATCTGCCCAACCAGCTTTAGCCAAAAGTTCCTGAGCTTTTTTCGGATTAAACTCAATCGCTTTGTTGCCAGGGTTGTATTCAGATCTCAAGTAAACAGCACCGTTTGCAAGATCAGACATTCCATAACGGAATTTTTTGTTCATCTCTTCGCGGTTCAACAAGTGAGCTAGCGCGATACGAACATCTTTGTCTTTGAAAAGATCTTTACGGAAGTTCCAACCGATGAAACCGAAAGATTTCGGAGCGTCGTTAGCAACTTTGTGTTTGATAACTGTTTTGCCCCAAGGAGCGCCTTCAGTTTTCTTCATGAAAGACTCGATACGGAGATCGATGTAGTCCAACTCACCTTTTTTAGCGCGCTCAAGAACAACGTTGTCGTCTTTGTAGAAACGCATAGTGATGTTTTCGAAATTGTACATGCCTTTGAAAGCAGCGTCTTTGTTGCCGTACCATTTGTCGAATTTTTTCAACTGGATCAATTGACCACGGTCGAATTTAGACAAAACGTAAGGACCCGCACAGATCAACTCTCTGTTCATTTTTTTAGACTTAGCAACATCGCCGTAAACGTGTTTCGGGATGATTGTCATAGTCGCAGCAGATTCGAAGTTTTGGAAGTAAAGGTCTTTTGCTGTGATTTTCACAGTCAAAGGATCTACAACTTCTACTTTTGCCAAACCTTCATAGTAAGGGCGCAAGTGAGCCGCTTCATATTTTGGTTCAAAGATAGCATCGAAAGAGAATTTAACGTCTTCAGCAGTTACAGGCTTACCGTCGTGGAAAACGGCATCTTTGCGAAGTTTGAAAGTGAAAGTTTTGTTGTCTTTAGAGATCTCCCACTTTTCAGCCAGACGTGGAGTCCAGTTGTAAGTTTCGATATCGTGAGTCGCCAAAGTATCACAAACGTAGTTCTGAACATAACGTGCGTATGTATCAGTAGCTGTGATCGGGTGAACCGTCGGTGGTTCGCCACCTAGGTTGTAAACGAAATTTCCGCCAACTGGAGCATTTGCATTTGGTGCAGCAGCCATAGCGGGAGCGGTCAAAGCTGAGCTCAATACGAGCGCCAGTAGTCCCATCATTTTCATTGTGTCTCCTCCAAAGAATTTCGTAGGGAATTTCAATAGTTCCCAAAGTGGGCTTAAAATCGGTTATGCCGGAAAAATAATCAAGTTATTGCTCGATTAACGCTACGCCCAAATGCTATATACGTGGAGAATTTTCAAGGAGAAAAAGATGTCTGAAAAGACAGCGGAAAACGCATCAAAAAACCCAGCCAGCCAAGCACCAAAGTTCGACCCAACAACAACCATTTCTGCCGAGTTCGGAATCTTCGGAATTCCGATGACTGAAGAAGAATCCAAAGTGGTTCTCGTCCCGGTTCCTTGGGAAGTGACGACTTCTTACGGCGAAGGTGCTTCTCGTGGCCCTCAAATCATCCGTGCTGCCAGTGAGCAGATCGACCTCTTCGACATCGAAGTGGGCAAGGCTTACGAAGTCGGCTACCACATGCGCGACCTCTCTGAAGACTTATGTAACATGAATGACAAATTCAAGGGTGTTGCCCAAGAACTCATCGGCATGCGCACAAATATGAGCACTGACACAGCAAAGATGAACTCTTTGGCAGCGCAAGTGAATGAAGCCTGCGAAGAGATGAGCCAATGGGTCTACGATCAATGCTCGGATGTATTAAAAAAGGGCAAGCTTCTGGGTCTTGTCGGCGGAGACCACTCCACTCCTCTGGGTGCAATTCGCGCCGTGAGTGATAAATTCAAAGGTGAGTTCGGTGTTTTGCATATCGATGCCCACGCGGATTTACGTAAAGCTTACCAAGGCTTCAAACAATCTCACGCCTCAATCATGTACAACGTAATGACGGACGCGAAGAAGCCGCAGAAACTTGTCCAAGTCGGTATTCGCGATTTCTGCGAAGAAGAATATGACTTCAGCGAGTCTCGCAAAGACATTAAAACTTTCTATGACCTAGAGTTGAAACGTCGCCTTCTAAAGGGTGAGACTTGGGAAAAAGTTTGCCAAGACATCATCAAAGAACTTCCGCAAAACGTTTATATCTCTTTCGATATCGACGGTTTGGATCCGGCTTTCTGCCCTCACACTGGAACTCCGGTTCCTGGCGGCTTGAGCGTGGATCAAGTGTTCTTCCTTTTCCGTGAAGTTCACGCTTCAGGTCGCAAGATCATCGCATTTGATTTGAACGAAGTTTCTACCGGTGGTCTGGACGAATCCGAAGTTGAATGGGACGGCAATGTGGGCGCACGTATTTTGTATAAAATGTGCGGCTGGTTGGTGAAGAGCAATGCTTAAAGTTTACGAATACGCCAAGTGCTCAACTTGCGTAAAAGCATTGAAGTTTCTAGATGCGAAAAAAGTTTCGTACCAGAAACTTCCTATCGTGGATAAAGCTCCCTCACAGACAGAACTGAAGAAAATGCTGACTGCGCTGAAAGAGCGCGGCGGCAGCATCAAAAATCTTTTTAATACTTCCGGTGTTTTGTACAAAGAATTCAAGATCAGCGAAAAGCTTCCGAATATGAGCGAAGCCGAAGCCTTGAAACTGTTGTCTGAACACGGAAAGCTCGTCAAAAGACCATTTGTTTTGGGCGACGATGTCGCCTTGGTTGGTTTCAAGGAAGATGATTGGAAAAAAGTTTTCTAGTCTGACTTCTGACACAAAATCGGCAATGCGAATATTTAGCGTAGGTTAAATATTGTAAGCTGATTGTGACCAAGGAGGTCTATATGGTAAGCCTCTCGATAGTAGTCTTAACCGTGGCGATCGTCGGCACGGGGCTTTGGATGGTTTTCCGCTTCTCAGCAGGTGGCGAGCTGAAAAAAGAAACCTACCATAAAATTCCCGCCCATCATTCAGATAAAAAAAGGAGAGTATAAACTCTCCTTTTTTTTTACAAACTGATCGCTAAGCTATTAGTAGCAAAGAGTTGCGCCCATCTCAGGAGAGCAACCATTCCAGTTTGTAGACTTGCAGTACAGATTTTGCGGAGTTCTCCACTTCCCTTTAGCCATACAAGATTCCCAGTAAGGGCTTTCAATATCTGCAGCTTGCGCCTCAAACTCACGATTCATGGAAATCAAAAGGTCACGAGACTGCGCTTCTGACATATCTAGTTTTGTCGCCAAAGATTTAATTGCAGCCGAAGACGGCAGGTCATGCTTCATCAATGTTTCGATATCTTTTTTATTCAAACCAATTTTTGCCAATGAAGACAGACCCTCTGTTTTTACTCCATTCAAGGCAGTCTGCACCTTCTCTGCCGCTGTCATGCTAATGTTGTGTTTCAGAGCGAAGTCAGCGGCTGCAACGTTTGCAGACTCGCCCGTGGTTGGCAAAGTGATACTGGCAGTGGAAACGAAGTTGCGGCGACCTGGACGAACTGGGCGATAAGGGGCTGGGCGGCGATCATGGTGATGATGGCCATCGCCAAGACCAATACCGATGATCACGCCAATCGCACCGGCGGTGATTTCTTCGTCAGTACAGCCAGCGTTGAATAACATTGCAATCGTGAGGACACTCAAAAGAATAACTTTTTTCATGGTGGTGGTTCCTTGTTTTATTTGGCTTCGCGATGTCACAATGTCACCGCGTTTTTGCGAAAGAACCTTAAAGCAACTTAAGTGCCAGCCTGACTTAGCCGAAAGTGCACCACTTTAATTAGATAGCGAATTTTAACTGCGAGGTTACAGGTTCGTTAGATACTTTGTTTTGAGTGCCCAGCCTAACTCCCAAGCCCACAAGGCGAACTGCGACACCACGGCGCGACCAGGCTCGTTCCAAAAGTCTTTCAAAATCTTTCTCGGTGGGAATTCCATGAATCACTTCTTCATGCGTTGTTGATTTGAAATCAAAGAACTTCAACTTCACAACCATACCGCGCACGCGATCTTCGTACTCACCTTGAATGAGGCGCTGATAGAAATCTTCGTAGAGAGCAGGAATGCGCTTTCGGCACTCCTCATAGGTTTGCAGATCAGTATTATAAGTCTCTTCCACAGTCAGAGATTTTCGCTCCCACTCGGTGACAACCTCGCGATCATCAATACCTCGCGAGAAATCATAAAGCTCTTGAGCGCGTGAACCAAACCAACGATGCAACTCTGGCACAGAAAATTTTTGAATATCAGAACAGGTGTACAAACCAAGCTCGTGCATTTTTTGAGCGGTGACTTTACCGACTCCGAAAATCTTTTCCACCTTCAGGTCTTTGACGAAACCTTCCACGTCTTGAGGCCGAACGACGAATTGCCCGTTAGGCTTTTTCCAATCGCTGGCAATCTTGGCGATGAACTTGTTGGGTGCAATGCCCGCAGAGGCTGTCAGATTCAGCTCTTCAAAGATAAGGCGGCGGATTTCCTGGGCGATCAAAGTGGCACTGCCACCAAACTGCTTACAATCAGTCACATCAAGATAAGCCTCATCCAAAGAAAGGGGCTCAATCTTGTTCGTGAAGCGTTCAAAGATTTCGCGAACCTTGCGGCTTTCCTCTTTATAAAGATCAAAATGCGGAGGGATTAGAATCAACTGCGGGCACAAACGCACCGCCTGGGAAGAGGGCATCGCCGAGCGCACACCAAACTTGCGCGCTTCATAACTCGCCGTGCAAAGTACACTGCGAGTATTCGGTGGCCCGCCAATGCCCAAAGGTTTCCCTTTAAGTTGAGGGTTAAATTTAACCTCAACCGCAGCATAAAAACAGTCCATGTCGATATGGATGATCTTCCTCATTTACACATTATTTACATATCTAATTATGAGGGTCAAGGCAGAAAGTTTCAGTCCAAGACCAAAGAATGCCCGCTACCTTTTCCGAAAATGTGACAGGCACCTTTTCGGAGAAAACGGCAGGCACCTTCTAAGTGGTTTCGAGTTCGGGAGGAACTGCAGGGACTGCGATGCCTTTTACTGGGACAAACTTTTCTGAGATCAGGCTGTGTGCTTTGTCAGCGATCAAGCCGCGGTCGTCTTCCGGGGTTGTGTGAATCTGTTCTAGGAACTCGATTTCGGCGTGCAATGATTTAAGCGTCAGAGCTTTCCACAAAGAGGTCGCGAACGTGATGTCGCCGTACCAGCACAAGTGATCGCGCCATTTCAAAGAAAAGTCTTCTCCGTTCACTTTGCGGAAGTTGACTACTGCAGGCTGAATTGGAACTCCAGCGTGGGAAGCAGCCATCATCAAGGTTCTCTTGAAAGGAAGTACCTGCTCCCCGTTTGTCGAAGTGGCTTCAGGATAAAGCACGATGCGGAAACCATTTTGCAATGCCGTCACGATCGACTTCATCTCATCCAGGATTTTAGTGCGACTGCGACGTTCAACGTACATGCAACCACCCATCTCGGTCAGAAGACCCAAGAAAGGAGTTTCACGCATTTCGTTGGAAGTTACAAAAAGCAGCGGAAAGATCGAACCCATCAACAAGATGTCGACGAAGCCCATGTGATTGCTCACCAACAAAAACTTTTCGCCGTCTTTAGGTTTGTTCTTCACGGTGAGATTCATTCCGAAAGCTTTCAGAATGATCCGACAGAAGAAGGTCACATTTTTTGAAAATTGCGCTCTTCGTTTTTCAGGATTGCGGATCACCAAATGACAAAGGAATGACCAAGCCAAGAAAGTGACAATAACTAGAACGAAATAAATTAGATTTAGGACTCCGCGGAGCCCAGCTTGAATCTCTTCCACAGAGTTCTATTTAAATCTTCTCTGTGCAGAATGGTCAAGAAGTCTATGCATTGGAACTCTTTATCCCAGGCTGGCTCTCCGCCTATGTAGGCGCCAATCTTGAGGTAGGCTCTACATAGCGGGGGCAAAAGCTCTTCTGCTTCTTCTCGTTGCGTCTGAGTCAGAGGATTGCGCAGTTCATCCTTAAAGAAACTAAACATCGGCATCGTATATGCCAAAGTCGGGCGAGTTCTAAATCCAGGATTAATTCGGCCTTCTTCTTCAAAGTACCGGGTTAAAAGAGCCGCATCGCGAGGATCATCCGTTTTCACAGTCGCGCAACCAAATAGAAATTGCGAGTCGGAGGCCGCAAGATAGTCAGCAATTCCTCGCCACAACAAAGAGATCACAACACCTCTGCGGAAATCCTTGTGAATACAAGCGCGACCGAGTTCAAGCTTCACTCCAGGTTGTTGAAGGATGGAGCTCATCATGAACTCTTTCGCGGAATAAAATTGATTTGTAAATTCAGAGCAGCGCACGCGATAAGTGCCGACCACTTTGTTCGAACGCTTTTCCTTGATAATCAAGTGATCACAGTCAAAATCGAACTCGTCGATATCCAAGCCCCAGGGAGTCGTCTTGCCAATCATCTCTCGATGGAACACTTCAAAGCGAAGTGCCAAGGCCTCTTTCAGCTCTTCGGTCGTCGTCACTGTTTTAATCATGAAGGGTCCCACCTCAGATTGAATCGCAATCTTCGGCTTGAACTTATGCATGTTATTAGAGCGCATTTGATAGAAAGACTGAATGTTCTGAGAAATCCGTTCAACCATGCATCCTCCGTGGATAGCATCAGGCTAACAAACTTCAGATCTCAACATTGTCAGGACTCAGTAAGGAAACTGTCAGGACTTAAATGATCAGGCTCGCGGCTTTATTTAAACGATCGAACAAAGACTCCCAGCGCTCCCCGACCTGATGTTCTTCGCGGTAGAAGATAATGATATCTTTGCCTTTGGCTGCTACGTCGCGCAGATGTCCGTAAAATTCACGGGTTGCCAGCAGGGGATCTTTGGAAAGGTTCAACACTTCCGCAGAATGGACTCCATTTTTAGGTTTGATGATCTTAATGCTTTCGATTTCCTCTGGCAGCGTCGACAGTTTTTCGTTCACCTCTTGGATGATACTTTCAACTGAGCGGTTCTTTTCAGTGCAAACAATCAATGGAACCGGCGGCATATAGTGATGCTTCATATGCCCTGGAGATTCCCGTTTATCGACTTGTTCCAAGAATTCAAACTCAAAACCTTTTTCGGCAAGAACTCTTTCAATATCTGATTTCAGAATATGCCCACGACGTAAAATTGAAAGCACAACTTTGTCAGGGCGATGACGAATCAACAGCACTGTCGATTCAATACCGATTTGACAGTCTCCGCCATCCAGGACAAAAACATTTTCATTTTTGAATTCAACGCGCACATGGCTTGCCGATGTCGGTGAGGTTCTTCCAAATTTATTTGCACTAGGCGCAGCAAGCGGAATACCCACTTCCTCAATCAACTCTAAAGCCAACGGATGATTCGGCATGCGAATACCCACTGACTCCAAGCCAGACGTGATCATTCCATTCACAGAGGGATCTTTAGGCAGAATCATCGTCAATGGACCCGGCCAGAAAACTTCAGCCAAAGCCTGAGAAGCAGGCCCCCAGTAAGCCGTCACTTTTTTGGCCATCTCGATCGAAGAGACATGCACGATCAAAGGATCGAAAAACGGGCGCTCTTTGACCTTAAAGATCTTTTCAATCGCTCCAGGGACATCAATGCGCGCAGCCAAACCATAAACAGTCTCAGTAGGAAGCCCGATGACTCCCCCTTCTTCCAATATGACTTTCGCTTTAGCAAGACCCTCGTTGGGCGACATCATGAAAAAATCCTTTGATGTCCCCAACTTACCGCAAAACCCAAACCCGCGCTATCTCAAAAACCAAAAAGGTGCCTGCCATCTTTTCCGAAAAGATGGCAGGCACCCCCGGGAACTTAGGATTCGCGGAGGATGCTGAGGGCGCTTTCTTTTACTATGTCGAGGCTTGCGAGGAAAGAGATGAGCAAGCTGAGGGCCGTGATGATGAGGACTGAGATGAGAGGTTGGGCGAGGGAGAACTCGAAGGAGCCTTCGAAAAGGAAGCGGTTCAGGGCGTAGCTGACTCCGATACTGAGGAAGGCGCCGACGAAGGAGCTGATAAAGGCTAAGAAGGCGAATTCAGTCAGGATGAAGCCTGAGACTTCCTTGAAGCTGGCGCCTAGGATTTTTAGCATGTTGAGTTCCCAGCGGCGCAGTTTAATTTGGCTGCGCACGATTGAGAACAACACGATGTAACCGGTGATCAGAGCCAGATAAGCCATCAGCTCCAGGGACCAGCTCATCTTTTCTGCAGTACTCAAAATTTCATCCACCAAACGAACCACGTCGATAACGGATACGTTTGAAAACTTCTGCGCAATTTCTGTTTGCAGATGATTTCGCATCTCTGCATTCAAAGATGGTACCGAGGTGATAAAGGTTTTAGGAGCATCATTTAGAACTCCGTTTTGAACCAAAATAAAGAAATTCGGTTGGAAGCTGGTCCACTTCACTTTGCGGAAGTTGGCAATTTGCGCTTCGACTTCCACCCCTTGAACGTCGAAGACGACCAGGTCATTCAAATGAAAGCCCATGCGCTCCGCAAACTTCTGCTCGACAGAAAGTTGCGGATACTTTTGCTTGCTGGCGTCGAAGTCACCTGTGATCGGTTGCCCCTCGGTGATCTCTTCCGTTTCAGAGAGTTTAGTCCGATAGGACAAGTTTACGCCGCGATTACGGAAGCGTGCTTCACGCTCTTCTTCGCGGGTTTTAAATCCTTGAGCTTCGATCTTTCTTTCATAGTCCTGACCGTTGACCTTAAGGATACGCGCGCGAACCATCGGTGACTCACCCAAGGCTTGCACTTTGTTGTCAGCAAGAATTTTTTGAACTCCACCGAGCTGTTCATCCTGGATATCAAACAAGAACAGCGAAGGAATCTTTGAATGACTGTCGACGCGGAAATCAGCCTGCAGGGAGTTTTTTAGCTGAGGCAGAATATTGATCAGCAACGCTCCCATGCCTAAAGCCACAAACACCGCCAAACTGGCAGCGGCTCTTCGGGATACGCTCAAGAAACTAAAGCGCATGAACCAACGGTGAACGTTTTTCAATAGTCCCGCACCACGCACGGTCAGATATCCCACCGAGACAAGGACTGCGACTACGACCAGCAGCGCCCCCACAAAGATCGAACCAATCTTCCACGAGTGAGCTTGATAAACCGAAAGACCAAAGAACAACACCGCCGTCGGCACATACGGCCAGTATCTGCGCGGTCCTTCACCGACTGAAAACTTCTCTTCACTAAAGAGCTTGGCGGCGCGAAGGTCAAAGATCTTAATCATAAATGGCAAGCTGACAACAAAACTGCCCACCACCGCCATCAACAAACACAAGCCCCACGCCTCAAGAGTCACCCGCGGTTGTAAGTTGAAAGGAGTAAAGCTGCCTAGCAGTTTGGTCAAGAGTGGCAATACCAACTCACTAAAGAGCAAAGTCGGAATCGTCGCCAACAGCCCCAGCAAAGAAGCTTGAATCACATAGACACCGACAGCTTCTGCACTTTGCAAACCCAAAGTTCTTAAGATGGCGATCTCTTTCATACGACTTGAGAGGAACAAACGATAGATATAGGCGGCTCCCAAAGCCGACATAAATAAAGCGACCAAAGCCACCAGACCTAAATAGTCTGACAGATAACCTAACTGCCGCCCTGAATCCTCACCCGCGGTAGCGGGGGTATCCACAGAAACCTGCGGGTCGGTGAGTTTCTTATACAAAGACTCTTTAAGAGTCTCTTCCTGCGCTGCCACAGGAAGCTTGAATAGATAAGCTAAGGAAAACGTACTGCCGTACTGAATCAAGCCTGATTCCGGCAACAAAGCGCGGTTGATAAACACCCGCGGCGCCATAGTGGCCGCTCGGAAAGTCTGTGTTTCATCTTTGGTGATCACATCAGAAATTTTTAACTTAAGCTGTCCCAGTTGAACATCATCACCGGTCTTTAAGCCCATCTGAGATTCGAGCTCTGGATACACCCAAGCTGTTTTCTCTCCGATGATGTCTTTGGGACTGCCGCTTGCGATCCGCTTTCCTGATTGCAACTGCAAGTCACCATAAAACGGATAAGCTTGATCGACCGCTTTGACCAAAACCAAGCGCGAGCCTTTTGCTGAACTGAGCATCGCAAAGAATTCGTAGTTCTTTGCCTCCAAAGTTCCCTCTGGCAAAGCACTGCGCATGTCTTTCAGTTCAGTCTCTGTCAATTCACGGCGAGAAGACACGGCAAGGTCCGCAGAAAGAATCGACTTCGCGTTGTTTTTGATTTCACTCTCTAAAGCACTGTTAAAGGCCTTCAAAGAGACAAAGCCCGTCAGCCCCAAACTAAGATTGAAGATGAAAAACAAACCAAAGCGCCAGCTGCGCCTCATTTCCCTGATGGCTAAGCGAATTAAAATCATCGCTCCCTCAATTGACCATCTTCAAGGCGCAAAGTGCGTTCGCATCTTTTTGCAAGGGCCTCACTGTGAGTCACTAATATGGTGGTAATCTTGTGTTTGCGAATAACATCGAAGAAGACATCCATGACTTTATCGCCGGTATGAATATCCAAGTTTCCACTGGGCTCATCGGCCAAAAGGATTTTTGGTTTTACGACAAGGGCACGGGCGATTGCTACACGCTGGCATTCTCCCCCGCTCAGTTGACTTGGAAAATGCTCTAAGCGATGTCCCAGGCCCAACTCGCGCAAAGCTTCTTCAGCACGTACTCTAGGGTTTTCCATTTTCAAAATTTCCAACGCCAACATCACGTTCTCGAGCGCAGTTAGGTGCGCAATCAAATGATACTGTTGAAATACGATGGAAATATTCTGCGCCCGAAATAGAGTCAGCTCCTGTTCAGTCATTGGAACAAGATTGGCTTTATCCACCAAGATATCCCCACGATCCGCGCGCTCCAAGCCCGCAAGAATAGACAGCAACGTGGATTTGCCGCTTCCGGATTGACCAACAATCGAGACAATCTGTCCTGGCTCAATATTGACATTCAGTCCTTTGAGAACTTGAATCTCGACATCCCCCTGATGAAAACTTTTGCGAACATCGTTTAAGATCAAACTCATAAAGAACCTTTCAAGGCTGTGAACACAGTATCGGCGATAATTTTATGACCTTCTTCATTGGGATGAATGCCATCGGCGAGATTGTATTTGGGATTACCCGCCACTTTATCCAAAATGAAGGGAACGAAAGTCAGCTTGTATTTTTTCGCCAGGGATTCGTACATTTTTTTAAACTTGTCAGAGTAATCTTTGCCGTAATTGGGAGGCATATAAAGTCCGCCTAAAATCACGCGAACTTTTTGGGCTTGAGCATACTCGATCGCACTCGCAAGATTCTTCTCACTTTCGTCGACTTTCAAACCGCGCAAACCATCATTGGCTCCCAAGGCCAAGAACACGGCATCTGGTTTCGATTTAAAAATCCATTTCATACGACCAATACCAGAGGCGGTGGTTGAACCGCTTACGCTGGCGTTAAACACGGTCCACTCTTTCTTGCCAGCTTCATGCAATTTCTTTTCAAGCAATACTGGATAGGCGGCATCTTTCGCAACGCCGTAACCTTCGGAAACAGAATCACCGAGGACAACTAATTTTTTTTGTGCCGACGTTTGCGCGAGTGCGGAGGAAAAACTCAAAGAGGAAACTATAAGAAGAGCTGCAAATAAAAAAGGTCTCATAGTTTCCTATGAGACCTTTTATGAATTCTTAATTCAAGGCTGACTTAGTCAAACTGGCTCTTATCAACATCTGATAAGGACTAATTAACTACGACGTCCAAAGTTTCAACTAGCGACGACCGCCGCCACCGAAACCACCACGTCCGCCGCCGCCACCGCCGCCGCGTCCGCCACCGAAGCCACCACGACCACCGCCGCGACCACCTTCACGTGGTTCTTGTGGACGAGCTTCAGATACATTGATCTGACGACCGTTCAACTCAACGCCGTTTGCTCTTTCGATAGCAGCGTCAGCAGCTGAATCATCAGCCATTTCAACGAAGCCAAAACCTTTTGAACGGCCTGACTCTCTGTCCATGATAACTTTTGCTGAATCTACTGCACCGAATTGTGCGAAATGAGAGTGCAAAGCCTCGTCATCAACTGAATAAGGCAAATTGCCTACGTATAACTTCTTAGCCACAAAGACCTCCTGTGGATTTGTTAAACCCGAGGAAGCCTTCGAACAACATAAAATCGAGAACAATCACTTCGGGACCTGTACCTATAAAAAACCTACTTAAAGGCTAGCATAGCGTAAGTCCCGTGCAAGCCCAATTTTACGATCTCATATTATTAAATTGTAAGGGTACTGCGAAGCTTCCCCCTCGTACCAGGGCGATACATTCCTGAAGATCATCGATACTTTTACCAGAGACCTTCAGTTTATCATCAGCGATTTGCGGCTGTACTTTGAGCTTGGAATCTTTGATGACTTTAATAATTTCTTTAGCAACTTCGCGGTCAATGCCTTGCTGTAAAGTGACCTTCTGGCGGAGCATTTTGCCACCAGCTGGTTCAACTTTATCAAACTTCACAGCTTTGATATCCACCCCACGGCGATGGAGCTTGGTCTGCAAGATGCTTCCCATCTGCTCGATCTTGTAATCATCTTCAGCGTTCAAAGTAATTTCTTTTTTATCTTTGTCCCAACCGATTTCAGACTTGCTGCCCTTAAAATCATAACGACCATCAACCTCTTTACGAGCCTGATTAACAGCATTATCAATCTCTTGAATATCAAGTTCAGAAACAATATCAAACGAAGGCATTGTGCTCTATCTCCGAAAAAAATTAGTGACCGTGGTGGTGACCAGCGTCTCCGTGCAATCCGTGTGGATGTCCGTGCTGAAGTTCTTCAGCAGTTGCTTCACGAATTAGAACCATTTCGATTGCGAATTCCAGAGGCTGACCTGCCAATGGGTGATTTCCATCAAGAGTTACGTGAGTGTCTGTGATTTTTGAAACGCGAACAATGTGGGCTCCACCGCTCAACTCAAGGCGAAGGTGCGCGCCGATTTCAAGTTGTGGCAAATGAGCAAGTTCTTCTTTAGGAACTTCCATGAACATGTTGTCACGAACTTCGCCGTAAGCATCTTTCGCTTCCAGCTTAACAGTTTTTTTATCGCCTTCTTTAAGGTCTTTGATTTCTTCTTCAAGTTTAGGAAGGATTTGTCCAGCGCCTTCAAGGAAAGGAAGTGGTTGGCCTTGCTCTGAAGCATCCAAAACTGCTCCGTCAGGTCCTTTTAAAACATAGTTAAACGCCAATACTCTTCTCATTTTGAGGCTCCTTTTTTATGGGGGCAGGTATCCCATTGAACTGGACCTTTGGCAACCGTAATGCCCCGTATTTCTCAATATTTAACAGCGGGGGCTTGAAAACCCTAGGCCCACTTAGGTATAATTAAGATAGAGAACGCACCAGAAGGGGGATTCATGCATCACATGGCCTCAGTGAGGTCTTTGTTGCTCAACGCAAGTTACGAGCCCATGCGGATTGTAAGTTGGCAAAAAGCCTTGGTTTTGTGGTTTCAGGATAAGGTTGAGATACTCGAATATCATTCAGCCTTCGCTCGGTCGGTCCATTTAAGGTTTAAGCTGCCCAGTGTTTTGCGGCTGAGGACCTACGTTCGACCCCGGGCCAATCATGCCGTGCGGTTCTGCCGCGAAAATGTATATATCCGCGATAATTACACCTGCCAATACTGCGGCACAAAGTTTCACGCCAAGCAGCTCACTCTTGATCACGTCGTCCCCGCATCTCATAACGGACCTAAAAATTGGACAAATGTTGTTTCCGCTTGTCGCGATTGCAATCAACGCAAAGCAAATCGCACGCCGCGAACAGCAAATATGCCTTTACTGACAGAGCCGCGTGCTCCATCGTGGTTACCAACACTGGAATTAGAAATCAGTGCCGACCACGTTCCGCCCGATTGGGCGCCCTATTTAAGGCTTAAAACAGGATGACATCGAAGTACGAAATCAGGCTGAACTCCAAGATTGATATCCGACGGATATACACAAATGAAACTCTTCCTTTACGCAAAAAAGTTTTAAAACCTTTTCTGACAGAGGAAGAGTGCATAAACCCCGGTGACGACCTGACGTCGACTTATCATTTCGGATTGTTCCAGGAAAATAAACTCATCTCGATCTCGACCTTTATTCAAGAAGGTCATCCTGATTTTCTCTCGACATTTCCTTATCGCCTGCGCGGAATGGCCACGGATACAGAATTTCAAGGACAAGGTCTTGGTGGAATTCTGCTTCAACACGGTGTTGAATATTTGCGACAAAAAGAATGCGACTTTTTATGGTTCAATGCTCGCATCAAAGCATTTCCTTTTTATGAAAAATTGGGCTTTTCATACTATGGTCCACTCTTCGACATCAAGGACATCGGCCCCCATAAAGTCATGTACAAGATTCTTATTCCCAAGTAGTCTTTCCAGATGCATCTGCTAAGGAGAAACCGGTGAATAAGGATATTCATAATCAACTCGTTTCGGCTTTGACCACGATCATCAGCGAAACCAACGGCATCTCCTTATCCGACACGATTGATCTTCTCTTGTCGTCCGATTTGCAAAGAACTCATCGCGAAGCCTACGATCTCGTTTTCGAATTTCGGGATTTACTCAACCGCTTTCAAATAAACCAAGTTGTAATCTCGGCTTTATTGAAGCACCCGGTTTCTGCGGCGCTTTTTGAGTTCTTTAAAAACTTCCCTTTAAAATATCATGAAGAGCATATCCATCTGACTGGAGCGATCTCCGCAGAGTTTCTATATCCTCGCCTGATGAAGCTTCTGGAAGGCCCGGATAAAAAACTTTATGAGGAAAAAATCACGGAAGTTTATGGCGCCGATGCTTTGCCGATCCGCACGGTGGGCGATGTCGACCGCTTGATTCGCCTGCAAGAAAACGAAGGCTTTTCACGCTATCTTAAAATTTTGTATTTGCCGAAGTTGATCTTCCTCAATCGTGAAGTGCATGCCGAAGCCGCCTATCATATGGCAAACGAACTGCGCGAAAAGTACAACGTGGGCTCCATCCGCCTGAAGTTCTCATTGTCGCGTTCGACTTCCAGCTCTTCCGAGCAGATCCCGGGTATTGAAAACGTCACCCCGGAAGATGTCGTCTTGGGTCTTTATGATGGCTTTAAAAAATTCAAAGATGAGCATCCTGATTTTAATTTTATCCTTTCGCCGTCATTCAGAAAAGAAGCCAATCACTTTGACTCAGAAAGATTTAGCAATCGCAAAGATCACTTCATGGAGCAAATTGACGAGCTGGTGCAGATGCTCGACAAGCATCCGTTTCTTGTGCCCCATATGACGGATGTGGACACTGTCGGCGATGAGCGCGAGCTTTACCGCAAAGAGCATTTCAATGAGATGCAGGCCGGGTTTAGAAAGTTGCAATATCGTGGCTTTAAAATCCGCTCGCATCACGGAGAAACTTGGCACACTCTCAAGAAAGGCATTCAAGCCGTCGACAATGCCATGAACATTTGGCATATCGACACGCTCGAGCATGGAATCAGCCTGGGGATTAATCCCAACAAGTATTTCCATCGCCTGTATCAGGAAATCTTGCGAAAGAACCAGGGCGGACTTCCAATCACGAACAAGGACCCTCTTTACCGCGAGTTGACAGAGCTTGATTGGGGCCACCACCACGCTGTCCTTGAAAAACTGAAAAAGGGTGAACCGCTTAATGAACAAGAAGATATTCTTTTCGTAAAGGCGAAGTTCCATACAGCACGCGAAGTGGAGCACTATCAGCATGACGTTTTGAATCGTATGATTCAAAAAGGCGTGACGCTGGTGTCGCTCCCCTCTTCAAACAACAAATTGACCGGTAAGTTTGAGGACTACAAAGACCATCCGTTCTCATGGTGGGAGAAAAAAGGCGTACAATTGGGCGTCGGAACCGACAATCACATCACGCTGAACACCAACTTCATCTATGAAATGCTGATTTTGCTTTACACGGACGCTGTAAATCTTAAAATCACTAAGCTTCTTATGGTTACCACTGGCGAGACTCGTCGTCCGTTCATCAGTCATCTGCTGTGGACCATGAAAAAGAATTTACGCAAAGTAACCTCGTAAAATATTCTCTTAACAGAAAGATTCAGCACGGAATGACAGCAAAGAAAAATCTTCTTAAAGAACTTCTCAGCAAACAGATGCTTATCATTTTCCTTCTTGGCTTCTCCAGCGGTCTTCCGCTGGCGTTGACGGGCGGAACTTTGAAAACCTGGCTCTCCCGCGAGCATGTGGACATCAGCACAATTGGTTATTTTAGCTGGGTGGGCATTGCCTACTCTTTGAAATTCCTTTGGTCGCCACTTTTAGATCGTTTTACTTTGTTTAAAGTCGGTCGTCGTCGCAGCTGGATGCTGACCATGCAAGTGGCCCTCATCGGCAGCTTGGCATATATGGGAACTTTGGAACCAACTTTGAACTTGCCGGTGATGGCAACCATGGCCGTTTTGATTTCATTCTTCAGTGCGACTCAAGACATTGCGATCGATGCTTATCGCCGCGAGCTATTGACCAATGAAGAACTGGGACTGGGGTCTTCGCTCAATATTTACGGCTATCGTATTGCCATGTTGATTGCTGGCGGTGCCGGTATCGGTTTGGTCGGTTCAAGTATTTGGCCGATTAGCTGGGGTCAGCTCTATTTCCTTATGGCCGGCTGTATGTTCGTGGGTTTGATTACAACACTTCTTGCCCCGGAACCAAAACTCGACAGTCCTCCTCCAAAAACTTTGTTGCAAGCGATCGTCGATCCCTTTGCAGAATTTTTGAAACGTCCGGGGGCTTGGTACATCCTGGCTTTCGTTTTGTTGTTTAAACTTGGCGATGCTTTGGCGATTGCCCTGTTGAACCCTTTCTATGTTGAGATTGGTTTTAGTAATGCCGACATCGGCTTGATCGCGAAAACTTTCGGATTGATCTCTTCACTGGTGGGCTTCTTCTTGGGTGGCGTGGTGATTTACTATCTAGGTATTTACCGCTCCCTGTGGACCTTTGGCATCTTGCAAGCCATCTCCACGGCGTCTTTTGCAGTGCTAACATACACCGGCGCGCAACTTGTTCCGTTTGCACTAGTTGTAATCTTCGAAGATGTCAGCACGGGTATGGCCACTTCTGCTTTTGTCGCCTTCATGGCGGCGCTAAGTAACAAGAAGTACACGGCCACTCAATACGCTATCCTTTCTAGTATTGCGACTCTAGGAAGAACCTTTTTCTCTGGTTTTACCGGAGACATGGTGAAATATTTAGGATGGGCGAATTTCTATTATGTGTGCGCCCTGATCGCAATTCCAGGATTGTTAATGCTTCTGGGAATGCGCAAATATCACACTGATGACATGCTCAAATCTGCCTAGTGTTTTGTTACACTGGATCTGTCTTCAAAAAAATGTGCCCTCTAAACTGGGGGCATGTATCTAGAAAACTTTTATTCAATAAAGCCGCCGTATTCAAGCACTCAAGAAGAGTGCTTTCTTTGGTTGTCTGAAGCTCACCACATCGCTCAAAAGGATCGGCATGATACGACGGAAGGGTACCTAAAACTCTTTCACCGTGTCGGCTGCACGCAAGGACAAATTGGACGTCGTTACTTTTTCACGTCCGACTTGTCTGAAGGCGATTGGGATCACAAACAGATCTACCCAGTGCACGCTTCCGCTCGCGGAGCAACCATGCAACAGCGGCATGAGTTCTTTCATAAAACCGTCAAAAAATTATTTGATGATATTTATGAAGAACGCCCATTCCCGAATGACATCATCCATGTCAGTTGCACGGGTTATATTTCACCGAGTGCGGCACAACTGACGGCGCTCAAATCAAAAAAACCTGTCACCGTCACTCACTCTTATCATATGGGCTGCTACGGCGCCTTTCCCGCTTTGCGTATGGCTTCGGGATTTTTGGCGAACCAAGAAATCCTGGGCAACAAGAAATCCGTCGACTTGGTTCACACCGAACTTTGCAGCTTACATTTGAATCCCCAGGACAGCAGCCTGGAACAACTGGTGATTCAAAGTTTGTTTGCGGACGGATGCATTGCCTACTCGATGACCCATGAAGCGCCCAAGCAAGGATTTAAATTATTATCCCTTTATGAAGAGCTGATTCCCGAAACATCAGATGCGATGGAGTGGATGGTTTCTGATTGGGGTATGAAGATGACTCTCTCCAAAGATGTACCCAGCATGGTGGGCTCGAAAGTCCGCGATTTCACTTTCCGATGGCTCAAGGATCGCAATTACAATATCGACCACATTCAAAAGAATGCCATTTTCGCCGTTCACCCTGGCGGGCCGAAAATCATTGATCAAGTAAAAGAAAAACTCGAACTTCGCGAAGACCAAGTCGCCGCGAGCCGTGAATTGCTGCGTGAACGCGGCAACATGTCTTCCGCAACTTTGCCTCACCTGTGGCAAAAAATTCTTAATGACGACAAAGTTCCTTCAGGCACGCCCATCATCAGCTTTGCTTTCGGCCCAGGTCTGACGATTTGTGCAGGATACATGGAGAAACTCTAATGAGCGCCTTTCTGATCGTTTCCGCCATTCAAGGGACTTCCATCCTGGTCGATGAATTTTTCTTTCATCACCGGCGAACGATGCCCCGCTGGGAACGCCTGGGGCATCCGATCGATACGGCCACAGTCTTGGCTTGCTTGTACTTTCTTTATTTTACGGATCCGACCCCACTCAACATTACGATTTACTACGTGATGGCCCTGGCATCTTGCCTTTGCATCACCAAGGATGAGTGGGTGCACTGGAAGTACTGCGGCCCGACCGAGATGTGGCTGCACGCTATGCTCTTCGTCACGCACCCCTTACTGCTGTTTTCAGCGATGGCCGAATGGCAAACCGAGCGCCCCGCCTTCCTGATGGTCGCCCTGGGGGTCACGGTCTTTTTCGTCTATCAGATCGTCTTCTGGAATTTCCTAGAGCCTTACCTTCGCAGGCTAAAGGCCGAAAAGCGCAATCGCGCAATTTCGAAGGATGAGTTGTATGAATACTTTGGGGAATAGCTAAAATTTAAGGCCTAGAGCTCTTGCTTTGCCACTTTGCGACATGTTATCTTGATCTTCCTATTGCGGAGGGTTGGCCGAGTGGCTGAAGGCGCTCGCTTGGAAAGCGAGTTTACACCAAAAGTGTAACGCGAGTTCGAATCTCGCATCCTCCGCCATTTTTGATAGTAGTCGAACCCTCGATAGGGTGAACCTTAGAATCCTTTAAATTTGAATAGCCTCCGTAAACCCCAAGCCTCAGCTTGGTCGCGTGTATTTCTGCGAACTGAATGGCGTTATCAAAGACTTCGCGGTGCTTTTCTTTTGGGGCCTCGCTGAGGTGTTTGATGGCATACTCAACCCGAGCCTTTAAGGAGCTTTCGCTAACACTCGATTGCGAGGACTTTCTTTTTTGGGACTCTAACTCCAATAAACCTGCCTTAAGCTCTTGGGTTTTTTTATTGATTTCCGTTAGACGTTTATAAAAAAGCTCTGCGGAAAGCTCCGAAGGAAGCTCTTCTATCCGTTGTATAATATTTTGCGCCTTCTTTTCGTTGACCTTGATGTCTTCGGCAATTGTTTTGATTCTGGATTCAATCAAAGGCAGTTCTTTATTATTCGCGTTTTCATAGGCTTCAATTGCTTTAGCCATAAGCTCTGGTCGCGCAAGGATCTGCTTGAGGGAACTTAAAACTAAATCCTCGAACTTCATAGCTCGGACTCTTTGGACTTGGCATTTGTGCTTTGCGACTCCGGCCATGTTCAAAGTGCGGGCATGATCGTAATAAAAGTGCTTCTGGATTTTGCCATGAGCACTCTTACCATTGAGATGCTTGCCGCATTCACCACAAATCACTTTCCCTGTGAGCGGATAAGGATAGGTCTTCCATTCATCGGGTTTGAATCTTCTTCTGTTTGATTCAAGGATATTTTGAACCGCTGCAAAATCCTTCACCTCGATGATTGATTGCCATGAAGCCTTCACTTGACGAACATCGCCGCGTTTCTTATTGATCTCGCGCATTCCGATAAAAGTTGCATTAGTTAATAAATGATAAAGACTGGCCACTGTGAATTTGTTGCCGCCTTTGGATTCACCTTTGCCATTGATGTAAGACTTGGTGCGAATACCAAGGTCATTTAATTTCAAACAAGTCTGACGCAGGTTTTTTATCTCTAAGAAAATCTTAAAAATTATTTTAACGGAATCAGCGTCCGTCTCATCAATTAAAAGACTTCCCGGATTTTCAGGATTGCGCTTGTACCCAAGCGGAATCACGCCGCCATTCCATAGGCCACGTTCTGCGCGACTGGTAAAGTTGGCGGTAATCCTTTCACCAGTTTGTTTTCTTTCGAACTGATTGAAGTTCACAAGATTAAACATCATTAGCTCGCCAGCCGCCGTGGTCGTGTCGAACTGTTCACGAAGGGTGACTAGCTTGACCTTATGTTCTTTGAAAAAATCTAACAGACCACAAAAGTCTTTGATGGATCTTGATAGTCGCGAAAGTTCCGACGCCAGAACCAAATTGATTCGGCCAACGCGAATGTCTGAAAGAAGTCTTTGGAATTCAGGACGGTTCATGTCCTTGCCTGACTTAGCTTCGTCGCAATAGACATCGACGATAGTGCCCCAGTTGGGCTCGCGTCGATTTTGTCCATCGATGTATTCTTCAGCTCGTCGTCGTTGTGAAACTAACGATCCTTCAAGAATCTTGGCCTGCTCTTCTGTAGAAACGCGAAGATAAATTCCAATCCTATTCATGCGGCCTCCTTCCAAACGACCTCTTCTTTTCGGTCATTCCGTGTGATTTCTAAAAGCTTTGCATTTTGATTTCTTAAGAGTGTTTCAATCTCAAGCAGTGCCGCCACTAGCTGAACTCTTTTACGGTTTAATTCGTTCTCACTAATGCAAACTTCGCGCTGTTCGATCTTTAAGTCCTCTATAATCAATTTAAAAATTCCTTCGCCACAAAATACCTCCTTTTAAAATTTGTTACCTTTGCCTTTTTACTTCCTTTTTTTCTACTTCTCTCCTTTCTTATCCACATTTCTTTAACTCACTACTTACACTAAACGCCCTCATTCCATCCCCCTCTCGGTTCTCTACTCCTGACCCCTTACCACCACTCGTTGGGGGTGAGGGGTCAGGAGTAGAGAACCCGCCACGCAGTGGCGCTGGAAAGAGGGAGTTGGGTTGTAAATCCGAGGGCTTAGGTGTTGCTTCCAACTGCTCCCCCGGATCGTTTTGCCTGCTCACCCCTTGAGCGGGGGTGTGAGCGGGGGAACTGATCGTTAGATGATCAAATAAGATCCGCGTTAACGGCATCCATTCAGGTTCTTGAATAGGATAGATATCGGGTATTGGTTCTTTCAAAAAATTTGAAGTAATTGAAAAGAACAGATTGCCTTCATCAAAACCGAAGGTTCTTTCTGCGGCCTGATATATTTTGAAAAGATCCTTGGTGTCGTTTACGAAGTACCAAATGATGTCGTAACGAAGATCTTTGTATTCCCTGAATATGCGCTTGTAACGTGCTTCACTTTTCCTGGTTAACTCAACTTCAATGGCAATCCTTTGCGGTTTTCCCGACATAAGTTCAATCATCAATCCGTCAGGGATTACTCGTTCCTTGGCGTGCTTGTAGCGATAGTTTCTGAAGGTCTCAGCTTTAATTTGATATTCAGGTGTCCACTCTGAGGCCAGCCCAAATGACTCGAGTTTCATTCTGACGTCGTTGACAATGATGTCATGCCGAATAGTATTGCGATTTGAAAACTGCAAACGATCCTCAATTGCTTGTTGATGCTTTCCTTTGAACGCTAGTGTCCAAGTATTCGTGGCATCTTCCAATGGAACTGCTCGGCGAATAAAGTGACCTGCCTCCAATGCACGAAGACGTCTTAATGCGGTTTCTTTTGCGATCCCGACAAAGTGGAGGCGTTGTATTTGCGGTGTGGAGAGTACTCCGAATTTTTTTAGATTCTCCAAGAGCAAAATATCTCTTAATTGAAGAATCACGTTAAAAGCCAGCCTCTTTGTGGCTGAAGCATTCAAAAAATTTGAATAAGTCCATAGCTACCCCCTTGGTTGTTGATATTTTCCTTTTTAGACTTTTCTTAGTTAATTCGGGAAGTTGCTAATTTGTTCCCTGAAAAATAAGGTCTTTGAAGAAAAATACTTCAACCCATAGACAGCACTATGTGTGCCAATGTTGCTGGGGTGTTGAAATAAGAAAGGCGCTGAGTTTTTAGAAGTCAGCGCCTTATGGTAAAATTTTTGGCTAAGTTAGTAGGGTCATCTGACCGAGACAAAGACCATTGCATCGGTCCACCCTTCGCTCATCGGAATAAACCTGCGCCGAATTCCTTCCTTTTTCATTTTTAAAGCACGAGCAACTTTGATCGAGGCCTTGTTCGAGGCAGGCATCACTGCCTCAATTCGGTGAAGATCTAAGAAGTTGTGCCCAATTTCTAGAACAGCCGCAGCGCCCTCTTTGGCAAAACCTTTGTTTCGATAGTGACTATGGATTTCATATCCTAGGTTAGCCCATCGAAAATTTCGTCGTACGATGATGTTAATTTCAATTTCACCAAGATGTTCGTTTGTTTTTTTATGAAAGATGCCAAACACATAAGATCGGTCTTCCTTCCTAAGCTGCCTATTTTTCAGAACTTTTTTTCTAAATGAATCCTTGCCCCCATCTACCTCACAAGCTCGAATAACAGCTGTCGACCAGGACTTATAATCAGATAGCTTATAGGGACGAACACATAGTCGGGGAGAAACTCCATTGAGCTGGTTATTACTTTTCATGACCCAATTCTAAAGTCGACATATTCCCTGAGCAACCATCTTGTTCATTAATTATTTAAGCCACTGTCTGACCAGAAGGGCTCACCCCAAACCAAATGGTTTCAATAGTTACCATAGTCAACAGTGCGTGGACTTGTAGGCATCGCTTGGGTACTCAGATGGACGAAATAAGAAAATCAAATTTTGTTGCGCCATAGACACAGAATCTACGTCGGTCGTACCCCCCCCGCCACCGTGGCGGTGGGCTGTATAAACCATTAGCTATCAATCCAAAAAATATCGCCAATAAAATTGGCCATATCAGCGATCACTCTGCGCGAGAAAGTTTAAAATATCCTGATGGGCCATGGAACTAATTGGCTCAGCTTCGTTATCAATCTCATGAAGGGCACCGTGATACTGTTTCAGCGAAAAGTGCGGTGCTGTCCTTCTAAGAATACGCCGTGTTTCCTTGGCATCGACGTAGGTGTCTTTGTTACCAGAAAGAAGCACAAATCCCTTCATTCTTCGACTCATGGGCGTGGACCGCATCATTTTGGCGGTCAGGGCCAAGTCGATTGAAAAGCAGGGGATTTTAACCGGAGAGTCTGGCTTAATCGGATCGATGTGAGGGTCTAAAATTCCCTCGCCATAAATTTGTGTCGTTAAAGTCGGAATGGTGATCAAATCTATTTCGCCACGAAGGGGATGCTGTTCTCCTACGAAGTATTTGGGCGATATTCCGGGAGCAATCAGTACGACAGTGTCGACGTCGCCTTCAAGGGCTGCTTGGGTATAAGCGGCCAGGCCCCCCGTAGACCAGCCAAGGATTGTTTTCTTTGGAAAGTTCGTTAAATCTCGAGCGTGCAAATTCCAAATCTTATTTCCCAGTTTGCCAATCTCCAAAATACGCGTGTCGTCCATGGAGCCACTGGAGCCGCCTTGTCCCATGTAATCAAAAGCGATCACTCGATACCCAGCATCTGTCAGTTTTTGAAATAAAGGTTGATGGTTTACCATCGAATCGCCAAGCCCCTCGTAGAAGATGATGTTTCCGTTAAAGGGAACATTTTGATTTTCTTCAAGGTAGCCGTTGCGAATAAATACGACTCCGTCAGTCTTTAAAATGAAAGGGGTAACTTCACAGTTCCACGGAGCCGGGCAGGGGGTTAAAGAAGGCTGCTCGCTGGCTAGGGCTGATAAAGAGAGAAACAAAATAGTTAACGCCAATAGGGGTCTAGTCATTTTACTTTCCTTTAAGGTGAAGTGCTAGATGGGTTATAGTTGCCCTTGGGACCTTTTTCATTTACCTAGGTTAATAAATGGATGCTTATACTGCTTTAAAAGACTCTCTCGCGGCTTATCTGCCTATTCCCCCTGATCAATGGCTTCAGTTTGTTCGCTATTTGAATGTCAGGAACCTGAAGGCCGACGAGGTCTATTATTCACAAGGACAGAAATACGAAGAAATTGGTTTCGTCGTGAAGGGCCTCGTTTATAATTTTTATTCGAATGATAAGGGCGAAGAGTTTGTAAAAAACTTTGTTGCTGAAGGCAGTACTGTTGCAAGTTACATGAGTGTGGTTCGAGAGCTTCCCGCCGTTTATAGCTGTGTGGCTGTTGAGGATACCCATTTAGTGACTGTTAAATATAGCGATCTAAAAAAGCTCTACGAGTCCCATTCTTGCTGGGAGCGACTGGGAAGACTGAACGCGGAAGAATGTCTTTTTGAAACCGAACAGCGCGAGCAACAGCTTTTAATGATGAATGCAACGGAACGCTACGAGCTTTTCATGAAGCAAAACGCAGCGCTTGCCAACCGTTTGCCACAATATTTAATCGCATCCTACATTGGTGTGTCGCCAGTGACTCTTAGCCGAATTCGCGGCAAGTAGCCTGCGCATACGTTATCGACTAAAGGCACTGACTTAAAAATCAGGCCTTTTCTTACCTTCAGCAAAAACTTGGTCTCTACAAAGCAACTTCTGTAATTTGAAGAGTTCCTTTGAAAATCAGAGCCTTAACTGCCCATGGGCCTCGCGAGCTATCTCGTACTATTTTCGCAGACCACCCTCTCAATTGTTGGCTTACAATTGGGTAAACAGAATTTTCAGTCACACTTAGCGGGATGGTTAAAGTAGTTTCACTCATAAGAGGTCTTCCAGCGAGCGCTGTAAACTGCAACTTCAAGCTTCCGGAGCCATCAGTATTTTGAAGAAGAGCTTTATAGAAAATTGTTGGTGAAATGCAGCTGCCATCGCCTCTGAAGTTTTCGCAGGCAACTGACACCTGTGATGACGATGAAATACCGCGTTTCACAGGAACCACATTGTTAGCAAAGCTGGCCGCATTTGTGATGCGAGCATCGTGTGATGTGACGTCAGCTTTCTCTGGAAGAGTTCTTAAAAATTTATAGACAACTTCATGGTTAATAAGAGCGGCTTTGCTTAAAGAGTCCAGCGAAAACCAGATTTCCTGGCTTATTTCTACTTGATCAGTTCCGTCATAATAGATTGCTAGTTGTTCAATACTGCAGTTTTCGGGCACAGAGATCACACTTCCAATGTCGCCGACGTTCGGTAGCTTTTCGTCTTTAGGCAGCCATTTTACTCTATTTTCGAAGCGCGTTAAATTATCTCGAATTTCTTGTTCGGAAGCGGGTGTTACAACTCCTTGCAGTCGGTACCCATTTTTAACTGCACGAGTGTAATCTCGGAAGACATCGCCGGTTGAAGGCATTATATCAAAACCTAATTCTTGACGTGCTTCGTATAAATCCAAGACCTCAGCAGCTTGAATCTTTCCTTCTTGATTGCGGCAGACGACGGCATTTCCGCCGCCACTAGTTGACGGCCCTACAAGGCCCCATGACGAAGAGCAAAGTAATAAACTTGCTAACAATACTTGAGATTTCATTTCTATCCCCCTTTTCGTATAGCAAAGATAGGGAAACTTTTCGATGGGCTCAATTATTTAGTTATAACAAATAATCTAAATTCGTGATAACTTATAACGATGAAAAGAGTCTTTGGCTATCATTCCTATAAAAAGTACCTAAAAGATATTTCCGAAATGCAAGGACGGGGAGCGATTTCAAAACTTGCAGAGGCTGCAGGCTGTGATCGAACGTATTTATCTCAGTGTCTTTCATCAAAGGTGCAACTTACACCAGATCATATATTAGGTCTTGCTGAATATTTAAATCTTTCTGAAGCGGAAGAAGAATACTTCCTCCTTCTTTTGTTATTTGAGCGATCTGCTTCCAGAACGGCGCAACTTAAAATCAAGAAAAAGATGGAAAAACTTAATCAGGCAGATTTGATATTGAGTAAGAAGATCGCCCAAAAGGACGACAGCAATGAACTCACGGAGATTCAAAAGGCAAAATACTATTCCAGCTGGAAATACGCGGCCCTTCATACGTTATCAAGCATCAACGAATTTCAATCTACTCAGACGATGACCCGAAAGGCTCGTTTGTCTGAAATAGAAGGCTTAGGTATTCTCAAGGATTTGGAGAAAGCCGGGCTTCTGTCTTTCCAGAATGGGAAATGGATTCATTCGGGCAAGAATATCCATATTCCAACAGGCTCGTCCCACAATGCTCAAAACCACATGAACTGGAGATTGAAGGCCGTCGATAGTGTGAACAATAAAAACGCGATTCACTACACAACCTTATTTTCAGTTTCCAAAAAAGATTGGGAACTCTTGCGCACGCAGCTTCTCGCTTTTATCGACCGACAAAGAGATACCATTCATGCTTCCGGCTCAGAGGAAATGTATTGCTTTTGTTGTGATCTTTTCCAGCCGTTTGATTGATGATGAACCACCGCCACCGTGGCGGCAGATTCCGGGCATAAAAAAGAAAGAAGCCAGCGCACTTCGTGGCAGGCTTCTAGTTTCACCCTGATCTATTTTCGCTGTTTAGTTTTTCTTATAAATTAAGAACTGTACTCCTTTAATAAGAAACATATATTTCGAAGGATTAGCTATCGTTCCGGCGCGAGTGAAACCATTTTTTGCTAAGCGGTCGGTCAATAACTCAAGCGAGTTGCTTTCCATGTCGCCATCTTCACAAATCAAGGTATGCGGATATCTGCTATCCGCTGGAAACACTTGAACGATGCAATAAGTTGCAGTGTTGTCATCGGCATTTGTCGAAAATAGATCTAATTTATTCGCAAAAGTTGATAGAAAAGTGATGCTATGCTTTTCTTCCACCAGCTTGCGAGTGTCCTCTTGAAACTTCGGAATATTAGTTTCTTTTAAAATATATTTTTGTGCTACTAGATCCAGATCATTTGTTTCGCAAGATAGATAATATTGATAATTCCAATATCCCGGAGAAGTAACTCTTCCCACACAAAATTCACCTTTATGTTTTAGTTCAGCAGGTTTCACTACGAGTTTTTTGATTGTCACATCTTCCAAGAAGCCCGAAATTTGATTGGAAGTGTCGTACTTTGAGTCGGCCTGATCCGGTAATTCGATCTGAGCAAGTCCCGCGTACTCGTGATGAATTAGGACGTACTGATCCGATTCGTTTGTTGCATTGAATTTTGATAAATCACAGGTGATCGAACCTCTATCGGCTTGATCAAATCGGCAAACTTTCGGGGTCTTTCCAATCATGATTGGAAAGCCGCGATCATTTGGGCCCACACAGCTGATTTTAGCAGAGTCGATCTGTGCCATCATTTGATCGGAATATTGTGCGACAGTTAAGCCGCCGGGCAACTTAAGCCCGTTGGGACCACCATCTAGTATCCATTTTCGTAGATCCTCGCGAATAACCTGAATTCTGTCTTCACAAAGATCGCCACCGCCACTGTTCATTCCGCCCATGGACTTCGTTAGTGCTTGAGCACTTTTGGAGTTCAATGCCGCCTTTTGTTCCAGTTTATCAACGCTCTGAAGATAGCTATTCAGGCCCTTGCCTTCGCTTTCGTTAGCGGGTGAAGTTTTGATGGCTCGACCGTCTACAATCTTTACGCTGGACAATTTTTGTTGAGGGCCTGGACTTTGTGCTGGTGCTGTCAGCGGTAACAACAAAAATAGCGCTACTAGGTTCTTAAAAAGCACTTGTGAACTGTTCATAAGGTCTCCTTCGGTTAAATGATTCAAAAGTGGGACCGTTATAATGCGACGGGCTATTTATCTCCATATCAATTTATTAAACGATTGACGATAACTTTTATTATTTAATAAAGAATGTTAAGTAAATATCCGATATAACAAAGGTATGTCTATTTTTGAATTTAACGATTACAAAGCATTTTTAAGATCCGAAATCAAAAAACGCCCTGGAGCAGGAAGGGGCGAGCTATCTCGGTTGTCAGAGTTTTTGGGCATCAATGCGACGATGGTTTCGCAAGTTATGTCAGGCCCAAAAGACTTCACTTTAGAGCAGGCAAAAAAAATTGCTGAGTATTTTGTTCTTCCAAAAGTTGAAACGGATTTTTTCATTACTCTTATTCAAATCGAGAGAGCTGGCACTCAGGATCTTAAAAATTATTTCCGAGAAAAGCGCGACGAAATAAAAAAAGAATCCCTGAAAATTTCTAATAGAATTGTCAGCGAAAAAAGACTGACTGATTTAGAGCGGTCTATTTTTTATTCCAGTCATTTATATTCTGCAATTCATCTTTTTTGTTCGGTGGGCAATGGGCAAAGCCTTGAATCTATCCTGAAGAAATTTGAAATCAGTCGACAGCGCGCCCAAGAGATTTTGCAATTTCTTCTTTCAAATGGTCTGTGCATTCAGAAAAATGGACTTTATATGATGGGAACCCAATCGACTCATGTGGAAAAAGGTTCTCCTTTTTTGATTAAGCATCATTCCAACTGGCGTATTGCTGCTATTCAGAAAAGTGAAAACATCGCCGACAACGAAATGATGTTCACCGCTAATATTTCTTTGAGCCAAAAAGACTTTGCAAAGATACGCGAAACCCTGATGCAAACGATTCAAGAAATTTCTGAAACTGTCAAAGCCTCTCCGGCAGAAGAGATCGCGAATTTAAACATCGATCTTTTTTGGATTGATAGCTAATGGTTTAGATAGCTACCTTCCCCACCGCCACCGTGGCGGCAGATTCCGGGCATAAAAAAGCAAGAAGCCTGCGCACTTCTTGGTCTTCTTATCGATAACAAGTGGTTATTGGCACTCAGGATAGGTGCGCATTAAAGACAAACACTTGTTGTAAGTTTGAATGTCTTCGTTGGTATGTTCAATTCTAAAAACAGGATCATCGTTATACTGCTTCAAAGCAGAAATCACTGCTTTGTTTCCTGAAGAATAATCAAGCTTCATGAATGAAATTTGGTAGTACCCTCCATGAGTGATGTCCTCACAGGCGCAATAGTACTTGCCAGTTGGATTGCAATTACTTGCATCTGCATAAACATTTAATGAACCAAAAAAAATGACTGCGGCAATTGAAAAAAACTTTATCATTTGATTTCCCTTCAAGATCGGGACTACACGATGTAATCAATCACTACCTTCTGCAAATGAAAGGCCAGGTTACTAATTGCAATGCGCACCATGCGGGGTGTTAGTTGAGGCAAATCTCTAAGAGCCTAAAATCGAATATATTCGCGCTGGCTTATTGATTCCCCGCTGTCGTGGCCTAGCGCCATCATATCGGTATCGGTCGCCAAAGGGGCGCCGCCAAAGACCAACCCCTAATAACCAACATTACAAGCGATCTTAGCCGGAGACAAAATTGTCTGGTTATGAAGCCAACGCCAAGATTTGCCGCCGAGACCCCAAAAAGATTGGATTTTAATCACAACTTGAACCTATATCATTTCTAGATACACTTATACGTATGAGTGAGAACGATGTTTGGCAAAAATATAGCGCGGTAACTTCAGAGTCAGCTGCGCGCCCAAGGCTTTTGGAAACTCTTAATACTTTTTTTCCTTCTTTTGCAGGGATGGCGCTAGATCTCGGTTGCGGAGGCGGAAGAGATACAAGAGAGCTTCTCAAAAGAGGCTGGTCCGTTGATGCTCTTGATGCTAATGAATCAGCGCTTACACTGGTATCAAGCCTTCAGACCAATGATAATCGTTTAAATTTGATCCCTCAGCATTTTGAAGACGCTCGCTTTGAAAAAGAGTATTATGACTTAATCAATGCAAGTGCATCACTTCCTTTTTGTTCTTTAAAAGAGCTGAAAGTTTTGTGGCAAAAGCTACTATCGTCATTAAAACCTGGTGGGATTATTTCTTGCGATTTCTTTGGAATCAATGATGAGTGGAACGATGGAACACATGGTTCAATGTCGTTTTTGTCTAAAGCTGATGTTGAAGAACTACTTGAGAATTTAAAAACCGAATCTTTGGCAGAAAAAGAGATGATCGGCCCCACCGCATTAGGTGCTTCCAAGCACTGGCATATTTTCACATGCATAGCTCGCCGAATTTGACTATTTAGCGCTAGATTCTGTCCCGTGTTTTGCCAAACAATTCACGGGACCACAAAATCAAGCCAAATCCCTCAAAATCAACAAGGCTTGTCTTCTTAATAACCTTCTTACTTCTTCCGCTTCTTACCATCACTAAGCCGCTGCCAAACATGCGCCTGGCTAGCCCCAATATGCTTAGCTACCTTCACCGTCGATCCAAATACCCGCATTAGCGCCTCCAGATCCACCGCAGACGCCGCCTTAGGCTCCGGATAAGCCTCCAACTCAAAGATAACCACCGCACAGTGTTCGTCTACTTTGCGGCTCTCTCCGCCAAATTTTGCGCCAGCAAAATTTAATCTATTCTCCAGATCCATTTTCTCTGCGATGCCGTTAGGCGAGCTAGTCTTCCCGTGCGCAAAATTTAGATAATAGATTTGGAAAATGGAAAATTGATTGATGCGGGGATCGGATAATACTTTTATCTAAGTATGCTCTCTCTTCTGTCAGCCCGAGTCTGAGGATTGCACTTGGGCCTTGCATGGCATTTCCATTTGAAAATCTTGACGTTTATAAGCGCTCCATCGAATTCAACACCGCTATCGCAAGCATCTTAGAACGCAAAGGCATCACACGCACTCTCACCGATCAACTTTCTCGTGCGGCCCTTTCCATTCCCCTCAACATCGCGGAAGGTAACGGGCGGTGGCATAAAGGTGACAAGCGCCAATTCTTTTGGATCGCGCGTGGTTCTGTTTTCGAATGTGTTCCTTTGATCGAGATTCTAACGATCAAAAAAATACTAACTACTGAAGAGAACGAAACCTTCCGAGAACAACTCGAGGTCTTGGGAAAAATGCTTACAAAGCTTGCCCAGATAAATGAAGTAGATAATTCTACCGTCTGATTTTGGCCAAATGAATCCGATGCGTCTACTCTATCGAACCATCTAAAAACTGAAATGTAACTGAGTGATCTTTCTCTGCAACTAAGCGTATCGGCGAAAGTTGCGGAACAGAGATCATTGGGACTGTGTGACTACAGTCAAAGTTGTAAATAATCGGATACCGACGTGGGCCAATGATTTCCTGAAAAAGATCTTCGTAGTTAAATGGCGCGCCTTCTTGATTATAGACTTCAGGCTTACCAATAACGAGTCCGCTAATTTGATCAAAAACCCCAATAAGTTTTAACTGTTGCAAACTTCTTTCCGTTCGACTCAGCGGCGCTTCCATATCTTCAAGAAGAAGAACTTTCCGGCTGAAATCGGGCCAAAAAGAAGTTCCAGCACTACTCATGAGCGTGTTTAAGTTTAGCGCAAGAATAGGCGCTTCCACGGACCCTGGGGTGAGTACTCGCCATCCATCGTTCTTCTGCCAAGCTCGTGGAAGAGTTTTCCATTCGTCGTTATCCCAACGACGCTTGTGATTGCTCCAGCGCGAGGGGGCATCTACGCTCCGTACACCAGACTTGTGATTTACGGCTGCATCAAGAAACCAGGCTGAACTCTCCTCAACTCCATTTGGCCAATCGCCAAACCAACACATCACGCTTGGACCATAGAGAGTTCGAAGGCCCGCGAATTTTAAAATTGATACATGAAGAGAGGTTACATCACTGAATCCACAGATCAATTTTCGTTCTTTACGAATAAGATCAAAATCTAGAAATGGAATGAGGCTAGAAGAATTCATGCCACCAATAGTGGACATTAAAGCATTCACTTCTGGATCACGAATTAATGACATGAATTCGTCGGCTCTGTCTTTTGGGGTACCAGATCGATATCCTTGATGCCCACGACGTGCAGTAAGATTTCCTAACTTGACCTTGAAACCGAGTCGCTTCAATGTTTCAAGTCCATTCAAAAACAGACCTTCATTCCATTGATAAGCCGGCGATGAGGGTGTGAAAATTCCTATTGTATCGCCAATTTTTAAAGCTCTGGGTTTTATAACTTGCTGAAACATGCCTAAGACTATCAAGTAAACGAATTTGAGCAAACTGTTTCGAAGGAAACTCGCCCTGCCGCAACGAGGAACGGCTTATTTTAAAATAGGCAGTAAGTCCTCGCACCCGGTTCAAAACTCATCTATTCGTGTCCGCCATTTTTTGCTCCAAAAAAATTCCTCTATTGCTCCAATTTCCAATTTCAAAGCGACGCCGCCAGGCCAGCCAATCATCCCGTGCGCAGATCCTTTCACGAAGTAAGAATTTACATCCATCCTTATTGATGGCAACATCCTCAACATATGCTTTCATGGAAATTCTATCACAACCCCCAATGTAGCAAGAGTCGCGAAGCTTTAAGCTTGTTAGAAGCTGAAGGACAAGATTTTCAAATTATCGACTATATTAAAGAACCACTTTCCGTTGAAGATCTCTTGAAAATGATTGCTCAGCTGAGGGGACCACTTTCATCCTTAGTGCGAGCAAAGGAAGCAGATTTCTTCCATGCTCCGTTTGATTTGACCTCGGCTGAAGAGGTCGCTTTGCGCCTTTCTGAAAAACCGCATCTAATGGAACGTCCTATTCTGCAAGGAAAGGGTTCCGCGGTTATTGGACGTCCTTTAGAAAACTTAAAAGCCTTACTTAAAGGCCAATACACGACTCAACCTGCATTTAAGTTTTTATCGTTTCCCGGAAAAATTCATCTCATCAACACTGATCAAGAGCTCCAAGCGATTGCGCTTGCACTTGAATCCCATAAAGAGCTTGGTTTTGACACTGAGACTCGTCCCGCTTTTAAAAAGGGCGAGTCCTATCCCGTGGCCTTGTTGCAATTGGCGACGGATACAGATGCCTATATTATTCGTCTTAAGCACATCAAAAATATTGAAGTTATTAAAAATATTTTTGAGAATCCTGCAGTGGCTAAAGTAGGTGCTGCGATTAGAGATGACCTCAAACAATTGCAGAAGCGATTTCATTTCCAACCGCACGGCTTTATTGAACTGCAGACCGTAGCTAAAAATAAGAATCTTAAGAATATTGGTCTGAAAGGTATGACTGAAGAAGTTTTGCAGGCCACGATTACCAAAGGGCCCAAAACCACAAACTGGGAAGCGCAAGAATTAACTGAGAAGCAAATTCTGTATGCGGCAACGGATGCCTGGATCGGCCTGAAGCTTTATCAAAAGCTGACTTCCGATCCTTAGCGATCCTTCAATTAATTACATCCCTCTTGACTATCTCGGCTGCAGTCAGCTTCTTCTTTGCCGACATAGAGAGGATACTTTGTCATGTATGCAGAGAATCGCGGCACATACTGAGGTCTTCCGTCCCCACGATCTATAGTCACCTCAACTTCGAAATCAAAGTTAAGCCTCATGCGTGTATAGCCACCATGATATCCATCCGCGAAAGTAACAACTGCTCTCAACATCTGAGTTTTTTCATTAGACCCAGGAAGGCGTACAATCTTTAAGTTTCTTGCATCAAAATTCTGACAGTAAAGTGCATTGCGATTGAAGTATGACTTCCCCTGAGAAGCATTGCGACCATTGTTGCCAAGCTCTGCAAGAATATCGGCGACCTGATCGCGCATGGCAGAGTCATTATTGAATTCATCACGAATGCCAGACTCATAAACACTCAATTTATTAAGATTTTTTAGCGGCTCTTGATTTACCATCAATGATCTGCGTTCTCGTTTCGCAGCTGCGATGGCAAGAGCTTTGTTCTTTTCGATAGTTTCTGGATCTCTGTAACAAGACGGGACAGCTAAGGTCACGCTGCCGACGTCACCAACACCAGCAGGGTTACGCGGATCCGATTTAGTTGTGCTGTGACTACAAGCCGTAAGCAAGGCGAAAGTTGAAAGGCATAAGACGTACTTCTTCATATAAACTCCCTCTAATATCGTTATAAGAGATCCATCTGCATAGTTACAAATGTAATCATTTTGATGTCAGAGGAGTTTTTTATAATCTGGACCTATTTCCGACTAGGACATAATTTCCGTACTCGGAAAGAATGAAAAATTGAGCTGGTACAGTCTTCGATTGAATAAGTGATCGACGTTTCTTTTGGCCGACTGCTCCTGGACAAATGTTTCGAAATCTCTCAGGAAATCCTCGAACTCGCTCGCGCTCATCGCAACAAAAAGATTTCTAAAACGACGTTCGTGCGCTTCATATTTTTCGATAGCTTCTTCCGCACGCCTCCAAGCGTCCTTATAAAATTCTTTGTAACCAAGACCTCTGAAGTTATTTGGAAGACGCCATGATTTTTTCACCACGACCCATTTGCTTTCGCCGCCGACCTCTTGCTTTTCAAGCAGTCCCATTTTTTCAAGCTTGCTGCACGAATCAAAGAACTTCTGTACTGAGATCCCCAGAATCTGCGCTGCTTTCGCAGTGTCTTTTGCAACATCTTCAAAACTTAGAAGAGTCTGAATTCGGGGCAATAGTTCATCGGCTAGAAACTCATAGTGATTTTCAACCTCCAAGAAGTCTTCTGCGTTCATCTGAAAGCGCAAAAGTTTTTTAGCAAAAGTACGTTTTTGTTCACCGGTTTTACATTGATTGTAGTTAACAAGGGTCATGAAGTAATCAGATTCTACATCGTTGAACTGCAATGCCGCGACAAATGCCTCTGCGATACTTTCACTGATTGGGCGTTCACCCATAACAACCATACGTAAGTAAGCTCGATTCTTTAAGCCGAGCTCTTGTGCCCACTTTGTATAAGAGAAAACATCCAGACCTTTTCGATACTCATAATAGTGTTGAAGAAAAAGGACGACATTTTGATAAGAAAGAATGGCAGGCTTTTGAATCATTCCAAAAGCATTATCAATTCAACTGCCTTTTGCAATGCTGAAATAAATGGCTGATTGATCTGCTTCCTCCACTCCGCGTCAGGACCTTTAAGTCTTAAAAAATATCTCTTTACCTTGCCCTAGGGGCGGGCTCGAGCCTTATAGTCAGAGGTCGATGATGAAGAACTGGCTATCTATTGGAGAATTTGGCAAGGCAACGGGTCTTTCGATTAAGGCTCTGCGTATCTACGAGGAAAAGGGAATTCTGATCCCCTATACTCGCAGTGAAAGCCGCTATCGCGTTTACACCGCCGAGCAAACAGCCATTGCTCAGCAAGTGGTGCAATTTAAGCGATTAGGATTTTCTTTAGAGCAAATCAAGCTGTTACTGCAAGAAACCGACGGACGATCCCTGCAAGAAATCCTGGAGAGACGTCTTCAAGAAAGTCGCGTGGCGGTCCATATTCTCGCAAATCAGATTGAAAGTTTGGAAACCATTTTGACCTCTTTAAAACTCGGACAGGAATTGTCCGAACACGAAAGGGGTCAAATTATGAATAACGTTTTAGAAGTCAGTGTTAATAATTTAAAACGCAAAGGAATCGTTGATCAGAATTCCATTGCTCAGGTGAGTGAAGAGGTGTCCCTTTATTCGCCTGAGAAAATACACTTCATCAACGAGTTTCGAAAGATTCTGGATTTTGCCAAGAAAGAAAATATCCTGTTGGGGCCAGGCAGAGGAAATTCTGGAGGCAGCCTAGTATTATTCGCAGAAGGCTACTCCCCGATGAACCCCCTTCAGTATGGCTTACTTCCGGAACTATTCAGCGAAAGCAAATATATTTGGTTAGATGTCGAGTACTCCCAACATCAAAAAATCGGTCAGATGTGTGACGAACTTGCTACCAAAACCTGCTTCGAAGTCATAGCTTACCGCAGTCCCATCCTGGATATTTTAAAGAAATTGGAAAATCAAATCGGCAAGATTGAGTTCGACTCCTTTTCTGATCTTGATCCAATGATTTTGCAAGCCCCTCAGCACGGGACCCGCGGATTATTTTGGCTCGAATGGAATCCCAATTTTCATGCCTTCCAGGATATGTCATTGCAAATGCAGGAAGAATTCAACTGGGACAACGGTGTCTTAGAACGGTTTTATGCTGAGCATGGATTCAGCAGTCCCATGGACTATATCATTTTGGATTGCCTAAGAAGCCTCATGGAGAGGGATCTCTTTTTTTCTTATCCCCGAAGAGCTGTAGATGCCTGCCCCGACTCCCTTCCCGAATTGCAATACACCAAAGGTCTTCTGATCTTCCGCGAAGATTGGATCAAGCTTTTAGCAAAACATGCAAGCGTGAGCATCAGTGAAGCAAATAGAATTCACAGGGCCCTATTGAAAGACCCTCAGGGAGTTGAGCGCGAAATCCTAGAACAAATCGCCATCCCTGAAGTAAAAAATCTTTTGCTTGAACGTGTAAAAAAAGTTTACTCCAAAGCTCACGCTATAACGGGATGGTGGCACTACAAACGCACAGCCATCTTAAAAAGCCTGTGGCCGAAAGAATATCTTGCTGCTTTGGAAGAGTGGGAAGCAGAACACAAAATGGTCTGGTTCGAATTTGGCTACAAAACCAAAAATAATGATTTTTATCTAAAGGCAAATTCCTAATTAAGGTACTTCATCAAAAATATTTAAACTAGAAGCGCCAGGGAGCAGGTCTGGCGCTATCTTCGGTGCTGTTCGAAACTCAGCTCCTCTCCCAGTCCGAGCGCAGCAGCCCAAAGATAACCATGTCTGAAACTTGCCCGTAACGAATCATGTCCTGACGTAAATAGCCTTCTTGCTGCATGCCTGCCTTGAGCATCACCTTGCCTGAGGCGGGATTGTGAGCGAGGTGTCGCGATGTAATTTTATTCAAAGAAAAATGCTGAAAGCAAAAATCAATTCCAGAGATTGCAGCTTCGGTACAGTAGCCTTTTCCCCAGTACTCCTCGCCGATCCAATATCCCATCTCAGCTCGTTTGTGGGTCTTGCTCACACCATAACTGATGCAACCAATTAAGTTTCCGGAAGACAGTTCCTCCAAAGCCCAAGTCACTGCATCGCCATCAGTGAACTGCCCCAGGTGAGTCGAAATCCAGCTTTCCGCCGCGCCGTCTGGATAGGGATGTGGAATGGTGGCCGTCATCTGCGCCACTTTAATACTTCCCGCCATTCGTTGAACTTCAGGGGCATCAGCCAAAGAAAATGGGCGAAGCTTCAAGCGCGTCGTTTTAATCGTTGGAATTGCGGCGAGAGTAGTGCTGGTCACTTTAGAACTCCTTGGAAATCTAGCAGATCCCATTGCCTCAAAATTTTCACCTCAGCGCAAGAATATTTCCACTAGGTCATCGCCACCAAGAAGCCCTCGGCATTTCCAGCTCTCAACCCATCCGTGCGGGTAGCGAAATACTTTTGATAAATATCTTCACCTGAAACATATTGCGTATTTTTAAATCCAGCGTCCTTCGCCATCGCCAATATCTCAAGCGGAGAGAAGAGACTCAGGAAAGGTGTTCCCGCCTCGCCTGCTTTCTTCATCACGAACTCGAGGATTGATCTTTCTTTGGCTTCAAGAAGATCCAGCGCAAGCATGAAAGTCATCGCGAAGGTCGATCCATGAGCCAGCTTTGCTAGCTGCTGAAAGGTCGCCAAATTTGTTTCTTTTGTGAGATACATAGAAACCCCTGTGGAAACCACAACGGCAGGCTTGCTGGTATCAAAGCCAGCAGCAATCAACTGCTCCCACCACGATTGTCCCGCCTCAAAGTCGACGGGGACGAAATGCAGCCATTCTGGAGTGGCCAAGCCAATCTCAGCAAGACGTTTTTGTTTCCACGCCTGAGGCCCTGGCTGATCCACCTCAAAAACATGCAGGTGCGAAGCGATTTCTGGACGGCGTTGTGCGAAGGTGTCCAAACCCGCACCTAAGATCACATACTGGCTCACGCCCTGCTTGGCTTGATCTTCAACGATGTCTTCAATAAAGCGAGCACGTCCAACAATGGAAGCGCGCATTCCCTTTGAAAAATCAGGGTTCATATCTGGACGAAGGCGCCAATCCTGTTCGCCAACCAGTTTTAAACCGATTTCGTCGTTAAGTACGTGTGGTTCAGGATCAATTTGCACATGCAAGGCTCGCCATAAGGCAACTCGGACGGCTGTATGCTCTGGTGCTATAATCTGCTTGTCTGATGTCATGTATTTAATCTTACTGGATGAAATTTGTGAGTGTAAGTAGAAATCTAAATTATTTACTCTGGCTTTTCGCAGATATTTTTTGAATGACACGCTCACGTGACTTCTTAGCCACATCAGCATCTCGAATGCGTATACATGTCGGCCCATTTTCAAACTCATTCACAAGATAGTCGAGCTGATCAAGAGACTTTTGCAAAGATACTTTATCAGCTCTTTTCTCAAAACACTCAGATATCTCTAGAAATTTTTGAACATAGTAACTCGTATCGGGACATCTTATGTCTTTCGTAGATTCATAGGTATAAACAGAAGTTGGAAATAGCATTTCAAAATAGGTCATGTTTTTGGTTTCGTTCGGACAACCATAGCGGCATCTTCCCATCAATATAAAATCCAAACCAACAGTTACTGGAAGTGTACTAACGTACGCGACGTAACCAATAGTACCCTGATAGATTCTAAGAAACTGGGTGTCGTCTTTTTCTAGGGGAACATTATTTTGGGCATACTCACACTCCCCCTCGACAATGCTTTGGCGATACGAAGTGGTATAAAGCTTATTAGGCTTTGAGCTACACGACACCATGATCCCAAATAAAAGAAGGACTGCAATCTTCATCATAAACTCGAAATAGATTATCAAAATTTCAAGATGATTGAAGCTCCAAAAAAGATGCTAGACCAGAAACTAGTCACATCCTCAGAGTGCGGCCGTCTAACTTTTGATCAAAGAACTCAGAACAGAGAGCACCTTACATCAAAGTTTTTTGTGTGGAGGAAAAAATAGAAAAGTACTTTCCGCGCCGGTGTTGCATTCCAGCATTGGACGATCCGACAACGAACTTCCGCAATATTCACGGCTCTTGTTTTCAAGAAGAAAAGCCCGCGCTGCCGCGGGCTTTGGAATAGAGTAAATTCTGACTCTAATGCTTCGGTTTAGGTGCTTCCATTTCGAAACCTGTGACTGCGAACCATTTCTCTTCTGACCCAGCCATCACAAAAACAATCGGAGCTAAACATGGTGAGGGAAGCTTCACCTTTCCGTTGATCTCTGAGTTTCCTGATTTCGTTGCGGGAAATCCGGCTGTTAGAACATTTTTCGTAGAAACTCCCCCACTGGCAGTTTCAGACATGCAACTGACCATCCCGCGAAATTCTTTTTCGTCGTTGATTCCGCGAAGTTCAGGTGGGACCACATCATCATCACTAAAGACCAAACCTTTGACACTGATCTTTAGATCTCCTGCTGTGGAAAGAGACCCCGTTGCACTTTTAATTGTCCACGGCAGCTCATCACCAAGGACTCCACGAATTTGGGTTCCACCCACAAAGGGACCATCGACACCATACATGGTTTCAAATTTAACGATGGAGGCGGCACTCGCAAAGACAGGTGTTAAAATGGCTAACGCTAAAAGTAATGATGTTTTCTTCATACAAACTCCGATTTGAAATAGTTTTATTGGTTATGCTTCGAAGTAGGATCATCAAAACACTCAATGGAATAGGCAATTTTCTATTTCGGAATGTGCAAAAGATCATCGCACGAAATGTCGATACTCATTTCGGATAGGTGTAGCCTGTTGTTTCTTCTTTCGTTTTAACAGGACGTACTTCAATACGTGCCGTTGTGCCATATTCAAATTCAGGATTGTTCTTCGCAATCTCGACGGCCTCATCCAGGTCCCTAGCAAGAATGTGATAGTAGCCAACTTGAATTTCTTTCTTCTCATTGATTGGCATCACAGTCCAATTTCCCTTAGAGCCAGTAATAGACCTTCCCTCCCTCACAAGAGGTTGTGCAATTTTAAGCTTTCCATCTAGCTTCAATTGGTTGATGTAGCCTTCACAACTTTTGAGAAACTGATGATGATGCTCTGGCGACCAGGATTTCTGATGATCGATTTGATTGTAGATAAGGAGCATATATTCTTTGATAAGTTCCTCCCTGCGAATTGCCCTTATTGAACAAGAAGACATTGGAATACGTCAAACGGAGTGGGAACCATCTTGTCATCTCACTCTGTTTGATCGAGGACAGGACTCACCTTATCCGAAGTGTGGAAGTCCAATCCTTGAAAATGCTCATATTTTAAGCATTAAATCGGCGATTTTTACGTTTTTTTTACGCCCACGTGGTTTGAAATTAACATATGTTCAGGACACAAAAGCTTCGGCTATAAGCTTTCTGTTTTAATACTGTCTTTATGGAGTATGAGTGGGCGTCGTTCGTCGCATCAAGAGAACCCTGGTTGGCAATCCTTTAACCTTAGAACATCAATCCCACGAGTTGATCCCAAAATGGAAAGCCTTGGCAGTTCTGTCGTCAGACGCCCTGTCATCCGTGGCCTACGCAACAGAAGAGATTCTAATTCCCTTGTCTTTGTTTGCGGCTGGAGCCGTGGCGTGGTCTCTTCCTATTGCGTTTGCTGTCGCGGCTCTATTAGTTATTATTACGCTTTCTTATCGCCAGACTATTGATGCCTACCCGAATGGTGGCGGTGCTTATACTGTTGCCAAGGAAAACCTGGGAAAGAAAGCTGGCCTGGTTGCGGGCGCCTCCTTGTTAATTGACTATACTCTCACAGTCGCCGTTTCGGTCGCTGCCGGAGTAGAGAATTTCACCTCCGCCTTCCCCGGCCTGGCTGAGCACAAGGTTTTGATTGGCGCTGCAGTTATCTTGTTTGTGATGTTGATGAATTTGCGTGGCGTAAAAGAATCCGCCAGCATCTTTGCTCTACCGACTTACTTCTTTGTTCTTTCGATCATTGCTTTGGTCGTTGTCGGTGGCTTCAAACTGATGATGGGTTATGAGATTGCGAAGGCTCCCCTCGTTCATGAGATCTATCCCGAGATTCCGATCTTCCTTTTGCTGAGAGCTTTCTCGTCGGGATGTTCGGCCTTAACCGGTATTGAAGCCATTTCAAATGGGATTCCCATCTTTAAGCAGCCCGCACAGAAGAACGCCAAAATCACCATGGTGTGGATGTCTGGGCTTTTGGGATTCATGTTCTTAGGAATCACTTTCCTGGCGCATGTCATGGGAATTGTCCCTCATGAAGGTCAAACAGCTGTGTCACTCTTGGCATCGCAAGTTTTCGGCATGAATTTTATGTATTACTTCGTGCAGATCTCGACGGCCTTAATTTTGTTTTTGGCGGCGAATACCAGCTATGCGGACTTCCCCCGCTTGGCAAGTTTGCTGGCAAGAGACGGATACTTGCCTCGACAACTTGGAAGTATTGGTGACCGCCTGGTCTTTTCAAATGGCATCATGGGACTTAGCTTTGCCGCGATCTTTTTGTTGATCCTTTTCGGAGGAGTCACCCATCACCTGATTCCTTTGTATGCCGTGGGTGTCTTCTTATCTTTCACTTTGTCTCAATCGGGAATGATTCGTCATCACCTGCGATTGCGCGAGAAGGGTTGGATTCGAGCTCTCATCTTTAACTCCATCGGTGCCTTGACCACCTTTGTGATCTTGCTAGTGATCGCCATTACGAAGTTCACAAGCGGCGCATGGATCATTGTCCTCCTCATTCCAGGACTCGTTTGGTTTTTCCTGCAAATCAAAAATCACTATCTGTATGTTGCTCGTCGCTTGGGAAGACTGTCTGGAGATCACTCTTTAGAGGTCTTGCCGTCATTCCACACCGCACTGGTTCCAGTCTCAAATCTGCATCCCGGCGTGCTGCAGGCTTTGCATTACGCTCGGTCGATCTCTCAAGATGTTCGTGCTTGTTACGTAGAACTCGGGGCAGAGCAAACTGAAAGACTGAAAGAACAATGGCAAAAAGTCGTACCTGAGATTCCGTTAGTCATCTTACCTTCACCATTTCGTTCTGTCATAGAGCCAGTCTTGGACTATATCGATCAAGTCAAGGATGAAGGAAGTCAGAAAAAACTTGTGACCGTCATTATCCCCGAATTCGTGACCAGAAAATGGTATCACCAGTTCCTGCACAATCAGACGGCCTTTGTATTACGCGCTTACCTATGGTTGAAACCCAATACCGTTGTGGCAAGCGTTCGCTATCATATATAAAGCGCTTGTTTCCCTACATTGCTGAACAAATAAAAAAAGGGAATCTCAACCAAGAGATTCCCTTTTTATTTCTTAACTAAAATTCAATTCTTAGAAGTGCTTTTTCACAGTATCGCAAACATACTGAAGTTCTTCAGTTGTGATGTAAGCGAAGCAAGGAAGATTCAAAACCGCTTGAGAAATGTAGTGAGCATTTCCATTATCGATCTTACCAGCCAAGTGGTCTTTTGCTCCAGATTGAAGGCTCATCGCACCTGGATAAATTGTTCCGTGACCGATGTTAGCTTTTTTCAAAGTTTCAATAAGAGCCGGTCTTAGAGCAGGATCAATCATACCAACCTGGCAGTATCCATTCTCAGTCACTTTCGCACCAGCTCTTACTGGCTTGAATGGAAGACCTTGCAAAGCTTCTGTGTAGAACTTCACAGCCTTCATACGGCTTTCGATACGTGCACTGATATGTTTCAAAGACATATTCAAGAACAAAGACTCATAAGCACCGATACGTGAATTCCAACCGATCATACCGTGAGAGTAGTGATCTGTTCTTCCGTGATTGATCAAAGTACGGCAGTTTTTTGCGTACTCATCATTCGCAGTGAAGATTGCTCCGGCATCACCTGATGCACCCAATACTTTTGCAGGGTAGAAGCTGGTTGTCGAGATCAATGCAGAGCCAAGAATAGATTGGCCTTCAATTTCAGTTCCAAAACATTGTGCACCGTCTTCGATCAAAAGAACGCCTGCGTCCTTCGCAAACTTTCTGATTTCCATAGTGTCTGGTGAAGCCCAACCGTAAAGGTGAACCATCACAGCAGCTTTTGGCTTAAATTGCTCAACTGCTTTTTTGAAAGTTGCCAAATCCCAGTGGCAAGTGTCGCGATGAACGTCCACAGTCACAGGATTTGCGCCCACGTTTACAACCGCTTCAAAGGTTGCCCAGAAAGTCATATCTGGAACAAGGACCTTGTCATTCTTTTCAACGCCCACCGCGCGAAGAGCAATCTGGATCGCATCCGTTCCATTTGCACAACCGATCGCGTGTTTTGATTTTGTGAACGCTGCCAAGTTCGCTTCCATTTCAGCGACAATTGGACCACCTACGAATTGAGTTTTATCAAAAAGAGAAGCGACGCCGTTTAAGAATTCATCGCGGAAGCCAGGTTCAAAACGATTGAGTGTGATAAATGGGACTTGTTGAATGCTCATGTAAATCTCTCAAGGAAAGGTGTTAAAACAATAACAAGATTTTCCAATAGACCGAGATAAATTGCAACTGTGCCCGACTATCAATTATTCCTAGGTCGCTGGTGTATCTTTTTTCACCACAAAATTTGGTGCTTTCTTACATCACCACACAGCGAGTCGTCTGGAAAAATGAACATTTATTAGAAAAACAGACAACCTCGAGACCGCCGAGCGCCATTTATGATGGCGCCAAACGGTCCTGGCCCAATTTAAGACCGAAGGATTACAAGAACTACTTACGCTTAAAGAGCTGCTTTACAGCGCCAGAATAAGGCTGTGCAAAGAATGAAAGATAGATCATCAACAAGCCCAGCACGATCGCCAAAGGCAAACCACTTGGCGCCATGAACGCGTGGACCAGGAAAATATTCAAAACAACTGGAGCGAGTACGACAAGAGCTAGCGGGACAAAAAATCCAGTCAAAAGCATCAATCCACAGATTGTTTCTACTGATTTAAGGAAGGGCAAGAAATAGACGGACGCCGCAAGACCATTGTTAAATGTCACCAAACGTTCCGGCAAATCCGGAGGCACGGGAACCAGATTGAGCAGTCCCGCCAAGCCAGAGGCGAAGAAGACAAAACCAAGAAGAATACGAGCGATCAAGGGAAGTTTAGATTTCATTGTTGAGGATCTCCTTTTCCTTATCCCATCCTATTTCCAAGACGAGGGCTAGAAAATTCAATCCATCATACCAAAATTTGTTTTATTTTTTCTTACGCTTTGATTTCTTGAAGGTGTCTTCGCTATCCAACAAGTCCTGCAGGCTTGCATCGATCGCTGACTCTGGCTGAGAAGCGATGATCTGGTAGTCCTTCTTACTGACTTTGATGACTTCGATTTTTTTAGTCAGCAACGTTTCAATCTCAGCCAACAAGGGCTTCTCTTCCTGACTGCAGAAAGAAACAGCGATTCCTTTATTAAAGCCACGGCCTGTGCGCCCGATTCGGTGCACATAGTTTTCAGGTTTTTCCGGAAGGTCATAGTTGATCACATGAGTGACATCAGGGATGTCGATGCCGCGAGCACTAAGATCTGTGGCAATCAAGATCTTGCAGTCTCCGCTGCGGAAAGCTTTCATCACCTCGGCACGGTCTGTTTGGTCTTTCTCTCCGTGAATGGTCAAGGTCTTGATATCAACTCTTTCCATGGCCTTTGCCACGCGCTCTGCACGGACGCGAGTACGAACGAAGATGATAAATTTGCCTTCAGGATTTTGTTTCAAATATTCAGCCAAGAAGAAACGCTTGTCATCCATCTCAACGTTCATCACGAAATGCGAAACATTCTTAGACACTGGATCTTCCGGAGAAATCTGGATACGAATCGCACTGCTGCGGACTTGAGAGAACGCAAGCTTCTTAATTTCAGGACTGATAGTCGCAGAGAAGAACAAGGTTTGATGACGACGAGTCATTTTGCGCTTAATAGATTCGATGTCGTCGATAAAACCCAGATCTAACATGTGATCGGCCTCATCCAGAACTAGAGTTTCAATGTGGCTGATATCGATAAACCCCTGACTGATCAGATCGAACATACGCCCCGGAGTCGCAATCAAAATATCAATTCCATCCTGAAGTTTTTTAATTTGCGCATCCTGTTCAACGCCGCCAAACAAAGCAAAAGGTTTCACCTTCGTGTGCTTTGACAGACGATTGAAAACCTCGCCGATCTGCTGAGCCAACTCTCGGGTTGGCACCATGACCAAGCATTTGATCCCCAAAACACGCTTGCTGCTTTTATTGCTGTGAATTCCATTGATGATCGGAATCGCAAAAGCGGCCGTCTTACCGGTTCCGGTCTGCGCGATTGCCAAAACGTCTTCGCCCTTCATGATCGAAGGAATAGCCTTGAACTGAATATCCGTCGTACGGAAAAAACCGTTATCATTGAGATTGCGCAAAAGATCTTCAGACAGGTGGAATTTTTCGAATTTCAACGCAAACCTCACAATGGAAAGACAGGGAGTTAAAGGAAGCATTTACCATGCAAGACTCACTGGATGGAACCAGAAAGTAAAAAAGACCAAAAAGCCTGTAAAGATAACCCCTTATTTCGTCTTAGGATGGTCTAAAAAGAACTTCCAAATGATCATCGAAGCATCCACCTCTTTACTGACTTTGCCAACCAGACGGCCGGCATTGGGGTCTCCACCGGGCCAAGTGTGACCTCCCCCCTCAATCACATATCTTTGAATCTCTGCGGAGCTCTTACAGCCTGGGTATTTTTCAATCATCACACGAGTGCCGTCTTTGGGATCGTTATCCATAGGCCCAGTGACCACTGGAGTTTTACTGCAACCATCCGTTTCCAACCAAAGCTGAAGGGACTGATCGGAGGAAAGGACTTTACCCAGTTTTTTAAAACCGAACGGGCCTTTGACCTCACCGCCTTGAAACGGAATGATTTTATCTTCTGTGCCCACAAAGTTAATGATCGAAACCGGAACCTTGGGCTTACAATTTTTGGAGATCAGTTGGCCCATATGACCAGCCACAGGCGCAATGGCTGCGAAAACCTCCGAACGCTCACAAGCCAGGCGATAACTAAAAAGAGCCCCGTTGGATATTCCCGTAGCATAGATTCTTTGGGTGTCGATTTTGTGATCTGTCTTCACGGCTACCAAAAGTTTATCAATAAAGCCCAAGTCATCAATTCCTGGGGCAACCTCAGGGCGTCCGTCATTCCAATTGCGATCAAGCCCGTTGGGGTAGATCAGGACAAAGTCATTTTTCTCAGCAACCGTCCGCATGTGAATATTTTCTTCAAGTCGATCCCCTCGCCCCATCCCTCCGTGAAAGGCCAGCACCAGTGGGCAGATCTCTGCCATGCATTTCTTCGGAACATACTCCCACCAAATTCGCTTTTGCCCCTCGTGGGTCAGAGATTTCTCGATGAGTGCCGCATGACTCACCGAGGTTCCCAAATGAACACATAACATGAGAGCGATTGCTTTGAAGAGTTTCATCAGAATCCTTTCGACGACATCACAAGTATAACCACCTGTCATGATGCCGAAAAGGAAAAACTCTAAACCACTAGAGGCATCGACCTTGGCCACTCATTCTAAAAGTAGTGACATATCCGCCGTCATCTCTTTGCGAGCATTCCGACCAAACCATCGCGCGCAATTCTTTATTGAGCAATTGGCACTGCTTGCGAAGTTCTGATCGCACCAATCTCTCGACATCATAGCAGGATTCCATGGATTCATTGGTGGTTGCGACGTCCCAGTCAGACGCCATACTGACGCTCGGCCGCGCAAGAACCAGAAACAGCCCCAACAAAACAGGTGCGATTGCAAATCTTGGAACTTTTGAGCCCGCGACCTCAACGGTCTCCATGAACATTTTGAGTGGACGAGCCCAAATCTGACCTTCAGGGTTGGAGTAAAGAGCCTCATAGATTACCAGTTCCTCTAAAGTTTCGCTGGACTTGGCAATCTGCAAAACCCTGTATGAGTTCCCTTTGAAATGCTTATACACCTGACCTACTTCAATATTGTTCATATGCGATCTCCTATTTGCCAAACGGTGTACCACCTTTATTAAGTAATAAAAAATGACATTTATTTATATTATTGGTAACTATTAGTTACTATGAAACCTGAGAACTTGAACCTCAATGCTTTAAAGTACTTTGTCGACACAGTGGAATTGGGTAGCTTCTCCCAAGCCGCAGAGAAGAACCATGTGTCCCGGCCGGCCATCAGTCAGTCGATCCTTCGACTCGAAGATTCGATCGGTTTTGCGCTTTTAAATCATAAACGCAAAGCCTTTGCGCTGACAGAAGAGGGTCACAGCTTCTATCACAAAGCAAAAAAATCCCTGGCGCTCGTAAGTGAAATCTTTAGTTCTCCATCCTCTGACAAAGCGGGCCTCAAAATTGGCTGTTCTGCAACCTTGGCGGAGTTTCTCATTATTCCAAATTTGGAAAAGTTCACCAAAAGCACTCAGACTGAACTGCAAATTCAATTTGGTACAACCGCAAAGGTACGGCAACTTATTGCCGATGATGAAATCAATCTTGGCTTTCTTATCGACGACGGCAGCACTTTCGAATTTCAGACGGTCCCTCTTTTTGAAGGACATTTCGTATTGCTTTCAAAATCAGGTGAGCTGGCAAATCCTGTCGTCACAACCTTTGCACGACCGGAAACTCTGCAGCTCCAACAGCATTTGCATAAACGCAAGCAAACCGTGAAGAGGGTTCAAATTGATAGTTGGAAAATGTGTCATCATTTTGCGGCTTCGAATTCAGGAACCTGTCTGGTTCCTGACCTTCTTCCCGGAAAAACGTTAAAGCCGGTATCACTCCCCGGCTTTAAACCTACTTATAAAGTTTTAGCAGTGATGAAGAATCGAAACTTGCTTTCTGAAAGCGAACAACGACTTCTTAAAGAACTTGAAATGAAGTATTCCAAGTAGGTGTTACACACCCAGGACGGCGCCCAACTTCAGCAACATCTCTCGCAAGATCTTCGATTGCTCTGCGAGTTCCTGAGATGAAGCGGCACATTCCTCTGCAGAGGCCGCATTGCTCTGAGTGGTTCGATCAAAGTCATTGATGGATTTATTAATGGCATCAATTCCTCGCGCCTGCTCTTCGCTGGCCACTGAGATTTCCGTATTGATATGGGTGACTTTTTCGACTGCCGCGACGATTTGATTGAGTGCTTCCCCACTGGACTCAGCAACGCCCGAACCATATTCGATTTTATCGACACTGGATCTGATCAGATCAGAAATTTCTTTGGCCGAAGTGGCACTTCTTTGTGCCAAAGTTCGAACCGCATCGGCGACGACAGCAAAGCCCTTACCCTGCTCACCGGCGCGAGCCGCTTCGACAGCCGCATTCAGTGCCAAAAGATTTGTTTGAAAGGCGATGTCGTCAATGACCGTGATGATCTCTTCAATTTTCTTCGAGCCCTGAGCGATCTCACCCATCGACGTGATCAATCGCACGACTTCCTGCTGCCCCTCTTTGGCTTTTTCCTGAGCAATCCCCGAGATGTCTCGAGCCTGTACCGCCCCTTTGGCGTTTTCTTTAATAATGCTTGAAATTTCTTCCGTCGATGCCGTGGTTGTTTCGATCGTCGCCGCCGACTCAACAGCCGCAGAGCTTAGTTTGTTTGCGGCATTCGCAATTTCACCGCCGGAGGTCGCCACCTGGAAACTTGAGCTTTGTAAATCCTGAAGAAGGCGACTTGCTTCCGTCAGCTTCGTTTTGAGCATTGCAAAAGCCACAACCATGACTAACAAAGAAACGCCTGCCAAAATAGCCAAGACCAAATTCAGATTGGCCTCTGCTTGAGATAAATCCTTACCCGAAGTCATTTCTTCGGCAATTAGCTTTTCAACCAGGGCGTCAATTTCGTTGGCGATTACCAATGAAGAGGCATCCAATCCTGTTTGAGGGCGCTTCATGATCAGATTCCCCTCATTCTTACCTTTTTCGGTATAGGCAGCAAACATCTCCATTCCTACGGCATGCAAGGCTTTGGCTTCTTCAGCAAGTCGATTGAAGGTGGATGCATGATGAGGTGCGAGAACTTTCATCGCTTCGATATTTTTATGAACGTCGTCGAGGTGTTTCTTAGCTTCATCCAAACCATCACGATCCCCCGTCAAAGAGGCATCCGTAACAAACTGTTGGATCTGCACGATATGATATTTAACTTTAGAGGCATCCAAGGCTGCCTCAGTTGTTTGAGATAGCTTCAATGTCGCCTGTTCAATTCGATAAACTTCATATCGAACCGCCAAAAATATAAGGGCAATCAGCAATCCAATGGTCAGAAATGCAAAGGAGAAAAGTTTTTTAATGTTGATATTGGCTTTCACAGGAACATCCTTGCTTTCGCGTTGAGCGGAAACTTCGCTCAAATTTATCGGTAAGCAAGAATGAAACTTGACAGAATCTTAACACCCATGGGACCCCAAAGGCCCCGACCAGATTTAGGTCTACAATCCGTAATAGTCGAAAACCCTGTGAGCAAAGAAAAACTCAGCCTCTAAGTCCAATGGATCCTCCGGCATATAAAGAGGATCCTCTTTTGCTCCAGCGTGCATTTTTGAAAGCTTCGCTTGCGCCACTTTCCAATAACGCTCCTGCCATTGAGGATTGGTGATTCGCGTAAAGAGCTCATTCAATTCCAGTCCCCGACGAACAGCATCTTTGTTCATCTTCTTTTGCCCCGGCAAAACGTAATCAACGGCCTTTAAAATATCCTCGGGATTAATAAGCTCCAAGGCATAATAAGTGGCACTTAGAAGGGCGAGCAAATAATTGCGATATTCCCCTTTTGATTTATCAAACCATTGGTCTTCACCGCCAGAACGATAGATGACCTTCAAGTTCTCAAAAATTGGCGATGTCTTTTTTCCCAGCTCATCACCCAGGGCAAGATCCAAGGTCACAACCAGGCTTTCGGCAAAATTTAAATAACGACAAAAATCACGCTCTTCAGACGGAGGCGGAGGAAGCAAGCGCCACAACACGCGGTGGTTCTGTTCATGATAAAGAGAAATCTCATTAAAGCGCATAAGAGCATCAATTCCAAATTCAGGATCGACCACTTCCTGCGAATGATCTTTAAACCACATCAACTCGGAAGCCGACGGTGAAAACTCAATTTCATCTTTAAATAGATCCTGAGCGCTCAAAGAACGCATGGTGGAACACATCTTTGGCGAGAAGACACCGCCCAATGATAAGTAAAGCTTACGGCTTTCCCGATACAGGCGACTTGCATTAAGCAATTGGCCATCAAAAGGATACTCCTCAAGAAGTAACTTCGCATATTTTTTAGAAGTAGGAAGTCCCGCGAGTTGCTGGACATCTTTGATGAAGTACTGAACTTCAGAATCTTGTGCTGGAGCTTTTGATTTTTTCGCCATGAGGCTATCTTAGATGAAGACACCCCTTGAGGCCAGTTACTTTCTATTCCGTTCGAGAAAGAACTTGGAGAGTTTGCCCCCAGTCGCTACGATAGTCAGCAATGTTAGGTCGTTTCTGGTTTTTCATTCTGACAATTTTCTTAACGGCAGTTCCCCTGCAGGCCGCGGAAGAAAGCAAGCCTCTGCGTGAAGAGGGCAAGCCTCTTTGGGAGTATGGGTTTGGTATCGGCTATGCCCGTTACGCTCAATATCCGGGATCAGATGAATACTCAGAACTAGTTCTGCCCTTCCCGACCTTTCAATACCGCGGAACCATTCTTCGCGCTGACGATCAAGAAGGTGGTCGCGCTTATCTTTTAAAAGAAAACAAATGGTCCCTCGAGTTTTCCGGTGGTGGACGTCTGCCGCTAGACTCCTCGAAGAGTCAGGCGCGCGAGGGAATGGAAAACTTACCCCTGGTTGTGGAGATTGGTCCGCAATTGATTTACTCCGTCGATCACAGTTGGGAATTCAAACTCGCGCTTTTTCCCTCGATGGCAATTTATGGAAGCTCCATCCGTCAAAACGGGGGGCTCGCCTCCATCGAAGTCCAATATCGGTGGCACGATGAATGGGGCGGAGTTTTTGAGTCACCACTGATGCTAAGTGGAATTTTCTCTCTAGAGGCAAAAACGGCCTCTCAGGAATTCAATGCCACCTACTTCGAGGTTCCACTGCAAAATGCCACCGCTACGCGCCCCGCATACAGTGCAAGCGCTGGATTTTTAGAGAATCAAATTTCATATTTTCAAAGACTGTCTTCAGGGAAGCTGACTGTGTATGTGGGAGGGTCCTATTCGGACTTTTCTAATTCCGCAAACAAGCAAAGTCCTTTACTAAGAGCGAACTCGAACTTCGAGTATGCGCTGGGCCTTACCTACGTTCTGGGAGAATCAGCAAGACGCTCAGTGCCTATCGAAGACACTGAGGGTTTGATCAACAGAGCCATGCAAAAGCGCAATGACCATTTGAAAAGGTTCGAATAATTTTTGCTATTTCCAAAGACCCATAATGGGTGGGGCTGTCAGGTCTGCGCGTCCCAAATTCCCAAGCTGCAACTGATCTTCAATCAATTTCAAAAGACTGATGTGATTGTGCGCTTGTGGAATCTGAATGCCAGCCTGGATATTTTCACCCAACAGAACAGTGTAGATCTTATTTGTTAAGCGCGATTCACTTTCATCAAAGGTAACAACCAATAAAGTGTCGCGAAGTCCATCTGGTGAATTCAAAAGATTGGCAAACTTCTTCGAGAACCACTTTCCAGCATACTCCACACCGGTGTTGTGACCATCATCGCGAAGGTTTGGGATGTACATTGAAAACTCAGAAAGTTGCTGATGTTCAAAGTCTGAATCAAATTGATCAGCAGGAACAATTTTTTTGCAACGTTCAGAATCCTTGCTGACATTGGTGAAGCTAATAAATGGATTGTGTTTGCGGGCATAGTTGCCGCGAGTCGCACCGGTAAAGCAATTTCCCGGATAGTCTTCAGCATAAACTCGCCAGTCCTTACCGGCAGCCTCTAACAAATCGCCCAGGTGTTTTCCTGAGATATCCGCATTGCCATCACCACGAACCCCCATGGTGTCGCCAGCGATCATCGCAATATAATTGGCCTGAGAAGGATGACTTTCGCCATTGAAATTTTGAAAAGACGCACCCATTTGAGCAAGTCGCGCAAAGTCGGCCTGAGCCATCGCCGACGCATAGTCGGTATTTTCCAGAACAACCCAAATAACCTTCTGGAAATAGGGCCCCTTAGCTTGGGCCCCAGAAGATACAAAACAAATCAGAAGAGCGGCCAGCGCCACTTTGAACTTCCCTGTCATAAAATGCCTCCGATGCAAAATTGGAAATGACCTATGGATTGTACTTGTCGTGACCTTCGTGCTTGATGTCGTTCATTTGCTGCAAAATAGTTGCTGCTGCATTGGTGTCATTGGATGCAAAAGCGGCTTGAAGTTGGGTCGCCAAATCGATCTCTTGTTGGATCAAGTTTTGGAAATCCTCGATTGCAGCTTGTTGTTGATCTGCGGGAATATCCTGAACACCGTCAGCGGCTTGATTGTAAACCAACTGGAAAAGAGCAACCAATTGTGCGGACTTATTCGCGTTGTCTTGATCTTTGCTAGAGTCTTTGACGGTCGCTACAATTTGCTTCGTCAAAGAGCCAATTTGTTTCATATTTTGTTTCAACGAACTGCTTGCATCTTGTGCGAAGCTTGCAGCTGGTAATAACAAAGCCATCATAGTTACGATAAATAAACGGCGCATATTGTTTCCTTTTCGTTTTAGTTAGAATCCCCGCAATCGTGAACACTCAATGGGGGGAGGTTCACGATTTGCAGGTCTTGCAAAGCTTGTTTTTGAATCATCACGGCTTCATCTTCATCAAGTCCCATGATCTCTGTGTACTCATGAGCCATCAATGCCGCCGCCTGAACAGGAATCTGGTCGGCTTGCACTTTGCGAGAAAGAGCAAAGGCGCTGACACAGAATCTGTTCGGAAGAGAACCTGCCACGCTGGCATCCACAGGCTGCATGTTGTAGTCATAGCAAGGTCCACTTTCGCGAACATGCGGACGAACATTTTGCAGAACAGTGTCGAGATCTCTGGGACCGGAAAATAATTTTTTATAAACAGGTAAAATTTCTGATGAAGCTTCACCGTTTGCGAACTGAGCTTTTGCATGGGCGAAGAAAATCTGAGTGTAAACTGCGGAAGCCTTCACAATATGCTCAGCCTCTTCCGGATCCACCGTAGATGTTGGCATTTGTGGATTGATAACATTGCCGCCGCCTCCACTGACACCACCCTCGCGGATCATTCCTGACCAAGCCCAGGTGTTCGCTGAAAGACTTAGAAGTATGAAAGCAAAGAACTTTACGACAGACATGCTGACCTCGTGGGCACAGTCTTATTTCCGCAGTACTTGACTTGCAAGACTATTTAATTAAATAAACAAGGTGAAAATTTAATATTACTAAATTTTGGGGGCCTATGAACACCATCTCTGTCTACGAGTACAAGGATTACAAGAAGTTCATAACGGATTGGATCGCCAATGGTCCTCACAAAGGAAGAGGTCTTCGCAAGCAATTGGCAGAGGCCGTAGGCTGCCAAACAGCCTTTATCACTCATGTTCTGGGCGGCGACTATCATTTCAGTCTTGAGCAGGCAGAGTCATGTGCGCGCTGGATGGGCTTGAACGAGTTGGATTCAGAGTTTCTGCTCCTGTTGGTCATGCACAAGCGCGCAGGCTCCAAAGGTCTTCAGAAAATTTTTCAAAAACAGATCTCTCAGAAGCGCGAAGAGCATTCCGTTCTTAAAAAACGTGTGAATATTTCAGAGAGCTTATCTCTGGAAGATCAGTCCACCTACTACTCCAGCTGGCACTATGCCGCGATTCACATGGCTTTGCTCAATCCTGCCTTGCAGTCCTTGGACAATCTGCAGAAATACTTTCAGCTGCCCACAGCTTCTCTTCATTCGACTTTGGAATTTTTAACCACGCGCGGGTTTGTGAAACACGAACAGGGTCTTTACAAAGTTTTGAAGCCAGTACTGCATCTTGAAATGTCGTCACCGCTGATCTTGCAGCATCATACGCAGTGGCGGTTGAAATCCATCGAGGCGATCGGCACTCGAAGACCGGAAAATCTTCACTACTCTGGAGTGATCTCTTTATCTGAAGATGATTACGAATGGGTCCGAGAAAAACTTTCGCAGCTTTTAAAAGAAGCCGTCGAGCGTCTTCAGTCTTCGCCCGACGAAAAGTTGGCCTGCCTGAATTTTGATTGGTTTCAGGTATAGAAAATCCGACTTACTTCAACGGAATGACTTTCTTGAGAACATAAGAGTCAAACTGGCCCGGGTCTCCGCCTGAATAGAGCTGAATTTCCGTGCTGGTGATTCTGATTCGATCGACCCCCAACTTTGTTAGGTCACCCCAAATGTTGGTCAAGACTTCCTGCACCTTTTCAACAATCGCGAACGGCGCTCCAATCAACACCAAGGGCGTTCGACGAAGGCGATTCTTGAAAATGTTTTTAATCCCCATCAACGGCAAAGGCTTTGGCGTGATCGGCTTGATACGATTATTTCTTAAGAAATACATAACGATTTCTGTTTTTGCAGCATCCTTCGAGTCAAAGTGCGCGCAAAGGTAGACTGAATCGCGGTCTTTTTTCATTTCTACCATGAATAGAGGAAGCGGCAGAACCTGGAAGGCCCCGTCTTCATCAGGACGAACATAAACTTCATAATCGCCCTCGCCAAAGCTCTCTTCTTCAGAATCAGAAATAGTTCCTGACACGTTGCCTTGAATAAGCGCGGTGTTTTGCTCTTCTCCGTCGATACCTTGCCATAAAATCTTTTGCGAGATGGCTTCAATATCACCAGCAGGGACCAGGCACTTTCCATGACTTAAAATCGGAGCAAAGAACAACAAAATCAAAAGAAGGGATTTCATGGCAAAGTCTCCTCTGTTGATGGCACATCCGCACCCGTGCCGGAAGTTCTCATCTTCGCATCAAGAAAGAATGGCCTTTTCAGAAGCATCACATTTACATTCGTACGTAGATGAACAGTCGTCGCCTGCGAAGTACCTTCGTCACTTGATTTGGGAGTCAAAATCAGATCACCGGTAAAAATAACTTTTCCTTTTTCATTTCCAGTTGTTTTCAACTGCAAACTGACGGACTTCACTTTACTAAGATAGTTCTTAGCCCAACTGCCGCCTTTTTCCGCCAACGCAGACAAAGCCTCCGGATCTTCAGGAAGAATGATCTTCAGGTCACCCAGAATGAAATCGCTATAGCGAACCTTCTCTTCTTCAAGGCCCCAGATATGATCGCGAATCCAGTACAGTTGTTTTTCCATTTTCATTTCAAGAACTTGATCAATGATTTGAGACCAGCCACCCACCGGTGGACGCCATTGAATTTCAACAGGATGAAAGCGGCCCTGGCGGTCTTTAATCCACGTATACACTGCGCCCGCGCTTTGATCGGTCTTCATTGACTTCAAAAAGGCCTTCACCAAACAGGGACCCACGCCAAGATAAGAGAAGTCCTTGGCAGGTTGATTTTGCCTGAAGGTGCACATCACGGATTCGATGCCTTGCTCTTTTAAAACAGCATCAATATCCAGAACCATCTTTTTTATGATCCAATATCGAACGGCTTCAAAGCCACCGACATTGACTTGCGCAGGACGAGCCGCTGAGGCATCCGTTTCTGCGAAGCTCTTGGTCGCGCCAAGAGCGATAGTCATGATCAAAAAAAGCATTCTTATTTTCATAATTATTGATTCGCGTATTTGAAGTGAATTTTATAACCTTTTTCAGTCATAGTTCCGCTAAAACGGCAGTCCACAGGAACTTGCTTGTTTTGCCCCGTAGTCAGATCCAATAAGATTTTATCCGACTCACATGTTCCAGAGATATCCTGAATATTTGGATTCTTGTCGTTCGCTTTTTTAACTGCTTTGAGAGAGTGCATACGAATCGTCATCAAAGCCATATTCATTTGATTCGCCACCTTCAAAGTCAAAGGACGAGCGATCCATTTTTTGGCCTTGCTGTCATAACGAGAAAAGAATCTTGCATCAATAGTCACTGAGTTCGCGAGCATCTTCAAATCAACCGCAAGTTTTAAGTCCTTCGCATCAGCCAAGAGCTTAGGATTGATTTTCTTTAATGAGTCGTTGGCTTTTTCGTCGGAAGAAGGAGGAACCAATTCGACCTGCCAATCACTGCCGAAGCTGATCATCCCCGAAAGACGAACGCTGTCTGTAGTCACCTGTTTCGCCTCAGAATCAATGGAAATACCATCAATATTCAAGTCCACCGCCGATTGTTCGACCGAGTTTAGAACCTGCTCCAACATTTGCGTCATCACCGCATTTTCGGAATTTGATTTGGTATCTGCCACCGCAACCGTTGAGGTCAACAATAGGCCCAGGATGATTTTTCTCATAAAGTCCTCCGAGAGAACTTCTCAGCAAAGAGCAAACCTGGGCGCGAACCGTGTAAAATTGAGATGGTCTGTAAACAGAATAGACAGTGACGTTCTTGAGAGTTGAGAGGAGGTCAGAACCCATCCTCTCAAACTTTAAATCAGGAGTGGGCGTGGACTAAAACCAAGCCTCGAACTGGTAGCCGAAGCTCATGCCGGAACTTTTGTTGGCAAAGGTCGGCGCACTCGCTCCAATGTACTTCGGGTCTTCGTTGTTGCTATTCCAAAAGGAGTAAGACGCAAAGGCACGCAGTACTGGGCGTCCCCACATACTCTTGCTCATAGACAACTGTGGAGCCACTGTCACACGACCCAGTTCACGATCCCCAGCGGGCTGACCATTCGTCAAAGTTTCTGATTCATCTTTATAGTGAGAATAACCTGTTTCAAAAACCCATTGGAAGCGGTCAGTTACAAAGTAAATCGGACGAATACCAATTTCTTGCCACTGCACAATGTTTTTAGAATCTTTGCCATTACTTCCATAGTTCGCAGCAACGCCAAACATGATCGCCCAGTAGTCTGTCACGTCTCGATTCCAATCGTTGACCAGACGCACATTCCAAGCACGATTCTGCGACGTATCTGTCGCGGGAACAGCACTGTTGCCATAGATATTAAAATCTTTCATAGCACCTTGACCAAACAATAGCGCAACATTGTTGTGCCCAGTAAATGCCGGCCCCTCCAAACGGCTCGCAATTGCATAGCCATTAGTTGGATTGTATTGTGTCGTCCCCTGCGTACTTCCTGGAGCCCATGCATACGCCGTCCAGAAATTGATCTTTTGGCTTCCCACCGGCACAGACGTGTAGCGCAAATCCAAAACATTTAAAACCGGTCGTCCCACTGATGTGGAGTTGAGATCCTCATTGGACTGAATCATGTGAGCGATCGCCAATTGTCCTGGCCCTACGGACAAAGCTTCCACCCCGGCACCGACACCGCTCATGTCAGCGTAGTAGTACCAATCGAAAATATGCAAATCGACGTCACGGTAGAAACGCTTCCCGACCCAAAACTCTCCTGGAACTTCAGAAAATCCTCCCGCTTTGACGTAGGCTTCAATTTCATTATTAGGAAGCTTTACTGTTCCCGGTGAGCCATTGACTGATGAAACAGTGGACTCCCATTGACGCAGACCTTTAGAGCTGTAGGCGAAGCGAACTTGCGTTCTAAAAAATACAGGGTCGTCAGCAGTGGCTTTTTTATGATTAAAAACCATCGCCAATTCTGTATAGAAATCGCACTCATTCCCTAAGCGTAAGAAATTACCCGGCAATCCTTGATTGTAGAAGCATTCCCTCTGCCCTCCTTGAAGGTTCAGACCTGATCCCCCACGCAAATAGCCTAAAAAATCAGCATCTAGCGCAAAGCTAGGCTGTGCAAACAAAGTAACTAATATAGCCCAAATTATACTTTTCATTATCGTCCCTTGAAAAATACGAGCCTTACCCATAAAGTCCCGCCCTGACTACAACTTATGCATAGAGCTAGAACTCAAATTGAGGGGGAGTGCTTGCTGAAACAGTGCTGGGGACGTGCTTTCAGGACAATGCTGATTTTGTTTTTCCCGTTATTTATTAGCGGTATAGCGCATGGTCGTGGGGGACCGGCGCGCGCGCAATGGCTGAACTCTCAGCAACTTCTTCTTAAACTTCCCCAGGGCCTGCGTGCGACTGACAGCACGAACTTCGTGTTAGCGACTGGCGATATTTCTCTTCAGAAAAATCCAAATAAGATCACCCTGCCCCTGCTTGAAATTCGAAACAATTACGCACTGTTGAGCTCGGCAGGAGTGGACAGAGCGACTATTCAAGAGTTGCTCCATCATCCACTGAAAGTCTTTGTCACTGACAACACCAATCAGGTTTTGGATTCGACAGCAATTCAATATGCAGGTCTCCTCGATGAAATTTACGCTTACCAGGGTGAGGATTTAGGGCTGACGGTTCAAGGATCGCAAATGCAATTGAAGCTGTGGGCTCCCACTGCTTTAGCTGTTCGTCTTTTCCTTTATTCTTCCAGTGCCTCCGATGCTCATCAACCCTCTCAGATCCTTCCGATGAATTGGCAAGACGGAGTTTGGGCAGCGACTTTATCTCAACAATACCAAAATAGTTTCTATCTCTATGAAGTGACCGTTTATCAGCCACTCACCGATCAAATTGAAACTTCTTTGGTAACTGATCCTTACAGTTTCAGTCTGTCGATGAACGGCACCATGTCGCAATTGATCGACGTGCAAGCCTCTGACTTGAAACCTTCAGGATGGGACAACTTACAGAAGCCCCATCTGAATTCATTCAAAGACATCGTGATTTACGAATTGCATATTCGTGATTTCAGCGCCAGCGATGAGACCATTCCTTTCCCTTATCGCGGCACTTACGATGCGTTCTCTTTCCCACAAAGCAATAGCAATCGCCATTTGCGATCATTGGGGCAAGCAGGCCTAACCCATGTTCATCTTCTGCCTTTCAATGACTTCGGCTCGGTCAACGAAAACAAATCCACCTGGCAGACAGTCAATTCTGGCAATGGAAATTTGCAAGATCCACAGGATGCGCTTTCAAGAGTGCGTGCGACAGATGGATTCAACTGGGGATATGATCCTGTTCATTTTCTTGTTCCAGAGGGCAGCTACTCGATAAAACCAGATGGTGTTTCCCGCGTGCGCGAAGTGCGCGACATGGTTCAAAGCCTGAACACGATGGGTCTTCGGGTGATTCAGGATGTGGTCTTTAACCACACTTTTGCCAGCGGACTGGATCGCTTGTCTGTATTCGATAAAATCGTTCCTCTTTACTACTATCGTCTGAACGATGAAGGAACCACCTACAACACTTCCTGCTGCAGTGACACCGCAAGTGAACATCGCATGATGGAAAAGCTCATGATCGATACAGTAAGGCACTGGGCCCGCACTTATAAAATCGACGGCTTCCGCTTTGATCTCATGTCATTCCATTCTCGCGATACTATTTTGAAGATCAAAGACGCAGTTCGCTCTCTGACAGTGTCTGATGATGGCGTGGACGGTTCAAAAATTTATCTGTATGGCGAAGGTTGGCCTTTTGGCTCTTTCTATGATCGCAATCCGAAAGCAGCCATGACCCAGGTAAATTCCTACGGTGCAGGAGTCGGCCTGTTCAATGATCGCTTGCGTGATGCAGTTCGTGGCGGCACGACAAACTCTTCTGAAAAATCAGATCAGGGTTATGCCACGGGACTGTATTTTGACTTTAATAAAGAGCCGGCAAACCGCAATACTCCGACGAATCTCAATGATCAGCGCGACAAGCTTCTTCACTTGGGTGACGTCATTAAAGTGGGTCTTGCAGGGAACTTGCGTGACTTCACCTTCCGCGAACACTTGGGTTCGGTCATCCGCGGAGGTGATTTACTTTATCGTTCCAGCCAGGTTGCAACTTCAGCTCAACCGATTGAGACTATTAACTATGTCTCTGCTCACGATGGCTACACTCTTTGGGACTCTGTTCAAGCCAAAGCGCCATTCTACACAGAGGGTCGCTCCCCTGCATTGGCCTCTGTTGAAAATCGTCAGCGCATGCACCAATTGGCCATGGCCATTCCTTTACTCAGTCAGGGAATTCCATTTATCGAGGCTGGCACTGAAATCTTACGCTCGAAAAATGGCGATCAAGACAGTTATGATTCCGGCGACTTTTTCAATCGTCTTGATTGGTCAGGCGCGACAAATCATTGGGGTGAAGGCCTTCCTCCAGCTTGGAAAAACTATGATGATTGGTCTTTCTGGCAGCCACGTTTGCAGACACCTGCTTTGCAAGCTTCAGCTAGTTTAATTGCACAAACAAACAACTACTTTAAGGCCTTGCTTCGAGTCCGCCAAAGTACGTCATTGTTTAAGATGAATTCCCTCGATGAAATCATGAGTCGTCTGACCTTCATCGATAATGAAAACCGCAGCGAACCAGGTCTTATTGCTATGATCTTGCACAACGACCAAGAAGCCTTGTTGATCTTCTTCAACAGCTCTCGTGATTCGCGCATTTTTTCAGACAAAGTCATGAGCTACGCCTGGGAGATTCATCCTTTGTTTGACTCTAAAGTTGATTCTGCTTTGTCACAGGTTGTACTTCTGCCCAAGCAATCACAAGTTCAAATACCGGGTCTTTCGACTGTTGTCTTAAGAATGTCTCTTGGAAATAAGGCCCGACTCCACTTCCGAGGTGTTCGATAATGCGCGCATCTGCATTGCTGCTGATTTTGTTTTCCTCTTTGCTTGCTCACGCCAAGCCAGTTCATATCAATGTTTGGCATCAGATGATCTATGGCCATCGTCAGGTTCTGGCAGAGGCCTTGAAGAAGTTTGAAAAAGAAAATCCCGATATCACAGTGCAAGCGACTTATCGAGAGACCGAAGAGCTGCGCAGCAGTTATCAATCTGCGGCTATGGGTGGCGCCGGTCCTGAATTAGTTTACGGGCCCAGCGATCAAATTGGTCCATTTGCGACGATGGGAATTATTCGACCCTTAGACACCGTGTTGGAAAAGGCTGACTTCTCTGCCTTGGATCCTCTGGCGACTCCGGAATTTATGAATCAGCACTACATGGTCGGCGATGGCGTCGGCAATCACTTGATGCTGATCTACAATAAGAAGCTGATCCAAACACCCCCTAAAAACACCGATGAACTGATTGAGATGGGGCGTCGCCTGACTATTGATCAAAATGGCGATGGCAAAGTGGACCAATGGGGATTGGTTTTCAATTATACAGAGCCTTTCTTTTTTGCTCCTTTCATTTCAGCCTTTGGCGATGATTTCATTAAGAACGACTCGGTTCCAAACCTCAATACTCCGGCCTTGCGTAGCACTTTCCAATTCATTTTGGATATGCGCGATAAATATAAAATCATCCCTAAAGAGTGTGACTATGAGACTGCCAATGCTCTTTTCAAAGGGAACAAGGCAGCGATGTTGATCAATGGTGACTGGTCATGGGGTGACTACAAGGAAGCCAAGGTCGACTTTGGCATTGCCCGTATTCCTATGATTTCATCCACAGGACGCTGGCCAAGTCCTTTGGTTGGAACTAAAGGTTATTCTTTGAATGTGAACATGAAGTCTCCGGAGCATTTGGCGGCAGCGATCAAGCTCTTGAAGTTCCTCACTTCAGAATCAACTCAGTTGTTATTCGCCGAAAAAGTGGGAATTCTTCCTTCCAACCTGAATGCCCGCAACTCTGAGATCGTAAAAAACAATCCTCTTCTTAAAATTTCCTCAAGTGTCATGGAAGTCGGTCATCCGATGCCCATCGCACCTGAGATTCGCGCTATTTGGGACAGCCTTCGCACTCAATACCAAAAAGTCCTCGCGGGAAGTGCGACTCCAGAGTTAGCTGCTAAAAGTGCTCAAGAAGTCGCAGAAAAACAGATTCATGAAATGAACGAAGTTCTGGAGCCTACGGGTGGCGCTTTGGTTCTGAAGATTCTTTTTGCCATCATCCTGATTTGTGTCGCTTGGCTTTCAAGAAAATCTTTTGCGGCATTCGTAAATGGATTCCAGGGGCCGCAAAAGTTTGCATACTATATGATGCTTCCGGCTTTCCTGGGGATCTTCGCCGTCATCGTGTATCCCTTCTTCTATAATATCGCGATTTCATTTTCGAACTTCAGTTTGCGCACCTTCCAGGATTGGTCGATTGTCGGCTTCCAACATTATGCGGAAGCCCTCACGGATCCCCGCTTTTATTCTCTTTTCCTCAAGACTGTTATCTGGACTGTTGTGAATGTGGTTTTCCACGTTTCCATCGGGGTTTTCTTAGCGATCATCATCAATCAAGTGATGCCCGCAAAAGGATTCTGGAGAGCTTTGCTCATCATTCCTTGGGCAGTTCCTCAATATATCACCGCACTGACTTGGCGAGCTTTGTTCAATCAGGAATATGGACCGATCAATATCTTCCTTCAGCAGTTCATGCACCTGTCTCCGGTACAGTGGCTCAGTCAGCCCTTCACGGCTTTTGCAGCCTGTGTGATCACCAATGTGTGGCTGGGCTTTCCGTTTATGATGATTGTTGCTTTGGGTGGCTTGCAATCCATCCCTCACTCTCTGTACGAAGCGGCCGTTTTAGATGGCGCTAATGCTTGGCAAAGATTCCGCCATATCACCTGGCCTTTGCTTTTGCCTGTGATGGTGCCGGCTGCGCTTTTGGGATCTATTTGGACTTTCAATAACTTGAATGTGATCTGGTTGGTCTCTAACTCTGGGGAACCAGGAGATCAAACTCACATCTTGGTGAGCTATGTTTATAAAGCGGCCTTCAACTTGTATCGCTATGGCTATGCCGCTGCGGTCTCAGTCCTGATTTTCCTGATCTTGGTGGTTTGGGGATTGAGTTCTTTGAAGGCTCAATACAGAAAGGAGACTCAGTAATGCTTAAGAAAATTTTTGCTTGGGCGAGCATTCTGCTTTTTTCCGCGTTTTCACTGTATCCCATTCTTTATGTGATTTCAGTGTCCTTACGTTCTGACAATGCTTTCCAAACCCAGTCTTTGGAAATCATCAGTGCGAGTTCAAACTTTAAGAATTTCTCTTCATTATTTTTTGAAACGGATTTCTTGCTGTGGTTGCGCAATTCCCTGTTGATTAGTGCCGTGACAACCTTTGCAGGTGTGGTCTTGGCTTCGACAAGCGCTTACGCCTTGTCGCGCTATCGTTTCCGCGGCCGCAACACCATGCTGTTTTCGCTGCTTGTTTCGCAAATGTTCCCGGCAACCATGTTGATGCTGCCTTTCTATATCATTCTTTCGAAGTTGCATCTGATTGACAGTTTCCTGGGGCTTTTTGTGATCTATTCCTCCACAGCTTTGCCATTCTGTATCTGGCAAATGAAAGCCTACTACGACACCATCCCTCGCGAGCTGGAAGAAGCGGCCTTGCTGGATGGTTGCTCAAAATGGATGATTTTCACGAAGATCATCTTGCCGGTATCGTCACCGGCTTTGGTCATTACGGCACTCTTTAGTTTTATGAATAGCTGGAGTGAGTACGTGATTGCTGCGGTGGTTTTGCAAGATCCTGCGCTTTACACCTTGCCCTTGGGACTTCGGTCTTTCCAGGCAAGCTTGGCGACTCAATGGGGTCTTTATGCCGCTGGCGCATTGATTGTCAGCGTTCCTGCTTTAATTTTATTTATTAGTATCTCTCGCTACCTTGTCTCAGGTTTAACAATGGGAAGCGTGAAGGGGTAAATATGGCTAGTATTGATTTTGTAAAATGCGAAAAAAGCTTCGGCAGCGCAAAAGTTCTTAAGGGCATTGATTTGCAGATTGCTTCAGGCGAATTCCTGGTTTTGGTGGGCCCTTCCGGTTGCGGCAAATCGACTTTACTAAGAAGTCTTGCGGGATTGGAAAAACTTGATGCCGGCAGCATCAGCGTCGGCGGCAAAATCATGAACGACATCGAGCCTCAGAACCGTGACATTGCCATGGTTTTCCAAAGCTACGCCCTCTATCCACATATGAGTGTTGCCGAGAACATGGGCTTCAGTTTAAAGCTGCAAGGTCTTTCGGCAGAAGAGATCTCTCGCCGCGTGAAGGAAATTTCAGACCTTCTGCAAATTTCTCATCTACTAGAGCGCAAACCTAAAGAACTTTCGGGCGGTCAACGTCAGCGCGTCGCCTTGGGCCGCGCATTGAGCCGCCAAACACCGGTGATTCTGTTCGACGAACCTCTTTCAAATTTGGATGCCCACCTCAGATCACAAATGCGTGTGGAGATTAAACGCCTTCATCAAGCTTTGAAAAGCACTATGATCTATGTGACCCATGATCAAATGGAAGCGACAACGATGGGTGACCGTATTGCCGTTCTTCGCGATGGTGTGGTCGAACAAATCGGCACGCCGACAGAAATCTACCACCGCCCTAAAAACATGTTTATCGCGAGCTTTATTGGTTCGCCGGAAATGAACTTCATGGAAGGATCAATTTTAAGCAAACTCCCTTGGCCTGAAGCTAAAAAGCCTGGGCAAGTTTTGGGTGTTCGTCCTGAATCCATGAAGCCTGCCACGGGCTCTTTGGAACCACATGAAATTGCTTTGGGTGATTATCACGTTGAGCTTTCAGAAAATCTTGGCGGCCAACAAATGCTTCATGGCAAACTCGATGGTCAGTCCGTAAGAATGCTGGTCGATTCAATGGACAATTTTTCGATTGGCCAACGAGTCCCATTGAAGATCGACCTGACAAAAGCCCACCTGTTTGATAAAGCTACGGGTCTAAATCAACGCTTGTAGGAGCTGGATTTTGAATAAAATCAACGTTCGCTTTTTGATTTTATGCCTTTCTTTCGTGGGGCTTTCCGCGCAAGCCGCTCCGCGAACTGTTTTTGCACAGCTCTTTGAGTGGCCGTGGAAAGATATCGCTCGTGAGTGCGAAACCTATCTGGGTCCGGCGGGCTTTTCTGCCGTTCAAGTTTCTCCTCCTCATGAACATATTCACTGGAAGAACAATCCTTGGTGGGAGCGCTATCAAGTTGTCAGCTATAAAATCGAATCCCGCAGTGGCAATGAAGCTGAGTTTGCAGATATGGTTCGGCGCTGCCACCGAGCAGGTGTCGATGTCTATGCGGATGCCGTTCTTAATCATATGACCGGTTTTTTGGATGGCATCGGTTCCGCGGGAACTCCATTCACGCACTACAACTATCCCGGTCTTTATAGCTTCAATGATTTCCATCACTGCGGTCGCAATGGCAACGATGATATCGTCAATTACCACGATCTTTATGAGGTCCAAAATTGTGAATTGGTGGATTTGGCGGATCTTGATACGGCCTCCCCTTATGTTCAGGGGCGCATGGCCGAATACCTCAACCATCTTTTGGATTTGGGAGTTGCTGGCTTCCGCTTAGACGCCGCAAAACATATTCCAGCAAAGGATCTGAAAGAGATTCTGGGCCGTTTGAAAAGATCTGCCTATGTCTATCAAGAAGTCATTGCGGATCCTGAAGGCATGATCAAGTACAGTGACTACACCGGAAATGGTGACGTTACCGCCTATGATTACCCTTTCCGTTTAGGCGGAGGACTCAAGTCAGGCAATTTGAACACCCTTTTCCACATTGATCAGAAGCTTCCCGCAAGTAGTGACTCCATCGTATTTATTACGAATCACGATCTGGAGCGGACCAATGACTATAGCATTCTTAAATTTTCAAGCGACGACCAAAAACTGTATCGATTGGCGCAGATCTTTATGCTGGCATGGCCTTATGGCTATCCCCAGGTTTACTCTGGCTTTAACTTTGCGTCCTATGATGAGGGGCCGCCGGTCGATGAGAACCTTCGCACGCTGGGGATCTTGAATTCCCAAAACCAGTGTCAAGCTCCGTGGACTTGCGAACACCGTCTCCCCGAGGTGGCGGCGATGGTTGATTTCCGCAATCAGACTGACAAGGCCTTCTTCGTAAATAACTTATGGAGCAACAGTCAGAATCAAATGTCTTTCAATCGCGGTCGCATTGGCTTTGTCGCAATCAACTTTTCCAACGGGCCTTTGAGTAAAATCTTCCAAACCAATCTTCCGGCGGGCCAGTACTGCAATATTGTCGGCGCTTCCTACAATTGGATGACTCACACTTGCACCCAAACTCTCACTGTTGACAGCAACGGTGTTTTGAATGGGACCTTACCTCCTCAATCAGCTTTAGTTCTTTTAAATCGCAATCTTTCTTCTAAGAAGAGCTCACTATGAAAAAGAAAACTTATACAATTGGATTTGATCTTGGTGGCACAAAGTTAGCCGCCGCCCTTCTTGCAAACGATGGGACAATGTTGGACTTCGTTAAAGTCCCTGTGGATATGAAACGTGAAAATTCAGCGACGAAAACTCAACAACGAGTTATTCAACTGATTGCAGATATCGCCATGGATTTCAAACAACGATTCCCGAAAGAAACGGCAGCTGCGGTTTTTAAGGGTGTGGGATTGGCCAGCGCGGGTCCCCTGAATGCAGCTGAAGGAAAGCTCATTCATCCAGTGAACTACCCTGGCTGGAAGATCGTGCCCATTCGCGATCTTGTTCAGAAAGAGATCATCAAACGCGGCTTTCGCACGAAAGTATTCTTCCAGCACGATGCCACAGCCGCAGCTTTGGCGGAAGGCTGGGTCGGCGGTGGGAAGAATATGTCTTCTTACGGTCTTGTCAGCGTGGGCACAGGTGTCGGTTCTGGCATCATCTTCAATTCATTCCCTTGCCAAACTCAGGGCATGGGATCCGAGTACGGCCATACGATTGTTGATTTTCAAAAATTCAAAGCGGATCCATCGAAACTTCACCATTGCACGGTCGAGGGGCTAGCTTCGGGCACGGGCCTTCTTCGTCGCGCTAAGGAAATGGGCTTCCAGGGAAATTCTGTCGAAGAGCTTGTCGCCAGCAAAGATGCAAAATATCAAGTTTTGTATCAGGACATGGCTTTGGCCCTAGCCTGCCTCTGCTACAATCTTTCAATTGGATACAATCTTGAGCAGATCTTCATCAGCGGCGGCTTGATCAAAATCAAACATCTCTATTTCAAGGAAATGAAAGCTCACTATCAAAAGATGATTCGCCAAATGAATCCTGCCTTTGAATGTAAGATCGAAATCGCCAAAACTAAAAATCATGCCGGTGTACTAGGTGCTGGATATCTTCCATATCTTTATCAAAAAGGAATGCCATGAGTGCAAGTAAAGTCTGGTGGAAAGAAACCGTTGTCTATCAAGTCTATCCTCGCAGTTTCATGGACTCTAATGGTGATGGAGTTGGTGATCTAAAGGGTCTCACCTCCAAATTGGACTATTTGAAACATCTCGGCATTGATGTCATCTGGATCTGCCCCATGTACAAGTCACCTCAAGACGACAATGGCTATGACATCAGCGACTACCAGGACATTCATCACGAATTCGGTACTATGCAGGACTTCGACACTCTTCTTTCTGAAGTCCACAAGCGCGGCATGAAACTTCTGATTGACCTGGTCGTCAATCACACCAGCGACGAACACCCATGGTTTATTGAATCTAAAAAGTCCAAGGACAGTGCAAAGCGCGATTGGTATATCTGGCGTGATGGCAAGAATGGCAAAGAGCCCAATAACTGGGAAAGCATCTTTGGCGGTTCTGCCTGGAAGTACGACGAGCAAACCCAGCAGTACTTCATGCATGTCTTTTCGACTCGCCAACCGGATCTTAACTGGGAAAATCTGGAAATGCGCCAACACATCTATCAGATGGTGCGTTGGTGGCTAGATAAAGGCATTGATGGTTTCCGAATCGATGCTATCAGCCACATGATGAAGGAACCGGGCTTGGCAGACATGCCGAACCCCAAGGGTCTTGAATACGTTCCCTCGTACGACAAGCATATGAATGTGCCTGGCATTCAGAACTATATCAGTGATCTTTGCAAGAACACCTTCGTTCACTACGACATCATGACTGTCGGCGAAGCCAATGGTGTTTCTGCTGACAACGCTGAAGAATGGGTTGGAGAAAAACAGAAGAAATTTAACATGCTGATCCAGTTTGAGCATGTTGGTCTTTGGGATTCAAACCCTGAGAAGCGCATTGATCTATTGAAGGTCAAAGAAGTTTTTGGTCGTTGGCAGAAAGGTCTGGAAAACCGCGGTTGGAATGCCTTGTTCGTTGAGAATCATGACATCCCTCGCATCATTTCCAAATGGGGTGATGCTCAGAACTTTTGGCAGGAAAGCGCCACAGCCATTGCTGCCATGTACTTTATGATGCAGGGGACTCCTTTCATCTATCAAGGGCAAGAGATCGGGATGACCAATACAGTCTTCACGGGACCTGATGATTTCAATGACGTATCTGCGAAAAATCATTTTGCGATTCGCAGAAAGCAAGGCGCTACGGATGCAGAGATCACAGCAGAACTTGCGAATTCTTCGCGAGACAATGCGCGCACACCGATGCAATGGAGTTCGGCAGCTCACGCGGGCTTCACAACCGGCAAACCTTGGTTAAAAGTGAATCCGAACTTCAAAGAGATCAACGTTGAACAACAGCTTGATCAACCACGCTCTATTTTTAATTTTTACCGTTCATTGATTCAACTGCGTCGTTCGAATCCTGTATTTGTCTATGGGAGCTATGATCTTTTGATGGCTGAAGACACTCAAGTCTATGCTTACACCAGAACTTTGGATAACACCAAAATGGTTGTGATCAGCAACTTGACTGGGAAATCTGCGAAGTATGATGTTCCCAATATGCCTCTTCAACACAAGAATTTACTTCTGGCGAACTACGATGTGGCACCTCACACAGAGTCTGCGCAGTTTGAACTTCGCCCCTATGAGGCCCGCATTTATAAGTGGACTTAAGAAATACGCTGGTTTTTCCTAGGGTCAGCACCCAGTGCTGATCTTCCAAAAGACCAGCGATTCCGTCTAGAAATAGGCTAAATATACAGTCCAATAGAGGGATTCGAGCGTTCCTAGACTCGAATTATCATTCAATGTCTCTACCATTGAATGCATGCGTTCTTTGAATCTAATATTTTTCTTTGCCTGCACATTCATTCTTAGCTCTTGTGCTAATTTTCCTTTACGGCGAGATGCCTTCTATGAAAAAGGGCCCGCATCCTGGTATGGAAAGGAATTCAATGGCCGGATGACCGCCAATGGGGAAAGATTCAATATGTTTGAGTTGACGGCAGCTCATCGCACACTCCCCTTCGGGAAGCAAGTCAAGGTAACCAGCCTGTCCACAGGTCGAACAGTCATCGTTAGAATCAATGATCGGGGTCCCTACCATGGGAATCGCATCATAGACTTATCCTATGCTGCCGCCAAAAGATTGAAAATCGTAAACAAAGGTGAAGAGCAGGTGACCTTACAAGTGCTCTAATTAGAATCTTCAGTCATTGAAGATCTTTTCACGAATGGCCCAAAAATATTTTTGCTTGCGGGCGACTACAAACATCGGCTTTCTAAATAAAGACACATTTTTAAGAACATCCTCAACATTGCGAACAAAGATCTTTTTCTCAGGAAGGCGATTGTGCATACGGATGAAGTTGAAATAGAAAGCATGGCAGTCTTCCGTGGTGTTTAAATAGAAGTACTCTGTTAAAGCTTGAGCATCGACATCATAATATTTCACTTCCAAACGAGCGTTGCCCTTTTTATCGTAGCTACTTTCAAAGCTCATAGATTCCACCCGCATGACGTGGGCGTCTTTCAGTGACATCGCCTCTTTTAGCTTCTTATCGTTGTCGACCAGTAAATTCTGGCAGGCACCACAGCTTCTGGCTGCGATATCATTTTCCTCGCCGCATTTATCACATTTTTTAAAGCGAAAACGAAAACCACACTCTTCCACTTCCCGAGTTACGGGGTCTTCGAAAGCCCCTTTGCATTTTCTGCCAAAATGCTCGACCAGAGCGCCATCATGATCGACCAGGCCCCAAAAGTTATTAACCACACCACAGGAAGGGCAGCTGACTTCGACCATCACTGATTCACTGCTAGGTTTGTTTTGGCCAATCTCTGGTGAAAACAAGTCGTGCCCCTGTCCTGTGTAGTCCAAAATCAAACAATCACTTTTGCCTGGGCTCAGGCGCAGACCTCGCCCGATAATTTGCTGATACAAGCTCACTGATTCTGTGGGCCTTAAGATCGCAATGACATCGACATGAGGAGCATCAAAACCCGTGGTTAAAACAGAGACATTCACCAGGTACTTTAGTTTTTGCTGTTTAAAAGCTTCAATGATTTCATCTCGCTCTTCATCAGCAGTCTCGCCCACCACTAAAGCGGACACATAGGGCGGCAGGCATTTCATAATTTCAATGGCATGGTTGACGGAACTGGTGAAGATCATCACACCCTTACGCTCTTCCGACATTTCTATGATGTTCTTTATAATCAACGGCGTAATACGTTTTTGATCTTTAAGAAGCGCTTCCACTTGGGCCGTGACAAAGCTGGTGCCGTTCAGCTTAAGACTGGAAAAGTCATAACAGGCCACCGGTGAATCAATTTTTATCGGTGGCGTGAGGAACTTATTTTTAATCATATAGCGAATCGACAACTCAAAGATGCACTTCTTAAAAAACCGCTCTGCCGATGTCTGCAACATCTTCTTATGGCTGTTGAATTGATAGATCCAGCCAAGTCCCAAGCGATAAGGAGTCGCCGTCAAACCGAGAATGCACAATTCGGGATTGGCCTTCTGCAATTTTGATATCACTTGAAAATACTGGGTATCACCCTCGACGGAAACGCGATGGCATTCATCAATCACCAGCAACGAGAAGCTTTCAAAAAAATCCTCTGAAGCACGCGCAATTGATTGAATGCTGCCGAAAATAACTTTTTGATTTGCATCCTTCCGATTCAGGCCCGCCGAATAGATCCCCGCTTCAAGACCAAAGGACATATATTTAGCATGATTTTGCTCGACGAGTTCGCGAACATGGGCCAAAACCAGAACACGCCCTTTGGCAAGTCGAGCCAGTTCCGCAATGACCAAGCTCTTTCCCGCACCTGTCGGCAAGACAATCACCGCCGGGGTTTTCTCTTCCCGAAAGTGCTTGAGCGTCGCATTGACGGCTTCCTGTTGATAAGGGCGAAGTTGATAAGTCGTGGTCACGGTCATAAGCATAAATACTTACCAAAATCGCGCACTGATTTGTACTGATTCGTAGCACCTTTATAAATCTTAAGTTAGCCTATTGCGGTGAGTTTAGATTCCTTAAAAAGTTCATTATTCATATTCTCTGTTTTCGGAGCGTTACTCTGCTTGGCGCCTCATCGTGCGCATGCCGGATTCGGCGAAGTGAAATGCTATATCGTGGCCAACTGCGGAAGCAGTTTCGGTGGGGGCTATTCCGGCAACCCGTCCACGGGCAGCCAGATCAAAATCAATCCCTCTTCCGTGCCAACAGAAAAAGGATTTGGAATCGAAGCACTTTTTTTCAAGGACAGTCCCGACTTTGCCTTTGTGCAGGGATTGGGGCGCGTCGGCGCTGCGATCTCCCCTTCCAATAGTGAGGAGACCTTCTTTGGCCCGCCGGGATTTGAATCAATGTCCGATCTTTTCTATAGAAAAGAAGAGAAGGAAAAGTATCCCAACCAGAAAATCACTTTAGCGACAGCCTTCAATCTTTTTGAAAAGACCGGCTCGGTCTTGGGTCGATACTCCCTAAAGCTGGGTTTAATGGGTAAATACAATAAGCTGACCAACAATGTCAGCCCTGGCGGAGGATTGAGTGGCGTTCTCGGTCCGCTCTATTTCGGATATTCGATCTATGATGACGAAGTAAAGTTAGAACAAAGTTATGACGGCAACGATCCCACAAAACCCATCAAGTACCAGGTGCGAACCTATAACCTCGGTCTTTTTCTCAACTCACTGATTCTGGATTACTCTAATCTTCGTATGCAAGAACCACATGAATCTTCGGTCAGTCTGTTTACTGCCAGCTTGATGGTGAGTCGCTTTATTATCACGGCCTCGAAGCGGATCGAAGATTCACCTCGTCCCTTCTACAACTACGACACTCAACAATTGGAATTCAAACAGCTCAAAGAGGACTACTTTGGTGGCGTGCAATACTCCGCCTCAAATCATTTCATGTTCGGCGTGCTGTACAATTACTATTTGCTTCGCGAAGTCTCGGGCTCACTCACCGTTTTCTTTTAGAAGATGGTCTCTTCTTTGACTCGAATTTCTTTGAACGATCAATAAAACTAAATTGCGGATCTACTTTTTCCTCTTTGGCACCTTGCAAATAGGGTTTGATCTTATGGTACATGCGCGTATCCGAAGGAGTGACAAAGGTGATCGCCGTTCCCCGACGGCCGGCGCGAGCTGTTCTGCCAATACGATGAAGGAAGTCTTCTGCTTGGAATGGCAAATCAAAATTCACTACGTGCTCGACATGGGGAATATCCAGGCCGCGCGCTAGCAAATCAGTGGCGACCAAAATGCGAATCTCCCCCTCTCGGAATTCACGCACCACGCGATTTCTTTGTCCTTGAGTAAGACCTCCATGAATCAAGTCAGTTGAAAAACCATATTCTTTTAAATAGTTTCCGACTTCTTCACAGCTGTCCTGGCTGCCAGTAAAAACAATCACTCCATTTTTAGTGGCATTGAGTTCATCCAGCAAACGATCAAGCTTCATTTTTCTGTCGAGGAATAGAACCTTTTGAGACAGGCTCGAAACAGGAGCCTCGGCCTTTTCTGAGCGAATCATGAAGGCTTTGGGATGCAGGAACAGTTGCGCGATCGCCTCAACGTTATGGCCGAAGCTTGCCGAGAACATCAAAGTCTGACGTGGGCCGCGCAAAGTGTTCTGGATGCTCTTCAGCTGTGGTGCAAAGCCCATATCCAGCATGCGGTCGGCTTCGTCGATCACGACGATCTCCACACCTTGCAACAACAGTTTGTTGGTTGCCAGATGATCGTTCATTCGTCCCGGGGTCGCGATGATAAGACGTGGATTCTTCTTCAACTGATTGCTTTGCTTTGAACCTGTCGTCCCACCAATGGCCAAACACACTGAAACGGGCATTTCCGCACAAAGTTCCAAGAAGACCTTATAGATCTGTTGGGCCATCTCGCGGCTAGGTGCCAAAACCAAAGCCCGTGACTGGGGTTTTTTATTCAAAGTCGTCAAAAGAGAAAGAGCATAAGCCAGAGTTTTGCCGCTGCCTGTTTGCGCAATGGCGATGACATCCGAGCCTTGAAGGCTGACGGGAAGGGCTTGGCTTTGAATTGCCGTGGGTTTGGTGATCTTCATTTTTTCAAGAGCAGCCATCAAAACGGGAGCGATGGCCAGGTCTTGAAATTTACCGATATGCAAAGTTGAGGTTTGGAACTTCATAGCGAGGGGTTGTAACAGACTCGTTATTTAAGAGCCAGACTTTTCCCGCAATCAGTACAAAAGCTAATACGGCTTTTGCGAAGGTGTTTATGTTTATCTTCATCACAGCGAACCCGTACCGCCGCATTAAGAACCTCCCCACAATTGGGGCAGAACTTAACGGGGGCATTGGTTTTTCCGTGATTCATATTCGGGCAGCGTGTTTGTGTCTTCATATATTAATTTAAATACTGGGTAGAGAGCACATTGGTCGACTCACTGATTTCTTCAGGTGTCGCTTCACGCGCTGAGATCGTTTCAATCTCAAAGATTAAGTCCTGCCCAGCCAAGGGGTGATTTCCATCCAAGCTCACAAAATTAGAGTGAATTTCCAAAACTCGATAGCTTCGCTTAAAGCCTTTTTTGGAAACGATAATGATCGTTTCACCCACTCGCAACAAAGAGCCTTTTGGAAGCTTCGAACGCGGAAATAAAATCACCTTTTGTGGATCATAGAATCCATAAGCTTTTTCAGCAGGAAGATGTAAAAGTCTTTTTTCGCCTTGCTTTAGATTTTGCAGGCCTTCGGCTAAACCACTTAACATCGCGCCACCTCCCTCAATAGAGGTCATGACTTCACGGTTAAAGGTGGTACTGATAATTTTGCCGGTTTTGTCTTTCAGAATACAATTAAAGGAAATAACCTGAGGATTCATAGCCAACTCCTTTTCTGAAATAATATTAACGAACAAAAAAAGCCGACCGTGAGGCCGGCTTTCCCGTAACAACAACAAAGTAAGAAAACTATTCCGGCTTGGCCGGAATCAAAGCTCTAGTAAGAGCTGCGAGAACTGAATCTTCCGCGTGAACCTTCACGTGGAGCCTGCGGTTTTGCTTCTGAAACATTCATTGCACGACCTTCTAGATCAGATCCGTTTAGCTTTTCAAGTGCAGCTAGCGCTTCACCGTCTTGAGACATCTCAACAAAGGCAAAACCTTTGCTGCGACCTGTATCGCGGTCTGTAATAACATTTGCAGAATCCACCGTACCGAAATCAGAGAATACTCCCGCCAGTTGATTAGAATCGACATTGAATGAAAGGTTGCCGACGTATAATTTTTTTCCCATATTTTAGCCTCCAAAGCCTGGGGCCATTCGCAAAAGACAAAAGGAAATCTAATGAACTGTGAGAACGACTTGTTCCTTCAATAGACCACCCTTCCCCCCTAATAGATACACCTAAAGCAGAATTAAAAATTACTAGACTGAAAACGCCCCCAGAACGATCACGGCAGGACTGAAGCGGATAATTAGACGGTCGCGGCTTGAAAGTGACTCGAAAAATGTTGAATAACTTACTATAAATCCCTACTTGGGACATCGAATGCTGGACAGCAGATAGTGAAAATGACAGACTCGCGACTCAAAAAATTGCTATTTCGGAGTACCCCATGTCTGACAATATTCCAGCGCGCCCCCCTAAATCTTTCCGTATTATTTTGGATTTACCAAGATCTGAAAAAAGAATGGATAACGTTCTTTTGAAGGCGCTGAGAGAACAAAATGACAACGCGAAATTGAAAGAGATTTCCCGCGCCGAATTCAAAGAACTTTTCACCAGCGGAAAAATCCTGATTAAAGGGCAAAGAGCCAAGCCTTCTTCAGCCCTAGCGACAGGAACAACTTACGTTGATATTCTTGGTTACTAAGGTATAAAAGACATATGCAGTTTGAGAACAGAATCCCACTTATTTTAGAACTGGGCTTCCGTGAGGAAGCTTTGCCGCAATTAAAGGCCTATATCGACCTTCTTTGGGCTGCCAACGAAGAGTTGAATTTATTCAGTCGTCAGATGAAATTTGAAGAACTGATCGACAATCACCTGATCGATTGCCTGTTGCCTCTAAAAAAATTCCCAGCCGGCGTTAAAGCGGCGGCAGATTTTGGTTCTGGCGGCGGCCTACCCGGCGTTTTGTACGCTATCCAGTTTCCCCACGTGAAGTATCATCTTTATGAAAAAAGCAAAAAGAAGCAGGACTTCTTAAATCGCTGCAAGACCATTGCTCCGAATCTTTTCATTCACGGAGAAATCCCACTGAATCTTCAGGACATTGACGTTGTCACTGCCCGCGCTTTTAAACCCGTAGACGTAATCTTGGATATCAGTCGCCACTACTACAACAAGGGTGGAAAGTACTTCCTTTTAAAGGGTCGTCGCGAAAAGATTGATGAAGAGGTTTTGTTAGCACGCAAGAAGTTCAAAGAACTTGAAGTTACGATTGAGCCACTGACTTCACCCATTCTTGAAGTTGAACGTCATCTTGTTTTAATCTAGACCCAATGAATACAGCACTCTTAGTAATTGATCTTCAAGTGTGTTATCTCGAGCTCAACTTCTCTCCTGAAGAACGGGAGAGAATCGTTCGCGTCACCAACCATAATATCGCCGAAGCTCATCGCCAGGGCTGGACAGTAATCTATATTAAGCATTACTTCGACAGTTTCTTTGCGAAGATGTTCTTCAAAATATTCTTTAAAGGGGCGGGAGTACGTGGAACCGCAAAGTCCGTCTTCGACCCTCGCATCAACATCATTAATCAAAATCTTTTCGAGAAAAATACCGAAGACACTTTCAAGTCGACAAATCTTGATGCCTTCCTAAAAGAGCATCAAATTGACGAACTCTATATCACGGGACTTGATGGCACCGCTTGCGTCAATGCCACTTCGTGGGGAGCTTTGCAAAGAAACTACAAAGTGAACTTGATTGAGGACTCCATCATCAGTGTTTCACCAAAACGATGGAAAAGCTTGCTGTCCAAGTTGCAAAAACAAGAAAACTGCAAACTTTTGCCAACCCTACGCTAGTGCATATCTGGAACTTCAAAGACTTTTGCACGAACTGCGGCGGGTCTTTGCATCAGTCTTTCCATATATTTCTTAATCACCGGATTCGGCTCAACCAAATAATCCCAAGCCCCTGGAATAATTGCTGCCAGCATAATGTCGGCTGCGGAAAATCCACTCTGCAAAATATAGTCATGTTTGCTCAGAACCGGAATTAGAGCCAATTTGAGAATCTCACACTGCTCTTTCACGAATTCATGAGTTGCTTTTTTTTCCTCTTCAGTTCTGACATGTGTAAACATTCGCGCAATCACACATTCCAAACTTCCAACGGACCACACCATCCACTGCAGGTATAAGCCACGTTCTGGGGAATCAATTTTCGGAGCCAATCCGCGATCTTGAAATTTATCTGCCAAATAAAGACAGATAGCCGCTGATTCATGAATGACAACGCCATGATCTCTGATAGTTGGAACACGTCCCATGGGATTGAGATCACGATATTCCGTTGTATTAAGATGACCGTGTTTCTTTTTTAGATAGTGATCCTTATAGGGCACGCCCAGCTCTTCAAGAAGCCAACGAACTCGGTCACTGCGATCTTGATTCGCCATACAGTATAAATCGATGTGTTGCATGAATACTCCTAGTCCTTCACCTTAAGAACAATCTTTCCAGTATGTTGGCTCGACTCCATAAGAGCATGAGCTTCCGCCGCTTTCTCAAGTGGCAATGTCTTAAAGATCACTGGTTTCATTTTACCCTGGTTAAGCAATGGCCAAACATTTTTTTCGAGTGCCTGGGCAATTCTTGTTTTCTCTGAAATAGCACGAGCTCTCAATGTAGATCCAGTTAAGGTCAGGCGCTTCGCCATCATTTTGCGAAGATCCAACTCTACTTTTGCGCCCTGCAGAGTTGCAATTTGCACCAAGCGACCTTGATTTGCCAATGCTTCAACATTGCGTGTGAAATAATCGCCACCAACCATGTCGAGAATAACATCAACACCACCATTTTGCGTAGCCTCTTTTACCACAGAAACAAAATCCTCTTCCTTATACAGTATCACGCGCTCTGCGCCCAATTCTTCGCAAATGGAAACAGATTCTTTTTTCCCGACAGTTGTAAAGACTCGCGCCCCCAACGCACTGGCCATCTGTATCGCTGTGGTTCCGATACCGCCAGCCCCACCATGAATTAAAATGCTTTCGCCATTTTGCAAACGCCCATCTTCAAAGACATTTGTCCAAACGGTAAAAAAAGTTTCAGGCAAAGCAGCAGCATGAACAAAATCGAAATCTTTTGGCAGTGGCAGACATTGACCTTCGGGTGCAACCGCATACTGCGCATATCCGCCGCCAGCAAGTAAAGCACAGACCGAGTCTCCAACTTTCCAACGCTGGACCCCATCGCCACACGCAATAACCTTTCCTGATACTTCTAGACCCAAAATATCGGAGGCACCTGGAGGTGGTGGATAGCTTCCCATTCTTTGGAAGCAATCAGGACGATTGATTCCCGCCGCATAAACTTCCAGCAAAACCTCACCCGCTGCGGGTTTCGGAGTTTCTCTTTCCTGAATTTGCAGAACTTCAGGACCGCCCGGTTTTTCCATGTTGATGCACTTCATTGTAAATCCTCTCCTTGAGACCAAGATCCAGATTATATCTCTAAACATCCCATGCTTTTGACAGAGTAACAAATGTCAATCGAACCTTAATGCATGCTACATATTATCTTTTCACTTTTAGTATCGATGCAAGCCCCAGCGGCTCCGACCAACTATTCTGTTGTGCAAGACGGCCTTAAGAAAATTGCTCAAGAGAATCCAACCACAACAGAATTGTTTGATATCGGACTCTCTGACTCTGGCGATCCTATCATGGGTTTGAAAATCGGTAACGGCGAAACACCAGATCTTATCGTCGCAACTCACCATGGTAACGAGTATGGATCCACTGGCGTTGCCATGGGTGCCGCTGACGCTTTTGCGAAAAATCCGATTGTTGGCCATACCGTTTATATCATTCCGGTTTTGAATATCTCTGGATACAACAACCGCAATCGTTATGAAAGAACACCAAGTGGCAGTGTCGATCAAAATCGTGACTACCCAGGTCCTTGCGCGACGACACAACCCTTCCGTTCAAAAGCCACAAAAGCCTTGGCTGATTTTATTGATAAAAAGAACATCGTAAGTTCTGCAACCTTGCATACATATTGGCCCGCAGTTCTTTATCCTTGGGGTTTTTCAACGAAGGACATCACGACTTCGTATGAGTCCACATTTATCAACCTGGTGAAGGCCTCTGCGGTTGAAAGCGGTTACGCGGTAGGGAACTCGAAAGAACTTCTTTATGCGGCCGACGGAGCTTTTGAAGACTATGCTTTCTGGAAACACGGTGTTTGGTCTTTGCTATTCGAAATGGGCAAATCTCACAACCCTTCACAAAGTGACATCAAAAGAATGATTGACGTCAATGTCCCGGGCTTCCGCCGCTTCTTCGAGAATGCGCCGAAGGAACGTGCTGCGAATCATGATTTCACCGGAAAATGCGATTACACTCGCGCGCTTCAAAGAACTCACCTCGAGTAGTGTTACGTCAGACAGCTTCCACTGGCTCAGTACTTGAATCTTTCAAGTCAGGTGGAAGCTGCCAAAAGATCCAAGCAGAACTGCATGTGATCACACCCATACAAATAAATGTCGCTTTAAAGGCTTGAAGAGCATAAGCCCCCTCATCCGAGAATCCATAGTGACCCGCAAAGGTACTTAATAAAGCCCCTGCTGCGGCAACCGCAAAACTCATCGCCAACATTTGAATCATTGAAAACAAGCTGTTTCCGCTACTGGCCAACTTCGTCTCCAGATCCTTCAAGGTGAGCGTGTTCATCGCTGTAAATTGAATCGAATTCACGGTTCCAAAAAATAGCAATTGAATCAGTCGCAGCCATCCTGGCTGCGAGAGGCTGAATAAAGAAAAGCTTGCCATTGCCAAGCCCACGCAAAGGGTGTTGCCGACTAAAACATTGCGATATCCCAATCGCAAAATTAGTGGCGTCGCCAAACGTTTTGCAAAGATCCCCGCCAAGGCAACTGGAATCATCGTCATACCCGCTTCAAAAGGAGTGAACTTAAGACTCACCTGCAAGAGCAAGGGTATCAGAAATGGCATGCTGCTGCTGCCAATCCGGGCAAAGAGATTTCCCATCAAACCAATCGTATAGCTTTGAGAGCCAAAGAGCTGCAATGAAAACAAAGGCTCTGTGCTTTTCCTCGCGTGCAACCAATAGGCACAAAGACTCGCCAATCCAAAAATGAGAAGCATCATGACTGTGGCTTGCTGGAAACCCAATTCTGACAAGCCATCCAGAGCGAATGAAATACAGACCATGCTGGAGGAAAGCATCAAGAAGCCTGGAATATCGAAATGCCGGCGCTCGGGTCCACGACTGTCTGGCATATAAATATATGTGGCAATGCAACCCAGGATACCAACCGGAATGTTGATAAGAAAAATCCAATGCCATGAGGCAAATTGCACAAGCCAACCACCCAGCGTTGGCCCTATCAAAGGGCCAATCAATGCAGGAATAGTAACAAAACTAATCGCGCGCAGAAATCCCTCATTCGGAAAGGCTCGCAACACTGCAAGTCTTCCCACCGGCATCATCATAGCTCCTCCCATTCCCTGCAAAACCCTGGAAACCACCAGCTGTGACAAGGTTTGCGAGAAGGCACAAGCTAAAGAGCCAAAGCTAAAAAGCAGAATGGCACTGAAAAATACTTTTCTTGTTCCAAATCTGTCGGCGATCCATCCCGATGCCGGTATGACAATGGCAATCGTCAAAGAATAAGCAATCACCACCGATTGCATCAGCAAAGGACTTTCCCCCAAACTTTTGGCCATCGACGGCAAAGCCGTATTCACGATGGTCGCATCCAAGGTCTCCATAAAAAATCCGATGGCAACCAGCCACAGCAAAATATTCTGTGATCTTTGCTCCGACATGGTGACCTCCTCCCCCAGCATTGAATCCTCTCTATGAAATAGCAAATAAATACCGAAAGTAAGATCCAACATCCAGCCTAGTGTTGGCATGCAAGATACAAATTGGCCTTAACAATTTTTGAAAAGATATCAAGATAAAAAGCAAAGGAGCTTTTATGAAACATCTTTTTCTCTTTTCAATTTTCGTTATTTTAGCTCTGGCCATTCAGCACGCGAAAGCTGCAGACGACAACAGTGTCGGAGCAACAACTATCACCTGTTCAACCAGCGTCATCAACTCTGTCTACATACCAAAACTTCGTGAGGTCGCAGACTGGAGCGATGATGAACTGCGCCCTTATGCCGTGCAACTTTGCAAATTAGAGAAACAGCGAGAAGCCTTGCAAAAATCGATAAAAGCCAGAGCGGATGAATTGCGCACAACCAATTGGCGCATTTGCAAAGAGGTGATTCCTGGCAATCCCAATCCCACTCCCGATGAGTGTCGAATCGCCTATGCTCAAACAATTAACTCCCTCATCGATCACTGCATCGCCGTCGTCAACATGGGGCACAACCCCCATAACGTACAATTGTTCATCAATCCGGTTAAAGTTGAAGTCGCTTGTTTAAAAGGGGTTAATACCGCTCTTCAATGATGGCTCAATGATACAGAAGAGCCCGAGTCAGTATGATGTGTCCCGCAAAGGCCCCGCCAACACAGACGGGGCCAATAAACGCATAAGGCAGATGGAAAGCAATTTGCAAAGGTGGCTGAACTCCCCAACCGAACGACACGGGCGAAGACATCATAGCGACCCAAATCACATTCAAGAGCAATAAGAAACCACCGATATTAAATGTCCATGCCAATCCACGGTATCGCCCCGTAAGAGGCGCAATGATCAATGCTATCACTCCGGTTGCGACATCAAAATTTCGCCCCGTCCAAGTCATCGTGGCAGGAATAGTTCCCTGCTCAACCCATAAATCCAAAATCAGCTCGAGGGGTAATCGAAAAACATGAAATCCCACCAAAAATGCAATCGGGATCGCCAAAGACATCTGGGTCCCCTTTCGGGAAAAAGCAAACCAAGATGATACAAGAACAATCGAACCTATAAACAACGGAATGCCCGGCAAAATATGCTGCTCAAGAATTCCACTCCCGACCACAAAATAGACGATGCCCAACCAAACAAGCAAGAGCGCCGCACTTTTCAGAGTCGCCTTCAGAGGATTCTCGAGAAGTCTTCGGCTTGAATAGTGAATCCCGGTCAAAAACATATAAATAATGGCCAGATTGACTATGCCAAAGGCTATGAGTGACGCGGAACTTGCTGGAGTAAAATTCATAACCTATTCTAGGACGATGAAAATATTCACGTCACTGTTATTCACATTCTCATTTCACTTTGTGTCCGCTGAAACCTGTCTACAAAATCGCGGCAGTCTGGATATTGGATCCGGGACAACAAAAGGATTGGTTGCGGAAGTGAATGTCTGCGAACAAAGAATTGAAAAAATTGTTTTCGAAGATCGTCTGCCTTTGTCATTCAACGAAGCTCTTGAAAAATCTCCTGATCAAAATATCCCCCAAGCAATGTTGGATGAAGCCATTCCAAAAATGAATGCCATGCTTGTAAAAATGCAAGAGCACAAACCCATAAATATTGAGGCGGTGGCAACCTCCGCATTTCGAGTCGCCAAAAACGGGACCGCAGCTGCAAAGCAGATTTCAAATGGAATAAAGATCCCAGTCACTGTCATTTCTCAAGAACAAGAGGCCGAACTGGGTTTTTTCTCGGCCTTGGCCGGCACAAAAACTTCATTAACCAGACAATCACTCAATAAAATCATCGTCTGGGACATCGGCGGCGGATCGATGCAAATGTTCGCCTACAACAACGGAAAACCACAAATCTACAAAGGCGATCTGGCTTCAGTGACTTTCAAAAACAAAGTCCTGCAAGTCCTCCAATTCAAAGACCCAAAAAACAACACATCACCAAATCCGCTTGAAAAAAATCGCGAAGCCGCCCTCCAGTTGGCAAAAAACCACGCCAACCAAAACGTCCCATCTTATTTCAAAAAGAAAGCCCCAACAGCAACCTGGCTAGCAGTAGGCGGAGTCCTATCAACCTCCACCCAAGACCAAGTAAATAAAGAAAAATCAGAATTCACCCAAGAAGAACTCAACAAAACCCTGATCGAAAGATCAAAACTCAACGACACCCAAATCCACACCGACTACAAAACCACCGACATCACCAACCTGGCATTGGTCCTCGGCTACATGCAGGCCCTAAAAATTCAAAAAGTAGAAACCATCAAAGCCTCCCTAGGCCAAGGCTTAATGATCAAAGACTTCATAACCAAAAATAAAAAATAGTAGAACCTTGGTTAGCCCCTTGAATTGAAAGCAAAATTTGGTGAAGAGTTAGAACTTTACTGACCGAAGAGAGGCCTTCGCCGGCGCCACGATGGCGCGAACCGGGCAAAGCCCGGCGGCGATTGAGCCCGGATGGCGTGCCGAACGAAGAGTCAGAAAAGTTCTAACTCTTCACCAAATTCCCCGCATTTAAGCCAAGCCAGTTAACAAAGCATTCAAGATTTAAAGTACTTCTTAAAACCCTGCCAGCAATTCTGATAGTCTTCCTGCAAGAATCCCTTCTGCATGGCAAAGTCAGTCACCATGTAAGGAACTCGGGATTCAAACATAAAGGCCATCGTATGATCGATCTTATGAGCCTTGAGTTCAACCTCACTGGCTTTTTCGAAAGTATCTGCATCAGGTCCATGCGCTGAATAGAAGTTGTGCAAACTTCCGCCACCAGGAACAAAGCCCCCGCTGGTTTTTGCATCATAGACTCCGTAAATCAAACCCATGTATTCACTCATGCAATTGCGATGGAAATAAGGAGGACGGAATGTATTCTCCGCCACCATCCACCGTGGTGGGAAAATCACAAAGTCCACATTCGCAGTTCCAACGGTGTCGCTTGGCGAAGTCAAAACCGTAAAGATCGACGGATCCGGATGATCGAAGCTCACCGTATTGATGGTATTGAACTTCTTTAAGTCATACTTGTAAGGAGCATAGTTCCCATGCCAAGCCACGACGTCCAAAGGTGAATGCCCCATTTCAGCAGACCACAACTCGCCGGCAAATTTGCCGATCAGCTCAAACTTACCTTCAAGATCTTCGAAGGCCGCGACAGGAGTCAAAAAATGACGAGAATGGGCCAAACCATTCGCGCCGATAGGTCCTAAATCAGGCAGATGAAAAGGAGCCCCGAAGTTTTCACCGATATATCCATTGCAAACAGTCCCTTTGAGAGGATTGACTTGAAACTTGATTCCGCGAGGAACAACAACGATCTCTCCGGCTTCAGCTTCAATATTTCCAAACTCCGTTTTCACTTCCATAGAACCTGACTGCGGAACGAAAAGAAACTCCCCATCAGCATTCATGAAGTAACGAGAGCCCATGGACTCAGAAAACGAATACAAGTGAACATGAAGGCCACGTTGTTCGTGGCTGCTGCCCGTACCGCAAACTGTGCGAATACTTTCAACAAAATGTTGCTTCCCTGCTGAGCTTGGATTTGGATTCCAGCGCATTTGGTTTGGATTCGTGTATTTCGGCTTGAAAAAAGTTTTTTCAGTCAGTTCTTTCAGAGGCTGGAAAGACTTGTGCATCACTGAAGGACGAATTCGATACAGCCATGAGTAAAGATTGCTCGCTCGGGGTGCCGTGAATGCTGTACCACTGAGCTGTTCCGCATAAAGTCCCTGCGGAGCTTTTTGTGGCGAATTTTGATCCAGAGGCAGGGTGTGAGGACGAGCTTCTGAAGAAAAATGATTTCCGAATCCAGTTTGATATTGTTTTTCCATAGACAAAAGCTAATCAGGTTTGCCGTGTCAAAGTCAACTAACCAGATTGGTTTCTCCTCCTACCGGGATTGATCTACTTCAGCTCATTAAAAATTATTTTATAAATTCTTGGACGTTTTTACCCAGATCGAGAAGAATTTTTCGAGTGGCGTCATAGTGCTGATCCGTACAATCTTTAAATCCTGTCAAATGATACAGATTCTTGAGGGCCTTGCTGCCTTCGGGAGTTGAACCAAAACTCTTCAAAGCAGAAATCAGCTTCGCCTCAATTGCGGGCGAAAGACCTTTTCGAAAAACCACCGGATCGCTAGGAATCGGGCCGGTCAATTTTAGAATTCGAACTTTTTCATAAACATCAGGAAACTGTGCAACGACCAATCGACGAGCATCCTGAGGGACTCCATCTTCGGCTGGAGTGTGGTAGGTCGCTCCGGCATCAATTCGCCCCTGATAAACCATCGTCACGACGCTGTCATGCTTGCCAGCAAAAACAACCTCAGAGGGTTTTATATTTTCATCTTTAAAAAGCTTCGCAGCCAGCAGATATCCCGAGGTGGAAGCCGGGTCCACAAAAGCCACTTTTTTACCATTCAGATCCTGAAGGGTTTTGATCTTCGGATTGCTGGTAATAATTTGCCCCCAATACTCCGACCGCCCCAGATTGACGCCTATCAATTTTGCCGAGGCCTGGTATTTATCATGTGCCAGGATGTAACCAAATGTATTCAAGATCGCCACGTCAACCCGCTGCGAACCCAATCCTTCCACAACTGCAATAAAACTCGTCGGCACCTGCATTTTTACATAGAGCCCGGTCTGCGAGTGGATCCACTTCTCCAAAAGCTTCCCATTTTCCAACAAAACTGCGGAATCCTGCCCTGGAACCAAGGCAAACTGTATCGGATTACTTTCGCTTCCTAACTCTTTTTTTGAAGTGCATGATAGGGTGAGTAGAAAAATAGACAGGATTAGAATTTTCTTCAACATGGCAAGGCCCTTTCGCTGGAGAAGGGCTCAATTTACTCCCGTTATTAAATGTATGCAATAAACAGTCGACTAAACTGAAAGGCATTGAAAGATGAGGGGATATTCGGTGATAAGAGGGCATGGCAATGGCAAAAATAAAAGTAGAAATTGACGCTGATCTTCAGGATTTGATTCCACAATTTTTGGAGAACCGAAAAAAAGACATCGCATCTCTTCAAGAGTTGATAGCAAAGCAAGACCTTACTGCCATTGCTCAGTTGGCTCACAAAATCAAAGGAGCGGCTGCGGGCTACGGCTTTGTTGACCTCAGCAATATGGCTTCTGACATGGAGAAGGCTGCTAAAAATAACGACGGCACTCCACTTCCAATTATCGCGTCTAATATGAAAAATCATTTCGATAATATCGAGATTCATTTCGTTCCCATGTAGCAATTATGACAATGCGAGTGCGCCTGCTTCTATTCACAACCCTTTTAGTTCTGGGCGCCATGGCGGCGGCTGGGCTCATTGGCTATAAAGTAGGTAATTCCTCGCTTGAGACCAGTTATGCGGAACGTTTGACCCAGGCACGCTTGGCGAAAAAACAAGCACTTCAAAATGAATTCGAAAATTTTGGCAAGACCCTCATTGTCACCTCTGAAATGACCAAAACCCGCGAGGCGCTCAAAGACTTGCTGCGAGCTGAAAACGATACCTTTCTTTGGCTCAACAAAAATGCGCGTATATCAGAATGGCAAGACCAATTGACTCGAGCCTATAAGGCAGATGACAACCCCGAACTCTATAAAGCTATTCATCTTCTTCACAAACTTCCCCTTTTCCTACAATCCCAATTCCAACAGCAAGCAGCTAGTGAAGATGTTCCAGCCCGAAGCATCGTCACCGTTCATGGCAAAGATAAAGTGCCCTTCTTCCGAATACATGAAAATATTCATCCCTTTTTTTTAGACTATGCAGATCGTTTCAATATTACGGATATTTTGCTGGTCGATAATACCGGAACCATCGTCTACTCTTTGCAAAAATCTTTAAACTTTGGGACCAATTTAAACTCTGGAATTTTCTCCAGCACCGCTCTTGGGGATGCCTATCGTTGGTCACTCACGGCGGCCCCACGAAGCTACAAGTTCTATGACTTCACCGCAAATGGCGGTTTTTCATCCACCCCAGCTGCTTACTTTGTCAGCCCGGTCTTTGATAAGTTCCAACTTTTGGGAGCCGTTATCTTCCAAATTTCCCTCGATCGCGTCGATCAGGTTCTTAGCGACAATCATCAGTGGAAGAAAATGGGTCTCAAGGAAACTGGAGAAGTTTTGGCTTTTGGTCAGGATGGGCTTCTTCGCAATAATTCCCGCGCTTTCTTTGAAAACCCAGCCTTGTTCTTACAGGATTATGCGCGCCTCGGTGGAAGCAAAAAAGTCACCGCTACATTAGAGGAATCTAAGACGACAGCTTTAAAACTGGGCCTCCCCATTGAAAAAACACGCCACTATTTCCGCTCCGAAGACCTCGTCACGACAGAAAAGGACTATCTGGATCAGCCAGGCCTCGCGTCTATAGGAAAAGTGGATCTGCCCGGAGGTGGGGAATGGCTTTTGATTGCCAAAATCAATCGCGAAGAAGCCATCTCACCGCTAAGCAGATATCTGTTCCCGTTCTCTCTGGGCGCCCTTCTATTGTTAGCCGCTTTCATTCTTGCCTTTGTCTTGATTTCCAAACGACTGACTTCACCTCTCCACAACCTGCAGAGTGCCTTTGAAAAATTGAAGCAGCAAAAATGGAATGAACATTTGCAGTACAATACAAAGGATGAGTACGCGCAGGTCTTCTCTGACTTCAATGATCTCGCCGCAACACTCGATCAGACGACAAGATCCAAAGAGACTCTAGAAAATATCATGCATACTTTGCGTGAGCTGTTGTTCATCGTTGATGTAACAAGCGATGCGAATAGTGAGGAATATCAGTGGAGTATTCGGGAAGCGAATGCAGCGGCCAGTGACCTGATTGGTATTCCAGCGGCCTCCCTTATCACCTCAGATCTTAAGCTATGGATAGAGGCGGACTTCAAAAAGATCTTGGAGAAAATCACCAATGGCAATGGCGGAACGCAACCGTTGGAAGGGATGCTCAAAAAGATTTCTGGTGAAAGAATTCCGGTCCAGATTTCCTTTTCTCCAGTGAAAACGTCGAAGGACTGCAAAGCAAGTCTGATCTTTATAGCCACTGACATCAGTCGCCAAAAAGAAGTCGAACGCGAGCTTAAGATGCAGGAAAATCTTTTGCGGGATTCACAAGCCTTGTCGCTGACCGGATCTTTCCGATGGGAAATGCCCACTGGGAAAAATATCTGGTCCGATCAACTCTTCGAAATTCTTGGTGTGGACCCCAAGGGCGTACGACCCACCTTTGATATTTTCAGAGGATTGGTTCTGCCCGAAGACCTTCCACTGCTCGACGCCGCCTATAAGGAAGCGCAAAAGAATTTACTCCCGATTAATATCGATCTTCGTCTGCGAAAGGCTGACACCCATGAACTCATTTGGGTGCGCATGATTGGCCAGGTTGAATATGATCAATACGGAAACCCTATGACCACCTCGGGGGTCGTGCAAGATGTTACCAATCTCAAAAAAACTGAACTCGCACTGATCTTCGCCAAAGATGAAGCACTAAAGTCTTCTCAAGCGAAATCTGAATTCCTGGCACATATGAGTCATGAAATCCGCACGCCTATGAACGCAATCATGGGAATGGCCGAACTTCTTAAAGAGACAAAACTAGATCGCGAGCAAGAGTATTACGTCACGATCTTCCGCAAGTCCGGCGAAGTCTTGATGGCTCTTATCAACGACATTCTGGATCTTTCTAAAATTGAGGCCGGGGAAGTCTCTATCGAGAATATTCCTTTTGATCTGAATAAGTTAATGAATGATATCCAAGAGATGCTGAAACCTCGGGCTTTGGAAAAAGGAATTGGATTTTCTTTTGAAGTTGCCAAGGGCATCAATCCTCATTTAATGGGTGACCCGAACAAACTACGCCAAGTCCTCATTAACCTCGCCGGGAACTCCATTAAGTTTACAGAGCGGGGACAAATTCGTATCAACATCACTAAGAATCCGACCAAAAAAGACAGCCTCATGATCAGCGTGAGTGACTCTGGTGTCGGTATTGCACCATCTAAGCAACATCTCATTTTCCAAAAGTTCTCGCAGGCCGACAGCTCTATCACTCGTCGTTACGGCGGCACTGGTCTAGGTCTAGCTATTTCAAAAAGTCTTGTGGAGCTGATGGGGGGACAAATTTGGTTCAAGAGCCGCGAAGGTATCGGCACCACTTTCTTTGTGACCATCCCTCTGAGAGAGCAGATTTACAGTCTTGCGACCCAAAAACCAGTCCCAATGAAAACTCCAGAGCTGGATTTTGTTAAAACTCAGACCCCTAGGGATCCAAATAAAAAAGTACGCATCCTTCTAGCGGATGATACAGAAGACAACCGCATTCTGTTCACGCATTACCTAAAAAATGGACCTTTTGAAATTGTTGAAGCAGAGAATGGACTTCAGGCATTGGATAAGATAAAGTCAGATGAGTTTGATATCGTCTTTATGGACGTACAAATGCCAGAGATGGATGGTTACGCTGCGACAGCGCAAGTTCGTGAATGGGAACAGCAGGTGCACCACGCACATATTCCTATTATTGCACTGACAGCCCACGCCCTCTCTGACGACAGAGATAAATCTTTGAAAGCGGGTTGCGATGATCACATCACAAAACCTTTTAAGAAAGACACTCTGCTAACCGTGATAGATAGATATTCTCACTAAGGAGATGGCTCATGCCAGCCCCAGATGATAAAAGCCGATTACTGATTGTCGAAGACGATTCAGATATTCGTGAACTGCTTAAGCATTTCATGAAGGATTTCGTTGATGAGATCGTTGAGGCGGAAAATGGTGCGGCGGCTCTTCACTACGTGAAGTCACAAGAATTCGATACCATTCTATCTGATATCGAAATGCCACAAATGAATGGCCTTAAATTTCTGGCCTATGTTCGCTCCCTTGGGCATATGACTCCGTTTATTGTTTTGACCGCCCATGGCGATCACACTCGCGCCCTCGAAGCCCTGTCACTGGGAGCCTTTGACTTCATCACCAAAGATTCTAAAAAGAAACTCGTGATTGAAAGTGTTTGCTCTGCCTTAAAGATCGGTCGCGAAATGAAGTCTTCAAAAAATGATGCCGTTCGCTCAAATCACTTGCGCAAACTCTATGCAGATATGTCCAAGTCTTCTGAATTACGCCTCCGTAAAATCATCGAAGACATGAGTTCGTAAATAGAGTATCTTAGAGCCTTATCCAGTCCGCGGAGGCTCTCATGGTAAAAATGTCTGCTGTTTATCAAGGTGAAAAGCATTGCGAAGCAACGCACGAACCTTCTTCTTCCCAAATCGTCACTGATGCTCCTAAAGATAACAATGGCAAAGGTGAAGCCTTTTCACCAACAGATTTGATGGCCATGTCTTTAGGGACTTGCATGCTTACTACCATGGCCATTCATTGTGAAAAAGACCAGGTCAACATCAAAGGGTCTCGCGTAACTGTAGAAAAAGAAATGGCGGCCAATCCTCGTCGAATTGCAAAACTGACCGTCGTTTTGCATCTTCCACAAAATATCGCGTCTGACTATCGCAAGAAACTGGAAAGCTTCGCCCTTAACTGCCCAGCCAAGTTCAGTCTTCATCCCGACGTTCAGGTGCCAATCACATTCCACTACGACATGTAAGCTCTACTTTACGATCACTTGAACTTTCTGAGTGGAAGCATTTCCGCTCAGAAGTTCGAATGTGTGACGCCCTGGTGTCGGAGTCCAAAGATAAGGCTCTTTCGCCGAAACCAATGTCTTGCCATTAATTCTCCAAGAAAATTTCTTTTTCTGCTCCCCTTCGACCAATAAGGGCATTTTTTGATTTGCCAAAGGAATGGCAGGGTCCACCGCCAGTATCATTCCATCTTGAGGATATAGAATGCGAACTTTCGGATAAGGCTTGGGATGTTTTTCTTTCTTCTCTTCAACTAAATGCAAGTTGAAACCTGGAGATGGGTATTTCTCTTGAAGCCAACTCATGACTTGATTCCAGATGGGACCAGCTCCAGTTATCCCCATAACATTCCACATAGGTTGACCATTGAAATTTCCAACCCATACTCCCACCGTAAATCGAGAATTGTAACCAACACACCAGTTGTCGCGCATATCTTTGCTGGTACCCGTTTTAACCGCCGCATCGCTGGTTAAAGACAGAGTAGAGTCCATGCCAAATCCCAAAGCCCGATTTTCTTTTGAGGATAGAATGCTGGTAATGGCTTCGCTCGCTTCAGCCGTAAAAATTCTTTCTGAACTTTGTTGAGCGCCTTTATTGAATTTCATGGACGACCACAGGCCACCACGGGCTAATGTACGATATGCCTGAGTCAGATCTTCAAGATTGATATCCGCAACCCCCAAGGCCAAAGCTGGACCGTAGAAATCAGGGTCATTCAAAGACTTGAAATGCAACAGCTGAAGCTTCTCCCAAAATGAATTGTCATTGAGAAGTTTAAAAACCTTCACTGCCGGAACATTCAAAGACGAAGCCAACGCTGTCTTCGCTTGGACCCAGCCATAGAAAAGATGATCATGATTTTGCGGCTTATAGACACCGCGATCAAAAACAATATCCACGGCCGAATCTTCCAACCACGAATTTGGTTTTAAAATATTTTTTTCAAAAGCAGTGGCATATAAAAAAGGTTTGAGTGTTGAACCCGCCTGTCGCTGTGCCTGAATCCCATCAACATACTGGGCAGAAGCCATCGGACCACTGCCGCCCACATACGCCCACACCTCGCCGGTCTCATTCTCTATGACGAGAACCGCGGCATCATGGACGTTCTGATCTTTCAGTAAACTGATTTGTCCTTCCACTGTCTGCTGTATAAAGGTTTGCAAATCTAAATTGATACTCGTCTGCAACGAACCCGCGACATGGCTCTGCGAAAGTCGTTGAGCCAAATGTAAAGCCTTTTGCCCCTCTTGAGGAAAAGCGCCCAGCCTGGACATGGAGTTGGCAATTAATCCCGGGAACTCGCTGCACAGGCTTGGCTCCTGCCAACAAGCTCGCTGTGTCCAATTTTTCTCAGTGGCATTCGGGGCTCTGAGGAGCACCGCCAACAAAGTCGCTTCCTTCTGAGTCAAACCGCTGGCTGGTTTATTAAAGAGTGCCCAAGAAGTTGCAGACAATCCACGATACTCACCACGAAATGGGGCCAGATTCAAATAGCTTTCAAGAATTTCTTCCTTCGTCCAATGCCGCTCCAGCTCCCACGCTGCCAGACTTTGGCGAACTTTACCCAAAATGCCCTGCCACTTGCGATCTGGTTTGGACAACTTTACCACCTGCATGGAAAGAGTGCTCGCACCACGTAAAGAACTTTTGAAAGCTCTCTGATAGAAGGATGCCGCCATCGCGCGCAGATCGACGCCGCTGTGGCGGAAAAAATTTCGATCTTCCGACTTCAGCAAAGCAGGAACCACGGCGGGCGAAATATTCTTCAATTCGACCCAGGCAAATGCTCTCTTCTGGTTGTCCTTCCGCCATTGATGAAGAAGGCGCCCTTCGCGATCTGTCAAAATCAAATCTGAGCTTTGGTGAGCCTTCCTGATTTTCTCAAACGAAGGTACAGTTGGAGTGGAAGCACTGATATAGAGCCCTCCTCCAAGAACAAGACTTAAACTTGAAATGACTAAAATCTTTTTCATCACTACTCTTTCACCTGCCAAGTAGACTCAGGAAGTTCTGCGAACATGTCCGGACTGTACATCGCCTCAATACGCGAAGCCGGAAGCTTGTAAGTGCCTGCCTGATTGAAGCGCACCGTATACTCCAGGGTTTGGGATTCTGTTGGGAACCAAGCCTGATAGAAACGAATCAATTCGGCCTTTCTTTCCACTGCCGTCGCCCAACTTGCTGTCAAGACCGTCGAACCTGCAGGGATTGGATCTTCAATCACCACCCATGTTTGCGGAGCTTGTGATTTCACCTTCAATTGAATTTTGGCTGTATCTCCGACACTCCATTGACCCTTGACCTTTTGTTCAACGGCGGAAATTTCTTTCTCCACTGTGAAACCGGCAAAGGTGGGTTTGGTGATTGGCAAAGCCGCTTTGGCAGAAACTGTGATCCAAGGTTTACCAGTTCCTTTCTGTTCGAGGCGCACCATTTTCTCGCTCTTCTTCCAGGGTAGTTCCAAGTTGACTGATGCTTGGGACCATTTCGCCTCTTTCTCAACTGAATCCAAAGAAGCTTTGAAAGCACCTGTTACTTTTTCATTCTGAAATACCTCGTCGAATTTTTTCGTCGCCAACCGACCCCAAGCATTGGCGGTGGTTAACATCCAAGCCCCGTCATGTTGCCGAGCCAAAGATCCCTGAATCATCCGCGGCAGATCAGTCTTCCATTGCGGCTCATTCAAAACAGCCAATAACAAACGCAAAGAGGCACCATCTGCATCGCGCATCAGCCAAGGCATGACGTCCAGATTCTCGTCTTTAAGGAGCATCTTTCGAGAAGAGAAATAAAATTTATTGCGCAGAAGATTTTCAATTTCCGCTAGTTTCTGCTCTCTGCCTGGAACTTTTTTCTCCCAGAGCAGAATCTCGTACCACTCTACCAAAGTATTTAAAGGCCACTGACTTCCTTGAAAGCTGACAGTGCTCAACAGATCAATATTCAAGCGTCTGTGGCGAGACAAAGCTTCAAAAACCGAGATCTTCTTAATCACTTCATCAACACGCCCACTTGCCGAGCTCTCCCTCAATCTTCCCTCGGAATAGTTGGTTAAAGCCTCTAACAAGCGAACTTCGTGATCGTCACTGATCTCAAATCCCGCCTCATGCGCAAGGCTGACCACATAGGCGGTCAATGCCACACTGCCCTCATTGCTCGAACCACCCGGGAAGAACTTTAGAAGACCGCGGTCATCAATATATGATCCCAGTTTTTCGTCGATCTTTTTCCACAGGGCTTTGTCATTCAAACTGACCGCTCTGGAAATCTGCTGTTCCAAGCAAGTATACTGATAGTTTTTCCAGAATTCCTTCACACCGGAACTGGAATCTCCCAAGGCGGAAGCTGCTTCGACAATGACAGAGCTTTGCCCCGATTCCGCACCTGCAGGCTCTTGAACGGCAATTTGCTTAAATTCAGGCCATTGACCAAATTCACTTTGATAAATTCGCGTCTGACGAAGCGGAAGAATTTTTTGAGACTTCTTAATCTCATCCAGAAATTTCCCTTGAGCATCACGAGCCGTCAGGACGTAATCAATCTTTTCAGCAGAAGGGGTTTTAATATTCCAAAACACTTCCTGGGAAGCTCCGCCTTCAAGGCGAATCTTCTTGTGGGAAAGTCCTGGAACTGTAGGGACTGTCACCAATTGTACATTCACTTCTTTGGTTTCATTTGTGGCATTTCGAACAGTGAAGCCCGCATTGAAGTCATCTCCATCTCGAGCGACGCTGGCAATCCCAGGCAGAATCATCAAGTCCTGCGAAGACTGAATCGAAGTCCAACCCGTGCCGAATTGATCGGCCTTTTGCTGGGCGATGGCCACAATGCGGAAACTTGTCGTTGAGTCATTCAACTTCACTTCAACGGTCGCTTTGCCGTCTTTATTGAGAGTGACATTGGGGTTCCAATACAGAAGCGTATCAAAGAGCTCTCTACGAAGTCCGCCGCGCCCATCTCCCCCAATTGGCAATGCCTTCAAACCAAAATGTCTTTTCCCGATCACCAAAGTCTGCGCAGTGGCTGTCTTCACTAGATGCTGATGCATTTGCATCATCGCAGTCAAAATATCCCAAGAACTGTTATCACGAAGTTCTAACAATCCCTCATCTACAGCCACCAGTGCAACTTCGCCGGCAGAGGCCGGACGCCCCTGTGCATCCGTAACTGTGACTTGAACTTTCGCGGTGTCTCGAGCTTTATAATTTTTCTTATCAGAACTAACTGAAACCTTCAGGGTGTTTTCTTTCCAGCCAACTTTGATCTCACTCATCCCGAGCTTGAATGCGGGCTTGCCAAGATCGACCAAGGCCGTTGGTTTGGGATCGCCAAGTCGGCCGCGAATAGCAAATGCGGACACCACTACGTTTGGTGCATACTCTTTTTTAATAGGTATGCGAATGACTGGCTTGCTGCTGTTGACCTCGACAACTTCAGAATAAAGAACTGATTCACGCTCCACGGTCACCAAAACACGGGCTTGAGGGAAGGGCGTTCGCAACTGGAACTCGGCCGTTTCGCCAGGTTCATAGTTTTTCTTAAAAGGAATAAGATCGGCCCGATCATTGTCATCAGGTCCAAACCATTGCTGTTCCTCCTTAGAAACAATCCATTGGTGGACATTGGCTTGAGCCTGGCGCCCTTGCGAATCGGTTGCCGAAGCAACAGCGATCACAGATCCCGCATATGAGGATTTTCCGACACAGGTAAATTCGCCCTTCGCATCTGTGACGCCCTTGCAAAGCTCCCCGATTTTTTTTACCTCTTGGAATGAATCATAGGAATAAAATCCCCCCACCAAGCGTTTGCGGTGTGAATAATAACGGCTGGTATAAAGGGAAATACTGACCGCCTGACCTTTGACAGGACGTTGTTGTAAATCCAAAGCGGCGATTTGAAATTCAACTTTATCTTTAGTTGCCGACCAAGATTTAGATTTGATTCCCAAAACTAACGACGACGGCCACAAGTTGAAGGCACGAACCGAGCTTTGAATTTCTCCGTTCGGATCCTTATATTCAGCTTCCACATGGAGGCGCTGAGGCGCCATCGCATACTTTATTTTATTCAATTCAACTTTCTGACCACCAGTTTTGTCCAAGGTGATTTCCTGGCTGCCACTTTGCGGAATCGGACGTGCTGTTTCCTCTTCTCCGGATCGGAACAAACCTTCCTTCACTGCCCCATTCGCAAACGAGTAATCTTGCAATTCATCGTCTTGAATATTGAAGCTGCTTGGCTCGACACTCCAACGAACCTTCATAGGCAGCTTGCTTGCTGGCCCTCCTGAGAAATAGTTTGCGGAAATTTGCACGGGAATCGCAGGCTGTTGAATAAAGTTGGAAGTGGCCGCTTGAACTTGCACTTGTAAAAGTGGCACACGGAAGTTTTCAACACGGACATCCCCAACTGAAACAAAAAGATCCGGGTCCTTTCTTTCAAGATTCAAAATCCATCGGCCTAACTTCGCCCCAGCAGGAATATTCCACTTTAAACTGGCGGTGCCCTTCTTCTTATTCCATTGCAAAGGAATTTTAAATGTCTGCAAGCCCGACTCATGAGCGATATTCAAGTGCGTTGGCCATTCTTTAAGATCCGGCAGACTAAGTCCTGCTTCATTCGGCTTTCTTAAGAACACTTTCGCAGACATTGTTTCTTCCGGTTTCAATAGCGTGCGATCCAAGACGGCATGCCCCACCAACCGTTCTAAACGATTTCCCATCGACCGTTGGAATCTCCAGGATTCAACACCCCGATCCCAGGATGAATGAGTGAACGAAAAGTCATCGCCCTTTTCCGCCACTGCGAAGAAGCCTTCGTAATAATTGCTACCTTCGCGACGAGGCAGGGAATCTATCGATTTGCCTAACTTCACATGAGCAAGGCCTTGAGCATCACTGGTCGCCTGAGCAATTCTGTCGCCCTTAACATCATAGAATGAAACCATAGCGCCCGGAACAGACTGCGCCGTCTTAAGATCAGTAACCCAAACCCAGATCTGATCCTGATTGAATTTTAAATGGACTGCCATTTTCGTAACCAAAGCGGCAGTTCGAACATAGTAAGGAGCTTTTTTATCCAAAAGACGTTGACCCAGCAAGGGACTGGCCATTTCCAGCACGTAGAATCCAGAGCCTTTCAAAGGAATACCAACTACCTCCGTGTCAGTTGCAACCAGCGGCTTATTCACTTGGATCTTCGTCAATGGAGCGTTTCCCCACGACTTAAAAGGCTGAGCGCCAGAGGGCTCCCGTTCCAAATCGCTCAAGGCTTGAATGATGTCTTTAAAGTTCGCGGCTTTCCATTGCCCCGTCCACCCGGCATACTTGGTCTGCACATTCTTCTCAACCCGACGTAAAGTCACCGCTACGGCGGCAGAAGGGTCCGCCTCGATAATTCCGAAGTTAGCAGCAAATTTGAGAAGTGCTGGGTTGTCTCCGGTTTTGACAATCAAAGGGAACTGGCCCTTGTTGGTCAAAGCTCTGCCTTGATCATCTTTAATGTCTCCGGGTATCATTAATTTCATCTGCACTTTTTCAGGAAATGGTCCCTTGAACTCGACATAGCTTTTGAAATCACTATCGGCATCATTCTCATTCAACAAGGGCGCGATCTTTTTTCCATTGGCAGATTCAAGATACATTCGCTTCACATCTTTTACAGAAATTGGTGCTGTAAAAGAAATTGTCATCGGCAAAAGTGGCACACACGGTTTACCTGGAGCTTCGCGGTTGCAATTAAATTCTGCTTTAAATGCCTCCTGCACTGTGTACTCAAAAGTTTCATCCTCCTTGGAACTCATGCCCGAGGAAGATTGTACGGCCTTCGACCAAACCAAGGTCACCTTTGCACCAGCGGGAAAACTTCTTTTAGCTTTTATGACAATCCAGTTTCCATCGAAGTTCTCTTTTTCATACTGATACTGGTGCTTCGCCGCTTCTTTGACTTGCTCTGCTTCACTGCCTTCCACTTGGATCACGGGAATTTGATCCCCGAGGCCTTCCATCACAAAGTAGGCACCGGACAAAGATTCTTTTCTAATTGGCGAATCAAGAATCACAACAAAGTTTTGATCTGCATCAATGGGTTGATACAAACGCGGAAATGTATTTTCAATATGAGGTCCACCGGTATTGAATTGATAGCTCTGTCCATGAACTTTCACGTCGCAAAGGACTCCACCCTTCAATGGCTTCGTGAAATCAAACACCCAATTGCGAGTATCCACCCAGCGACCTTGTCCTTCTTTAAAACAAGCACTCTGCGCCGGAGCTTCCAGACTGAACTCTCCCAACTTTACCATCGGTTTTGCAAATTCGATGCGAACCTGCGAAACGGACTTCACCGTCCCTTGAGGCGTGAAGTTCTTAATTTGAATTTTCTCTTGGGAATAAGAAGTCGAAAGAAAAATAAAAGCGAGAAAGCTTAACACGGGAAACTCCTTGTTGCCCTTTAAGCTTCCCCGCCCCAGGGGAACAGTGTCATCTCTTTATGCTCTACGGCTACAAATCAACTCTGCAGAGGATGGTACATTCGCCTTAATGCTCAATAACACGAGTCTAATAATCAAAATCTATAGCTCTGTTCGATATTATCAATTGGCTCTTATACTTTGGCTGATGAGATACTAGACACTACAAGGGAGGTGATATGACAACACTCACCACAAGACCTACTCTTTTCACAAAAGTCAGAATGGGACGCGCTGTACTTTGGTTCTATTTCATTACACTATTGTCAGTCGAGATTCTCCGCAATATTTCAAATCAGTAGTGACATTCCTGTTTAGACTTGTAAGATATTTTTCATGAAACAATCATAATTGCTCTGACCAAGTCGGAGTAACAACAGGAGATGACATGAAAAAAATCGCTACTGCAGTTCTTATGACTCTTGCTCTTGGAGCCTGTGCTCAAAAACCGGTTGAAACCGCACAACCTACTCCTCCACCACCTCCACCAGCACCTACAAAAGCACAAGCAGTGTTGAAAGCAGCTAAAGGTACAAAACAAAAAGGCATGATCCACTTCACCGACGAAGGTGCCGGAAAAATGAAACTTGATGTGATGCTGGAAGGGCTTAAACCTGGTCCTCATGGATTTCATATCCACGAAGTAGGTGATTGCTCTGGGAAGGATTTCGCTTCTGCAGGTGGCCACTTCAACCCATCTCAAATGAAACACGGATCTCCAGGTCACGAAAGTCACGCTGGCGATATGGGCAATGTGACTGCTGACAGAAAAGGTAAAGTGAATACGTCAATCACAATTGAAGGCGTTGATTTGGGTGCGGGCCCTCATGGCATCGTAGGCAAGTCAGTTGTTGTTCACCAAGGTAAAGATGATTTGAAATCTCAACCTGCAGGAAATTCAGGCCCACGCATCTTGTGTGGTGTTATCGAAGCTCTTTAATTTTTCAAAAATCTTAGAGTAAAAAAAGAGAAGGCATCGTGCCTTCTCTTTTTTTATTTCAAATCTGGTCGAACAGCTCTATTGAACTGATTTTACTTTTTGCATGATACGGCCGAAAACATTTTCGCCTTTTTCATTGAACATCTTCATTTCCACCGTGTCGCCGGCCTTCATGAATGGCGTTTTAGCAGCACCGGTTTCAATAGTTTCAATCATTCGAACTTCCGCCAGACAGCTAGAACCCATGGCATGATCTTCATTCGAAACAGTTCCGCTGCCAATCAACGACCCTGCTGCCAGGTTGCGAGTCTTCGCTGCATGCGAAATCAATTGGCCGAAATGAAAGTGCATCGCCCCCGCATTCGCTTTACCGAAGAAATTCCCGTTATAAGAAACCTGTAAAGGCAACTGAACGCGGCCGTCTTTAAACGAAGAACCCAATTCATCCGCCGTCACCGCAAATGGTGAAAGGGCCGAAGCCGGTTTACTTTGGAAGAATCCAAAACCACCCGCAAGCTCCTCAGGAATAAGTCCACGCAACGAAACGTCATTGATCAAAACAAATAGCTTAATATGTTTTAAAGCCTGTTCCGGAGTTACACCCATAGGAACGAAGTCAGTGATCACACCCACTTCTCCTTCGAAGTCGGTGCCATGTGCTGGATCTCTTTGTGGAATATCTTCGGTAGGAGCCAAGAATTGACCACACTCCCCTTGATACATCAAAGGAACTGTCGTCAAAGTCTCAGGAAGTGCCGCTTTACGAGCCATGCGCACAAGCTTAATGTGATAAATGAAAGCAGAACCATCAGCAAATAACCAAGTTCTTGGCAATGCGGAATGGAACTCTTCTTCTTTCACGGCGAAAGCACCCGAAGCTTTTCCTTCATTCAGCTCATTATAAACTTTTTGAAGGGCCGATTCCTTCTCGCCCCATTTTTCCATGGCCTCGCGAAGATTTGCGGAAATTTGCGGAACCTTCACTGCTGTTTTCAAATCACGGCTAACTACACACAATTCACCGTCAAGGCTGACGTTTGATTTCAAAGATCCTAATTTCACGAAAAATCCTAATTAAAAAGTGATCAACAAGTTTGCGCCAACAGCACGGTAGTTTTTCAAATTGTCTGGTGGAGATTTCGCCACGGTATCACCATAGCTTTCAAAATAAATGGTCGCCCCAAGTTGTGGAGCAAATTTAAAGCTCGCACCAAAGATAAATGGCAAAATCGGAGTCTTCACATCGGTCACTACGCAGTTGGGAGCATCACAAGATTTATCCAAGTTCATCCCCAGGGAAACGCCCCCGAAAATTCCAGCATAATCTTCAAACTTATACATGACTGCCACTGGGACATCGAGATAGTTCATCGATACTTTATTATCAACAGTGCTTCCGCCGGTTTTTACAACCAAAGGGCGTTGAGTATAGAGCATCCCGGAGCGGATATACCAACCACCAGAAATAGGATAATGAACAATACCACCGAATTGAATTGCCGTTTTTGATGTTGTTGTTGAACCCGTTCCATCGGCGTCCCCGGATTGCGAGCGCACACCCACTTCGAGTCCATAGTCAGCATCCGCAAGCGCCGCTGAAGAGATAAGTCCAAAGGTCAACAAAACTGATAAAGCCAGCTTTTTCATTAAACGTCCTCCTAAGGGATCAGTCTTTCATATTTTTTATTATTTATCAAAACACCATACGGCATTCAGAGCCATTTCGTTCAGCTCTTTGCTATTTGATACTTCGCTGTGTTCCAACGCGAGGTGATGAGGCATCACAGATCCGCGGGCAGCCAGGACTATCAAAATTAATGGAATCAGAATCCTCAATAGCACCTCACCGCGACGGGCGGGATGCGGTGAATACTCATCTTTCCACTCCCCAAACTTCAAAGACTTGATCAACATGTGACCAAGCACAAGAAGAACGATGGAAATGACCGTGAAAACAATCCATTGATTGATTGGCAATGTTTGAGCCTGTTCAAAAGTAACCTCAGGTGACCAACCTGAATACTCAGCAAAGCGCATGCGCTTTCCATGGTGGGCAAAAAAGAAAAAGTCGACAAAGGTCAAAGAGCAAATCGCAATCCAAGCAAGGCCAAAATAAGTTTTATAGACGAAGAAGAAATTCGGCGGCCACTTTTCCAAAGTAGCCTGCAGCAACACCAAAAAATAGATCGGAATAAAAAGGAAGCCAAAGACCAGAATATCAAAACGAAGACCCGCGATAAACGACTGCATGATCTCGCCCGGATTCAACTCCGGAAGAACATAATAAACATTCAGGAAAAATAAATTCATGCGGAATAACGTCATGAAAAAGATCATGGCAATAGACAGCTTTAATAATTTCACAAAGACTTTACTGGAAAAGCGCAGTGAAAAGATAAATCTACTAGGCATAGAAAAGTCCTTTGACTGGAAAATGAAACAAGAATGAAATGGCTCTCAACAGGAGTAAGTATATGGCCTCAATGGTACTTTACAACTATTTTCGAAGTTCCACTTCCTTCCGCGTTCGCGCAGCTTTACACATCAAAGGTTTGGACTTCGAATACAAACCCATCAATTTGTTAAAGGGCGAACAACACTCTCCAGAGTATCGCAAACTCAATCCTTTGGGCGGCCTTCCAACACTCGTTCACAATGGCAAAGTAATGCCCGACTCCGCTGCGATCTTGGAATACCTTGAAGAAATCGCACCGGCTCCATCGCTCTTTCCCGCAGATCCATATCTAAAGGCCCGCATACGCCAGGTTTGTGAAATCGTAAATTCCTCAATGCATCCGTATGGGAATCTAAAGATCACCCAATACTTGGGCGAAACTTTGGGCTTCACCCAAGAACAAAAAGACCAATGGGTGCAAAAATGGGTAACTCAAGGACTGGAAGCCCTGGAAAAAACTCTCCCTGAATTCTCAGGCACATACTGCTTCGGCGACAAAATCACCATGGCCGATCTCTATGTCTACCCACAAGTCATCACTTGCCAACGCTTCCACGTAGATCTCTCAAAATACCCAACAGTCATGAAAATCTACGAAAACTGCCACAAAAACGAATTCTTCCAAAAGGCCCACTTCAGCCGCCAAATAGACACCCCCGAAGAGTTAAGAGCAAAGAACTGATTTTGGTTTGATGCGGGGATTTGGTGAGGAATTTACTCCGGCGGAGCCGGAGTGTAGACCGTCGCGAAACGCAGGCGTGGCAGCGCCACGTCGGAGAGAAGGAAAAAGGCCGACAACGCAGTCAGCGGGGCCTTTTTCATCGCCCGACTAGTTGGAAGATATGAAGAGGAAGTTCCATTTGTCGATCACTGGGATGACAATGAAGATAAGCATGCTGACATTAAGCCACATGAAGAAAGCCAAAAAGCGCTCTGTGCCCTTTGATTTATTGTAGCGATACAGTTCTTGAAGAACTTTGAAAACGAAAGGCATCGTAAGCAATACGTACAACCAACTTGCATGAACGAAGAGTGGAGCTGCTAAAGCAACACCGACATAAGCAAATGTGTACATGGCAATTTGATACAAAGTTTTGTCGATACCCTTAGCCACTGGCAAAACCGGAATTCCACCTGCTGCGTAGTCATCCTTATAGCGAATAGCCAAAACCCAGAAGTGTGGCATCTGCCACAAGAACATAATCAAGAATAAGTACAACGATTCTGAGTTGAAGATGTCTGGGTTAGCGGCTGCATAACCAATTGTTACCGGTAATGCTCCAGGAAATGCACCCGGAACTGCACCGTAGGCCCACTGTCTTTTAAGATAAAGAGTGTATGGACCGTTGTAGAACAACACACAAACAAGTCCTACCCACCCAGCTACCGGTTCGATAGTAAACAGCAACTGAAGACCCACAACGATAAAAGCGACGGATAAAATTCCAGCAGCGGCAGGCTTGATTTTGCCAGATGGAATCGGACGTTTCGCAGTTCTTGGCATTTTCAAATCGATCTTCCAGTCTTGAACTTGGTTCAAGGCCAATGAACCCGAGCTTAGGAAATAAATCCCAAGCAATGTTTCAAGAAAGATTTTCCAGTCAAAGGAATGCTCGATTTGAAAACCGGTGGCATAGCCGGCCAATCCCGCAAGGACTGAGAAAACGACTATGCCAAACTTAGTAAGATCCGCGAATAGCTTTAACACGATCTTAAAGTGGACTTGTCTCTACAACGCGAGTCGCAATATCGATCACGCTAAAGAGCAAAAGAACTACCAGGAAGAAGAAACCAGAAGCAAAAATCGCACGGTTCATGTTGTTGTCGTCCTTCAAATGCATGAAGTACAACAAAACCAGAGTCGCTTTTACTGCCGCGATCCCGAATGCGATTGGACCAGCAAAGGCACCCAATTGAACGTGGAAGTGATGTGCAACCACTGTCAAAATCGTCAACGCAAACAATGCTGCTGCAACTTTCAAGTACATTGAAGTTGGAGAGATATGTGGATGAAGAACGTTTGGATCGTGTTTGTGTTCGTTATTGCTTGCCATGATTAACCCACCAAATAAAGAAGAGGGAATAGGAAGATCCAGATCAAGTCGACGATATGCCAGAAGATACCAACACCCTCAACTGGGATCCAGTATTGAGAGTGGAAATCTCCGCGAATCGTTCTGATCAACAACCAAGCGATCAAGCCCATACCGATCAACACGTGAAGACCATGAAGACCCGTCATGCAGAAGTAGAAACCGAAGTACATACCAAGGTTTGCGTGCTCTGCGCCGGTCTTAGCAAGATCCAAGTAACGACCAGGATAGAAACCCAAATGGAATTTATGAGTCCATTCGAAGTATTTGATCACCATGAAGATCGCACCACAAAGAATCGTCGTCGCTAAAGCGATCGCCGCTTGCTTTGTTTTATTACGCTGAATCAACTGGATTGAAATCGCCATTGTGAAAGAAGAGAAGATCAACACAAGCGTATTGATGAAACCCAATTTCCAATCAAGCTCTTTCGCGCCTTCAGCAAACATCGCAGGATAAAGAACGTGGAAGATTCCATAACCAACCAAGATAGCCCCGAACATCAGGATCTCAGTTACCATGAACAACCAAATACCTTGCTTACCGCTATCATACTCTTGTGTCGCATCTTTAAAGTGATGAGACACGTGAGCAGTGTGAGTTCCGCCGTGTGTATTATCTGTACTCATAAGGCCCCGCAGTTACTACTGGTTCAACGTCAAAGTTAAAGTGAGGAGGTGGAGAAGATGTCTGCCATTCCAAAGTTTTAGCTCCCCAAGGATTCATCGGAGCTTTTTCACCTTTTCTGATACCTTGAACGATCGTGTATAGACCAATCAAGAAACCAGTAAGGATCAACCAAGAACCTACAGTCGAAATCTTATTCAAGTTTTCGTAAGCTGGGATGTAGTCGAAATAACGACGTGGCATACCCATCGCGCCCAATACGAATTGAGGGAAGAACGTCACGTTGAAACCGATGAAGATGAACACGAAAGACAAGCGAGCCAAAGACTCGTTGAACATCTTTCCGAACATTTTCGGGAACCAGTAATAGAAGCCACCCATCAAAGCCATCAAAGTACCGCCCACCATCACGTAATGGAAATGCGCTACCACGAAGTAAGTGTCATGGAAATGAACGTCGATTGGAAGAACAGCAAGCATGATACCAGTCACACCACCGATCGCGAACAAGAACAAGAAACCTAGAGCGTACAACATCGGAGATTCAAAGCTGATAGAACCTTTGTACAAAGTCGCTACCCAGTTGAACATCTTGATCGCTGTTGGAACACCCACAAGCATCGTGATGAATGAGAAGATGATACCTGCCGTAGCTGATTGACCAGATACGAACATGTGATGTCCCCAAACGAAGAACGATACCGCTGCGATACCCAAAGAAGAGTATGCAATTGCAGTGTAACCGAAGATCACTTTACGAGAGAACGTCGAAATCAACTCAGACACGATACCCATCGCTGGAAGGATCATGATGTAAACCGCTGGATGCGAGTAGAACCAGAAGAAATGTTGGAACAGAACCGGGTCTCCGCCAAGTGCTGGATCGAAGATACCCACACCGAAGATTTTCTCAGCGGCAAGCAACAACAAAGTGATCGCCAAAACTGGCGTCGCTAGCATTTGCAAAATCGCTGTAGAGTAAAGAGCCCAAACAAACAAAGGCATTCTGTGCATTGTCATGCCAGGCGCTCTCAATTTGTGAACTGTTACGATGAAGTTCAAACCCGTCAATACTGAAGACATCCCCATGATGAAGGCTCCAAGAACCATCAAAACAGTCGCTGTTCCAGTACGGATAGAATAAGGAGTGTAGAACGTCCAACCCGTATCAATTTTGTGAGTGAAAAAAGTTGCAATCGCCAAAGCCGCACCTGCCATAAAGCAGTACCAGCTCAAAAGATTGATCTTAGGGAAAGCCACGTCCTTCGCACCCAAATGGATCGGAAGGAAGAAGTTACCCAAGATTGCCGGAATACCAGGAACGATAACCATGAAGACCATGATCGCACCGTGATAAGTCAGCACTTGATTATAGATGTCACCGTTCTTCAAAACTTGTCCCACACCCTGAACCGTGTTTGGCGCAAAAAGCTCCAAACGAAGGAGGAGGGCCATGATCCCGCCGATGAAGAAGAATGTCATAACAGTGATCATGTACATAAGACCGATACGTTTATGGTCAACAGTCGTTAACCAAGACCAGAGGCCTTTTTCATGATTCAAATAGTTTTCGCCGTGAGCTGATGTATTTCCCATGAGCTGCACTCCTTATTTTCCGCTCAAGCTTTTAACGTACTCGACAAGTGCGTTAAGCTCGTTCTCGTTAATTTGACCTTGGAACGTTGGCATCACCCCGTGAGGGAAGCCTTTTACGATCTTAGCATTCGGCTGAAGAATGGACTCACGGATGTAGTTTTCATCAGCCGCAACTTTTGAACCATCTTCCAACACCACTTCATGCCCAAATACTTGGAACAATGATGGACCTACTTTAACCGCTGGATTGTCGACAGAGTGGCAAGATGCGCAGGCTTTCAAAGCAAAAAGCTTTTCACCACGTTTAGCCAAAGGAAGTTGTCCTTCTTCTTGTCCTTCTTCTAGGTACTTGTTGAACTCATCTTGAGTTACAACACGCAACTTACCGATCATTCCTGAATGTGAAGTTCCGCAATATTCAGCACAGAAGATATGGAACTCACCCAACTTCGTAGCTTTAAACCACAAGGCTGTGTAACGACCTGGCACCGCATCTTGTTTAATACGGAAGCTTGGAACGAAGAATGAGTGGATCACATCTTGAGACGTCAAAAGAAGTTTCACGTCCGTATTGATTGGCACAACAACTTCATTAACTGCTTTGAAACCGTTTTTGTATTCGATTTCCCAAGCCCATTGTTTACCAAGGACATTAATCTCAAGAGCATCTTTCGGCATAGTTCTCATGCCGTGGTAAATGTACCAACCCCAAGCAAATACACCGAGGAAGATTACAAGTGGAATGAATGACCACAAGAACTCCAAAGCTGTGCTGTGAGAAATGTATGCTGTTTTATCGTTTGCAGATTTACGCTTATATTTATAAGCGAAATAAATCATACCGCCGATAACGAGCAAGCAGGCGATGAAACTTGTAATCAGCAAGAAACCATAAAGATTGTCCACCTGCTTGGCAATCTCGGTCCCTTCTGTTGGCATGAAGGATTGGGCCTTCGCTAAATTAAACCACATCATGTACCTTTATCTCCCCGCCGATTTGTTCTTCGCTCTGCGCGAGCGGATATAAACTGGCAATAACCATAAAACCATCAACAGAACCATCAATGCTCCGCCCATTTTCATTACCTGAACTGCGGCGAGCACAAATTTGCTCTGATGTGGGTCATACTTAAAACAATAGAGCACTAAACTGTCGACGAAGGTTCCGATTTTCCCTTCCGTCGCTTCATTCAATGCGATTTTGATATCCTGAGGTTGAAACATGATCCCAGGAAGGTAACGCGAGATTGTGCCATCAGGAGAAATCACGACCGCCGCCGAAGCGTGGGCCCATTCCTTTTGAGCTTCATCCCATCTGAATTTGAATCCAAGTTCTGAAGTGATCGTCTTCACAGAGGCTTCATCGCCAGTGAGGAAATGCCAAGATTTATCAGCATCTGGGCGATCATAAAGCTTCATGTAAGTTTCTTTTTTCTTAGCAGCAAGATCTGAAGTTTCTTTTGAATCGAAACTCACAGACAAGATTTTGTACTTCTTGCCGACACTCCAGTCTTTATCCATAAGCTTAAGAGCATCAGTCAAACCGTTGAGATGGAAGTTGCAAAGACCTGGGCAAGCAAAATACACAGGTGAAATAATCACCGGGTGTTTGCCATCAAAGTAAGAACCCAAAGTGACTTCTTTGCCGTACTCATCTTTAAAAGTTGTATTCAGATTGATTTTTTTACCGAGCTTTTCATCGATTCCGATGTCTTTAAGCTCTGGCGCCTTATCACCGGCAGCCATGCCCGCTTCGGGGCCATTGTATGCTTGAGAAGCTGTTACCGAACACAGAACGAAAAAAACGGCTGCTATAACTACTCTGGCGAAGCCAGAGTGAGACAGAGCCGTTCCCTTTGTTTTTGTTTTCAAAACAAGCTTGATTTCAAACATTTCTAACTTCCTAATTACTGTGCAGTTTTCGCAAACTCAGCAACTTTAGCAGGATCGTCTTTTGATTTGTTATTCGTGATAGATTCGATGAACTGAAGAACGGCCCAACGATCAGCTGGCTTAAAGTGCGCATAAGCCGCCATAGAAGAACCAGCAATACCGTGTTGCAAAACTTTGAAATGGGCGATGATACCTTCGCCTTGAGTCCATTTACCTTCAACGAAGTTACGTGGCTTTGGATTCAAAGCCTGTCCCGCAGCTCCGTCGCCTTTTCCTTCATTACCGTGGCACATCGCACAGTTCGTCATGAAGACTTTTTTGCCGTAGGTAACCAATTCAGGAGAAGAAACCCAAGGTTCTTTCACTGTCGTGATGTCAAATGCAGGACCCGCATCAGCTTTGATTGTCGTAGGATCAACAACGTTTTCTCCTAGATCAACGCCCTTATTAACAACAACGATATAGAAGAAGAATGCAAATACGAAGACCATAGTAAAGCCAAACGCAAGCAATCCACCACGATTATAATGATCTCTATTTTCAGACATAGGCTGACACTCCCAAGGGGATGCAAAATAGTTTTGTCACAGTATTGTAATAATGTTCGATAAGTACCGGAAAACGCTAGGGACCGCAACAAATTACACCTCACCTCGACGAGATACTCTTATTGCGGCGCAAAATAATTTAAGATCAAACGACTCCGGTAAAGCCGGAGCCCGATTTAGAATAAGAAACTTTGAGTGATGCTTACGAACTTTTCCGGAGACTCCACGTTCGCGCAATGCCCCTGTCCTTCAATAATCTGAAATTTTCCTCGCGAAAAGAGCTTCGCCATGGCTTCAGAATCAGCCTTCGGCAAAAGTTGATCATGCTCCCCATGTAGAACCAAAACGTCATGAGAAACCGCACCCAATTCTTCACGAACATCAAGTCCATCAAGGGCTTCAAGGACCCAATGTCCCACCGATTTAACGGCATGGAAGGCGTCTTCAACGATAACGTTTTTAAAGAATTCCGCCTCTGCATTATTATTATGAATCGTAGAGCCAATCACGACAGCCGTCAGATTTTTATCAACCTTCATTTGTTCAAAAGCCGCAATCATAGATCTGTCGAAGGTCACTCCTTGCGCCCCCACGGGGTCCAGCAGAACCGCCTTTTTAAAAAGACTCGGCTCCTTGGCCAACATTAACGCCGCTATCAACCCCCCGGTGGAGTGTCCAACAACATGAACGGGACCGCGATTTAGCTTTTTAACCAAAGAAATAAAGTCCTTTGCAAAAGTGTGCATGTTCACTTCACTGGCATCCGCAGGAGCCGGTGACTTTCCGCATCCGCGAAACTCTGCAAAAATTAGCGCGCCTTTAAAGTTTTTGCCTTCCGCCTGTTTTTTCCAAACCTCTTGCGCCGGATACCACCAGCGATTTGAAGCAAGATTTCCGTGAACGAATAAAACATTTTCAGGCACTACGTTTTCGATGACTTCAAAATGAACCATTACTCCACCACCTTCAAAGTCGCACCGTTATCAACAGGGCACGCTTCCCCACGCAAAGGATATCCTTCAAAAGTTCGACCGCCAGAGATCGCCGGATCATTCATTAGAATTTTATAAACCCAGGCTGCAGCAAATTCAGGAACAGCCTCAACCATCTTATGCTCAGAACCGTTCACGAACAAACGACTCGCCCGAGAGGCCTGAGGAACTTTATTCCAGTACTCTTCAAGGACATTTGCCGGAATATACTGATCCTGACGAGCCACCATCAAATGCAAAGCACCTTGCGGGATTTTGTCGGCAACCACTTCTGAGTTGAAGTGACGGATTCCCTGCGCCATGCGAAAGACCGCCTCAAGTTTAAATGGATTTTCCAAAACGATCGGCTCTGCACTTGGATAAGTTGCGTAGACAATTTGATGAAGGAAGTAATCGTACAATTCATCATCAGAATATTTATTATACGGATACATTTGACGAGTCGCCCAGATCTGCGACCTGATCCAATTATCCTGGCCGTCCAAGGGACGAGTGAACGGTGACATCATGATCACCTTATTCACTTTATCCGGGTAAACTGCCGCAAAGCCCGCAGCCATACCGCCACCATAAGACAGTCCCGCTAAATTGTAAGGAGCTTTGATATTCATCACCTGAAGCAAAGCCTCCAGGTCTTTCACTTGATCCTGAATTGGAATGACAGAAAAAATCGGCGCATATTTTAAAAGCGTCTGCCCCATGCCGATCGGATCATAGCGAAGAACACCCACCCCTTTTTTAACCAGAGGTTCAACAAATTGATCCCATTGAAGAGTGCTGTAAGTAAGACCATTCAACAACACCACTGTCGGCATTCCTGCTTTTGGCGCTACGTAATCCACATACAAGCTGCGCTGTGGATTAATGGCAACGAAACCCTTCACAGAGTTCGTCGCCGCCGAAACGCTAAAAGAAACTAAAATCGCAAGAACGGAAACTAAAACCTTCATAAAAATCCCCTTTTAAGAAGAACTTCTGAGTTACAAGCCTTGGATGCTTCTTCTAGATGTGATCCCAAATAATCAATTAAAGAACAATTCCACCATCGACACTCAAAGTTGCGCCGTTGATATAGGAAGCCTGTTCGCTTGCCAAGAACAAAACTGCGTTAGCAATAACTTCAACTTCACCCAAACGAGCCACAGGCACTTTCGCAGCCATACTGTCGATAACTTCCTTCGGCATTGCCTTCGTCATCGCCGTTGCAATGAATCCTGGAGCAATAGCGTTCGCTGTAAAGCCTTTGCGACCCAACTCTTTACCCCAAGTTTTTGTCATACCGATAACACCGGATTTCGCCGCAGCATAATTTAGCTGACCGAAGTTTCCATACAAACCAACAACAGAGGAAATGCTAATGATACGCTTTTGATTTGATGCTGAATTAAATTTTTCTAACAAAGACTTCGTTACGTTGAATAGGCCAGTCAAATTTGTAGAGATAACAGCATCCCACTCATCCGCACCCATTTTGGCAAAAGATTTATCACGAGTGATACCAGCGTTATTCACAAGGATATCCACAGCCCATGGCAAAGAAGCTGCCGCTTTCGCAACTGAATCACGATCGCCAACATTGACTTGGGCAAAGTGAATTTGCGAAGCGTATTTTGCAAAAGCATCTTTCGCGGTTTGCAATGCTTGTTCAGAATAATCCCAAACAGAAACATTTCCGCCTGCTTCCAAAAAGCTAAGAGTGATTTGAAAACCGATACCAGAGGCTCCACCAGTAACGACTGCATTTTTATTTTTGAAATTAAAATTAATATTGTTCATGCACAATGTCGTACCCCAACTACACCCTTGCTCGTCAATGCAAATCGGACTTTTTCGCTCGGAGTATAGAGTGAAAGCACTATTTTTTAGTTCTTGCAAAAGACGCGAAAATATTTTGTAGATGGCAAATATCACGGAAGGAAATTTATGAGACGCGCAGTTATTGTTGGGACAGGAATGTACGCACCAGAGAAAGTGGTGACGAACCAATACTTCAATGATCTCTATAAAAAAGACATCGGAACTTTCTTAGAACAAAGCCGAAACATTAAAGAACGCAGATGGATGAGCCAAGATCAACGCACTTCAGATCTTATCATCCCCGCTGCCGAACAAGCTATGAAAACGGCAGGGATTACAGCTAAAGACCTCGATCTGATTGTTGTATCCACGGATACACCTGACTATCTTTCTCCTTCAACAGCCTCTGTTGTCGCCTACCGCATGGGGGCGGTAAATGCAGGAACCTACGACATCAATTCTGCATGTGCGGGCTTTGTCGTAGGTTGCGATATTGCAACGAAGTACATCGCGGCCGATGCAAAATATAAAAATATTTTGGTCGTTGGCGCATACGGCATGAGCAAATATCTGAATTTTGATGATTACAAAATTGCATCGTTGTTTGCCGACGGCGCGGGAGCCGTCGTAATTCAACCTTCCAAAGATAACTCCGGCTTCATCGACAGCCAAATGTACACGGATGGCCAATATCACGACTACATGGGTATCTATGCCGGCGGCACAGCCCAGCCTGTTTCTCACATGGTGGTCGAAAACAAACAACATCTGCTTGCCTTCCCTAAGCGCATTCCACCTGAAACCAATGGCATTCATTGGCCTCGTTTGACGAATGTCCTTTTGGATCGCCTCCAAAAGAAGGCCAGCGACATCAATCACTTCTTCATCACGCAGTTTAATGTTCAAAGCATCTACGAAACTCTTGATAAACTCGAGCTTCCTCGCGACCGCGCCCATTACATCATGGACCGCTTCGGCTATACAGGTTCTGCATCAATTGGTATGGCTCTGGCCGACGCCGCTCAACAGAAGAAAATGAAAAAAGGTGATTTGGTATTTATGTTGGGCTCTGGTGGTGGTATGTCCATGGCCGCGCTTGCATTGGAATGGGGCTATGACTGCTAGTATAGAACTTGATTGGCTAAAAAAATGGGATCTTTACTCTCCGAAGAATATCGCTATTAAAGATGGCGAGACCGGCCGTGAACTATCCTATGCTCAACTTTTTGAGATGGCCAATCGTGGCAGCCAATATTTGCGCGGAACTTTCGGTATCAGCAAAGGGGACCGCGTTGCGGTTCTTGCCACCAATGAACTTGAATATGTGATTTTGTTCTTTGCTCTGCAAAGGCTGGGCGCCATCATGGTTCCAGTGAATTTCCGCCTCACTCAGCGCGAGGTGGATCACATCATCACGGATTCCGCGCCCAAATTAGTGATTTGCCAAGAAGCTTTTATTGGCATTCTTGAAAAACTCCCAACTTCAGTTAAAGCGGAAAAGCTTCTTCTGCAAGGCCCGCACAGTTTTGCTGAAGAGATCCTGAAAGCCTCTGCCGAAGTTTATCCTTTTGTTCCTGAAGAGACAGATCCAGTGATGATTCTTTACACTTCAGGCACAACCGGATCTCCAAAAGGCGCCATTCTTACTCACAAGATGATCTTTTGGAATTCAATCAACACAACCTTCCGACTGAATATTTCACAGACGGATTGCACGGTCAGTTTCTTGCCCTTCTTCCACACTGGCGGATGGAACGTGCTAACAACGCCCTTCATCCACCGCGGCGCTAAAGTTGTGATTCTAAAGAAATTCGATGCCGAGCAGATTCTCTTGCTGTCTGAAAAAGAAAAAGCGACGATTCTTTTCGGCGTCCCTACAACGATGGATATGATGGTGCGCTCACCGCTCTTTGCGAAAAGCGATCTTTCAAGCATTCGCTACTCCATCGTTGGTGGTGAACCGATGCCCATCGAACTTATCAAAGTTTGGGACAAAAAAGGGATTCCGATTCGCCAAGGTTATGGCCTGACTGAATTTGGACCGAGTGTGTTTTCTTTGAATGAAGAAGATGCTCTTCGCAAAATTGGCTCCATCGGGTTTCCCAATTTTTATGTCGAGGCAAAGGTCGTCGACAATGAGGGTCACGAGTTGGGTGCGGATGAGATCGGCGAGCTGGTCTTAAAAGGACCTGCGTGCATGCAAGGCTATTGGCACAACGAGAAGGCGACCAAAGAGACCATCAAAGACGGCTGGCTCTACACGGGGGACCTCGTACGTCGTGACTCTGAAGGTTACTACTATGTTGTCGGTCGCAAAAAGGAAATGTTCATCTCCGGCGGAGAAAACGTTTATCCCGTAGAGCTTGAGCAAGTCCTGCGCGCCTGCCCTGGAGTTCTGGAAGTGGCGGTCATTGGTGTTCCCGATGAAAAATGGGGCGAAGTCGGCAAAGCCTTTATTGTCCGCCAGCACGAGTCTGTACTGACCCAACACCTGTTGGATCATTGCCTTCAGAACCTTGCGAAGTTCAAAATTCCAAAACACTTTATATTCCTCGATGCTCTTCCTAAGGGCGACAGCGGGAAAATCCTCAAACGCAAACTGCAGGAGCTTGCTTAGTTAGCAGCTGTCTCATTCCGAGAATTTCCATCTGAGATTAGGCCAAAGTCCGGGAGGCTTGTGAGTTTTTTTCGCATCAAGCCTCTCACCTGGTGTAAACTAATTGGGATGGAGGCCCTATGAAAGAGGCGAGAAAACTAAAGCTCTCCTGGAAGATGAAGGGAGTGGCAGCACTTCTTGTTATCGCCCCGATCACTACCGTCATGGTCGGCGCAATTAAGCAATCATCCCTTGAAACTCGCATCCAAAATCGCGGCATTGCATCCGTCAATGAATACAGTTCCACGACCACCTCCGATGTCGCCGGAATGGATCTTTCACATCTTTCTCTTGCAGAACTTAAGAAAACTTTTAAATACCAACTCCTGCGTGACGTGCATGCGACAAAGTTCAAAGACTCTATCAACCTGACTCTGGGTGTTTTCTTTGTAAAAGATGACCGCGGAAATAAAGTCTTCGCCTGCGACCGCTATCCACAGATTCAACTGACCCTGGACTCAAACAACTCAACGAAGATCCTCGAAAGCCCTTGCAGCATCAGCGCCGACCAAAATCACATCGAAGCCACCGCGATCAATTTCGAAAGTTCTGACAATGCTCAATGGAAAGTCACAGACTTGAAACTCTTGGGTCAGCGACAAGGGGATAATTTGGAAGTCAACCCGAGCGAGATTCGCTCGGTACTGGGGCAAGAGATTGAGATCGAGGATATTCGCTAACGAATCGGTTCAAACTGCGGAACGTATCGAACCTTGTCTTCGCCTTTGGTCTTCGCCTCATAACCTTCATAGTCGCGGCGATGGGTTTCGATATCTTTGGCGATTTGTTCGTCGATCAACTTATCCTGTTGGGCATTCTTCGCATCTGCCGCGGCTGCCGATTGACTGACAGGTGCCTGCCAAACTTCACCAACATAAATGGCGTTGCCTTCAAAGAACTGAACTTCTTTTTGGAAGCGAATTTTGCTTTCGTAGAAATTATAGAACCAGCGATCTTTCCCATGGGAGCGCTGAGTTTGATTAGGGCTGCCCATCAAAGCGAGAACTTGAGCTTTCTCCATGCCGGGCTTCACTTCCTCGAACTGCCGAACCATTGAAGTCTGGCACCCCGTCGAAAGCATCGCCACCAATACCATAGGCATCATTTGCACTACAGAAATAGCCCAATGTCGAAACATAGTTCCCCCGTTAAAAGAAGATATCAGTTTCCCGAGACCCAAGAAAGAAGACTCAAATATCCTGTGTCAGATCGAAACACAGAACCACAGAACCTGTCAAAAGCATGAACAAAAAGATTTATTGTGCGGGAACAGTGTCAACTACTTCGGCGAAGCCGAAGTGTAAGCCAGTCGGCGAAGCCGAAGCGTAGGCCCGTCGGCGAAGCCGAAGCGTAGGCCCGTCGGCGAAGCCGCAGTGCAGACCTGCCTACTTCTTAAGAATCACAGGCTCCGTCAGGCTTGCCCCTGCCGGCTTGGAAGACTTTTTACCACTTCCACCCTCAGATCTTTTTTCCGCATTGGCCTTGGCTTCTTCAGCAGTCTCGTACTGGCTACGCACCTTCTTCAGGGTGTGATTTACTGAGGTCGTTAGACTCATTTGCGTTTCCATATCCTCAATCGACTTAACATCAATGCGCTCATACTCGCGCTTCTCAGTCAGCCCTTTTTCAGGATAGCGATATTTCAATAAAGCCCGCTGCTGGTCGTACTCTTTCAGGTTTTTTTGAAGTTCTTTGTGAATGCCCAACATCTGCTTCACGATCTCAGCGACTTGCTTGGAATCTGATGTGTGTTGTTTTTCGACGATGAGTTTTTCAAGCTCTTCTTGGCCCGAATGAACTTTGGCTTCCAAAGCCTGAACTCGCGCCTGCACAACAGAAAAACTGTCCTCGGCAGACTTCACTTCCTTCTTTTCTTCCTTACCAGCTTCGCCTTCTTTAGCCTCTTTGGCTTCTCCACCACCGTGCCCGCCTTCATTCGCAGACGCGACGTTGACCGCAAGAGCTGTCAAAAACATCATCAAAAATTTAGGAACTTGAAAGAACATCTTGCCTCCAAGAAATTTTAAAAGGCAGGTATTTAATTCGGTTGATTAGGACAGATGCTTTAGCCGGAGTTAAGCCCGGCAATACAAGGCGCCCTCCACCCACTGTCGTTAATAGCTCCGCCACATCCCAACCAAAACGTGAGTCGGTCATGGCTTCCTTCAACTGATACAACAGATGACTGGATTCAATACCATCAATCACCACAACATAAGTTATAGGACCGGCCGCTGTGTCTGCATTCGCGAAGTCGGTCACATCAGAAAAATCGGAACTGTCCGAAACGCTGACTGGCGGCGGTGCTTGTGCTGGGGCTTGATCTAAAGTTCTGTTGAAATCAAAAGGAGTCTCTTCAAAAACAGGCTCTTGCACAGCTTCACTATAAGCAGAATCCTGGGAAACTTCGCCTTGCGACTCGTAACTTTGTTCAGAGGAATAGTTTTGGTCAGGCGAGTAACCAACCTCAGCGGTAGGTTCAATCGCCTCCCCTTGATCGGTTTGATAATTGCCATCAGTGCCGTAGTTTTGCTCTGCTTGAAAACTCTGCTCAGGGGCTTGTTCGCTGGAATAGTTTGTCTGCGTTTGGCTGCCAACTTCATTGTTGTAGCCCGCATTGAAATCTTGAGAAGCAGAATAGTCTTGAGCGGAAGATTCGTAAGCTGAAGAGACCTCTGCTGGGGCTTCTACTTCAGCTTCGTGATTGGCCATTTCCGGCTGCCCGCTAAAATCGATAAAGTAAACTGCATTGCAGTGGGGACACGTGAATAGAGTCCCTACATGCTTATCCAGAATCTCGACCGGTTTGTGGCAACTCGGACAGGGGATCAATTATCTCTTTCCTTTGCCTTGCTTTTCCATACGACGACGATCTTCGCGATTCATCACGCGATCATCATGCGCTGGGCCGCTTTGGAAGGTCATTTTACGTTTTGGTGGTTCAGCATTCGCAGTTTCCAATGAATGCCCGATATCAGCCTCTGTCGGAGACGAATAGTCGAGTTCATCCAAATCTGCTTCTTCAGGACGAAGACTTTCAAGAACTTCTTCCTCAGTTTGTTGAGCAACCAATTGCACACGCATGATTTTCTCAATCGCATCGCTTTTGATCGTGTTGTTCAATTTTTCGAACGCCAAGAAGGCTTCTTTTTTATACTCAATCAAAGGATCTTTTTGAGCATAACCGCGCAAACCGATACTTTCTTTAAGTTTATCAACCACCGCCAAATGCATTTTCCAATGATTGTCGATAGACTGAAGAAGGATCATCTTTTGAACTTGCTCAAAGAATGGTCCCATCGAAGATTTTTGCTTTTCGTAAATCTCTCTAACACCTGTTTTCACGGCTTCCAGAACCGTGTCAGAGTTCACCGCCATATTTTCAAGATCCAATTTGAATCCGAAAGTTTGAGTCAATGAGTTGTTCAAACCCTCAAGACTCCAATCTTCCTTACGGCCGTTTTCTGGAGCATAAGTGTCAAGCATGTTAGAAACAACATCACCCAACATATCAAGGACTGTGCGCTCGATCTCTTGACCTTCAAGAACGCGACGACGCATTCCATAGATTACGTTACGTTGATTGTTCATAACCGTATCGTAGTCCATCAAGTTCTTACGAATGTCGAACTGATGCCCCTCAACTTTACGTTGAGCGCCTTCCACTGCGTTCGTCACCATTTTCGCTGTGATTGGCTCATCTTCAGGGATGTTCAACATTTCCATGATTTTCTGGATGCGCTCACCATTGAAGATTCTCATCAAGTTGTCTTCCAAAGAAAGGAAGAAGCGAGACTCACCCGGGTCACCTTGACGACCTGAACGACCACGAAGCTGATTGTCAATACGACGAGATTCATGTCTTTCAGTACCTACGATATAAAGACCGCCCACTGAAACAACTTCGGCGCGTTCTTTCTCAACTTGGCTTTTTACTTTTAGCAAAGCCTCTTCGTATTCAGGTCCCGCTTCAGAGCCAGTTAACGTTTTTGCCAACATTTCGGCGTTACCGCCCAATTTGATGTCAGTACCACGACCCGCCATATTGGTAGCGATAGTCACCGCACCTTTACGACCTGCCTGGGCGATAATTTCAGCCTCACGTTCATGGTGTTTGGCATTCAAAACTTCATGCTTGATACCTTCGTTGCGAAGGAATTTGCTCAAAGCTTCTGATTTCTCAATAGAAGCAGTACCCACAAGAATCGGCTGACCTTTGGTGCTTCTTTCTTTGATATCCGCTGTGATTGCTTTGAACTTTGCTTTTTCCGATTTATAAACCACGTCTTCCTGGTCGATACGTTTAATCGGCTTATTTGTCGGAATCACATTAACTGCAAGTTTATAGATCTTTTGGAACTCAACAGCTTCTGTATCAGCAGTTCCTGTCATACCAGAAAGCTTGTTGTACATCAGGAAGTAGTTTTGGAAAGTAATCGTCGCAAGAGTTTGATTCTCGCTCTTCACTTCTACATTCTCTTTTGCTTCAATCGCCTGGTGAAGACCATCACTCCAACGACGACCCGGCATCAAACGACCTGTAAATTCGTCGACGATGACGATTTCGCCATCTTTGATCATGTATTCCACGTCAAGACGATAAAGATGATGAGCCTTCAAACCCTGATAAACGTGGTGAAGAAGTTCAATGTTTTGTGGATCGTAAAGATTGCCCACGCCCAAAAGTTCTTCAACTTTCGCGTTACCCTCTTCAGTCAATGAAGCGGTTTTGGATTTTTCTTCCATCGTAAAATGAACATCGCGCTTCAAGTGCGGGATGATGGCATTCACGATTTGATATTTTTCTGTAGAAGCTTCTGCAGGACCAGAAATGATCAGCGGAGTACGTGCTTCGTCGACCAAGATAGAGTCACACTCATCCACGATCGCGAAGTTATGACCACGTTGAACGTAATCATTCAAATCGAACTTCATGTTGTCGCGAAGATAGTCGAAGCCCAATTCATTGTTCGTGCAATAAGTGATGTCACACGCATACATGGTTTTACGTTCTTGGTCGGTCAAACCGTGGACGATAATCCCTGTTGTCAAACCCAACCATCCGTACAAGCGACCCATTTCCTCAGAGTCACGACGAACCAGGTAGTCATTCACTGTCACAACGTGGACGCCTTTACCCGTCAATGCATTTAGGTAAACGGCCAAGGTGGCAACCAAGGTTTTACCTTCACCCGTTCTCATCTCTGCAATACTGCCGCGATTAAGAACGATACCACCGATCAATTGAACGTCATAATGGCGCATACCCAAACAGCGAACAGCAGCCTCACGACAAACGGCAAAAGCCTCAGGTAAGATGTCGTCAACAGTTTCGCCTTTTTTCAGACGTTCCTGAAACTCTGGGGTCTTTGCTTTAAGCTGATCGTCCGAGAGAGCTTTCATTTGAGGCTCTAGGGCGTTGATTTGATCCACCAAAGGTTGGATCTTTTTCATTTCACGATCGTGCTTCGTACCGAAAATTTTTGTAAGAATCTGTGTTACCATAGGACAAGAGGATAGCCTTAAAACGATAGTGCCTGCAAGCACTTGACACATTTTAACTCTGAAAAGGCACACCTAGACTAAAGGCCCTTGGACCATCATCGACGCATGTATTTAGAACGAAGGTCGATTCCTCTTCTTCACGGCGCGCAAGAATGAATTTTATAATGAAGCCACAAGGGGAAACTCAACATGGACAGTATTGGACTCGTCCTCTCTGGCGGCGGTGCTCGCGGAGCCTATCAAGCAGGTGTCCTCTCAGCGATTTCCGAGGTCGCTATGCGCAACGGATTGGAAAATCCATTTCTGATTTATTCAGGAGTCAGTGCCGGCTCTATCAATGCGGCCATCGTCGCTGGATTTCCTGGAAATTTCCAAAAAGCAACGAGTCGCCTGACCAAACTTTGGAGCGAAATCACCACCGATTCCGTTTTTTATGCTGACCTACTCACCCTCTCGAGAGGTAGTTTTGATTGGGTTGCTGATTTTTCATTTCCAAGTCTTAAGAAAGCTCCTTCAACTGCTCGGTCGATTTTCTCAACAACCCCTCTGCGCAGTCTTCTAACGCAAGCCTGTCATTTCGAGAACATTCAGCGAAAAATCGATTATGGAAACCTTCAGGCGCTAGCCATTTCCACTCTCGACTATGACAGCATCTCTTCAAAAACTTTCTTTCAAGCGCATCCTTTGGCAAACCCCTGGGATCGCCCCATGCATCGAGGAGAGAAAGCCATTCTCAGCGTGGATCATGTGATGGCCTCTTCCGCCATCCCCATGTTTTTTCCGCCAGTCAAAATCGACAATCGCTATTATGGAGATGGCTGCATTAGGAACCAATCACCTTGCGCCCCCGCAATCTACTTAGGAGCCCGAAGGCTGGTTGCAGTAGGTGTACGTCGCAAGACCGATACTTGGTACACCTATCACCACTCAGAAAGTGGTGCGCCACCGAGCCTGGCCCGACTTATCAACGTCATTTTCCACTCGGTCATGATGGATGGCTTGGAGGCAGATATCCAGCGCATCACTCAAACTAACAGTCACTTGGCTTTACTTTCGGATTTTCAAAAGAAAAGCCTTTCCGTCCGCGAAGTAGACTGCTTGTGGATATCTCCGTCAGTTGATTTTTCTAAATTGGCGATCCAAAGAAGTGGCGAGATGCCGCGTCTGATTCGCTATCTTCTCAGCGGTTTTGGCAGTCTGAGTGAGTCCAGCGAATTGGTCAGTTATTTACTATTTGATGGTTCTTTTTGCCAGCAACTGATCGAAATTGGGTTTGCCGACGGAATGAAAGCCGAGGAGGAGATAAAAAGAATTTTATCTCCCTGATACTTAATTAGTAACGCATCTGACGAAGGCCTTCATAGGCCGCAATCGCCACGCTGGTCGCAAGATTTAAACTGCGTGCGCCCTCGCCGACCATGGGAATGGTCACTGTTTGCTGAGGAAATTTAGCAAGTAAATCGGGATCAAGTCCCTTGGTTTCTTTTCCAAACACCAACCAGTCACCCGGCTGATATTTAGGCTCGAAATAGGTGCGTTTTGTTTTCGTCGTGAAGAACCAGGCGCGTGAAGGATCTTCGACCTTGCTCCACCAGTCTTCAAAAGTGGCGTGGCGATGCCAGGTCAGATGGGGCCAGTAGTCCAGACCCGCGCGCTTTAAGTTCGTATCATTGATCTCGAAGCCCATCTTTCCCACAATGTGCAGCTCGCAGTTGGTGGCAACACAAGTGCGCCCGATATTTCCAGTATTCTGGGGAATCTCGGGCTCAATCAAGACAATGCGGAAAAGCTTCTGCGAGTTTGGTTGTGAGTTGGGCTGTGAATTAGGCAAGATGTCTAAAAACCTCTTGGCCAAGTTTAGAAAGAGCTAAACGACGACCTTTATCAATGATGAGCTCTAGGTTCATCAACTCACGATAAAGAGTCAAATCGATCGGAACAATCTCTCGGCCAGAAGAACGTCCCAGTCTTTGAATATAAGTCATTTGCTTCTCAGTCAGTTTGGAAGTCAAAGCAGGTTGCTCTTCAATCGACCTTCTCCAATCACCACCAGGAATTACAGAAGCGTTAACAGGAAGTTTCAATGGGTTCAAGAAGTACGTCCAAGCTTTGATGGGCTCCGACGAACCCTCAACGTAAACGTCCACTTCTTCTCTAGAGTAGAGGCTCTTGTCCGGATCCATCTGGCTGTAGCCATAAAATTCATCCAACAAAGCCTTCAAAAGTTCCGAACCTTTGAGCTCCACAAGCTGTCCCGGAACCAAATCACTGCCACCTTTGACGAGAGCTGGAAAGCCCACTTTCAAACGATATGCAGTACCTTTAATTCTGGCAAAAGCTAATGATTCCACGAAGTTCTGGATCTTAGCGTAATGAATCATCCCCTCGGTCAACGAGCCATAGATGAAAAAACGTGTTGTAGTCATTATCCCCCCCGGTCAGACAACAAATAGGTTTTTCCCTAAAAGAGGCACGTGTGTACCAAAAACCACACACCTCCGCAACACATGAATCGGAGCAATTTCTGCAAAATTTCGTTTTTCACCAGTTTGGTGGTACTTACTGTTTTGCGTTAAGGGGAATTAAATAAATAAAATTCATTTACAGATTTTTTGCTTTCTTTAAGCGCTTTGTTATCCTCATCAAAGTCGTACATAATGTTGGTGCTTTTCAGAACGTTGGACCTGATGAAAAAAATTGAGGCGATAATCAAACCCTTCAAACTTGATGATGTCGTCGATGCCCTCGCGGAAGTCGGCGTAGAAGGTGTCACTGTCTCTGAAGTTCGCGGCTTTGGCCGCCAAAAAGGTCGCACTGAAGTTTACAAAGGTGCAGAGTACGTCGTCGACTTTCTCCCAAAAATAAAACTGGAAGTGGTTCTTCCCGACGCATTGATCGACAGTGCCGTGGAAGCCATTCGCAAAACAGCACACACGGGAAAAATCGGAGACGGAAAAATATTTGTGATTCCAGTGGAATCAGCTCTGCGTATTCGTACCGGCGAAAGAGATGAAGAAGCTTTATAACATTTACCCACCCTTCGGCGCTGCCGGATCGGTTGAAAAAGATTTTCCCAAGGAGATGGCGATATGAACGCTAAAGAAGTTCTGAAGTTTGCGCACGAAAAAGGCGCTAAGATGGTTGACCTCAAATTTTGTGATTTGATCGGAACATGGCAACATCTAACGATACCTCTTCACCAACTCGAAGAAGAAGCCTTCGAAAACGGTTATGGCTTCGACGGAAGCTCTATTCGTGGTTGGAAGGGCATCGAAGAATCCGACATGATCATCAAGCCAGATCCGACAACGGCAATGATGGATCCTTTCATGGAAACTCCGACTTTGTCTTTGATCTGCGATGTGTGCTTGCCGGAAACTCTTCAAGCCTACAACCGCGACCCTCGTCAAATCGTGAAAAAAGCCATCGCCTATATGCAATCAACAGGCATTGCTGACACGGCTTACTTCGGACCGGAAGCAGAGTTCTTTATTTTTGATGACGTTCGCTATGAACAAACAAACAACTCTGGTTTCTACATGGTTGACAGCGATGAGGCCGCTTGGAATACCGGTCGCGATGAAGGCGGCAACAACCTGGGCTATAAAATTCGTCCTAAAGAAGGTTACTTCCCGGGCTTGCCAACAGATACTCTGCAAGACATCCGCTCTGAAATTTGCCTTGAGATGGAAAAATGCGGAATGCGCGTTGAGCGCCATCACCACGAAGTTGCTTCCGCGGGACAATGTGAAATCAATTTCCAATATGATACCGCTTTGAACATGGGCGACAAAATGATGTGGTTCAAATACATCGTTAAGAACGTGTCAAAACGTCATGGCAAAACAGCGACCTTTATGCCGAAGCCATTGTTCGGTGATAACGGATCAGGAATGCATATTCATATGTCTTTGTGGAAAGATGGAAAAAATCTTTTCGCCGGCAACAAGTATGCGGGCCTTTCTGAAATGGCGCTTTACTATATCGGTGGTGTTTTGAAACACGCCCCTGCTTTGTGTGGCATCATCAATCCGACAACAAATTCTTACAAGCGCTTGGTTCCTGGTTTTGAGGCCCCGACAAAATTGGCTTACAGCTTTAAAAACCGCTCTGCTGCGATGAGAATTCCAAACTCTGGGCCGAATCCAAAGGCAAAACGTATTGAGTTCCGCACTCCAGATCCTGCGGCAAATATTTATATGGCTGAGGCGGCTATTTTGATGGCGGGCTTGGATGGAATTATTAATAAAATTCACCCCGGCGACCCGCTAGATAAAGACATCTACGGTCTTCCACCTCAAGAAGCGGCGGCGATTCCTTCAGTTCCAGGAACTTTGGAAGAATCTTTGAACCACCTGATGGCGAACTGCAGCTTCTTGAAAAAAGGCGATGTTTTCTCTGAAGATCTTATCGAGACCTGGGTCCAGTACAAAATCGACAAAGAAGTTCGACCTGTACAACAAAGACCAGTTCCCTATGAGTTCCACATGTATTACGATTGCTAGACATTGCCCCTACTCCGGTGAATTCGGAGTTTAGACAAGACAACTTTGGAGAGTAAATGGGATCAGAAGACGTAAAAAATTATTTAGGCCATATGTGGTTTCGCCAAGAGGACGGAATTATCACGATTGGTATCAATGAAGATGCTCTTGAGGATTTTGAATCCATCAATTCCGTAGAGCTTCCAGCAGAACACGAAAAAGTTGACGCTGAAGCAGTCATTGGAACTATTGAAACTGACGACGGTCCTTTGGATATCTACTCTCCGGTTGAAGGCACAGTTGTCGAAATCAACACTCAAGTTGTCGAAGATCCTTCTATTATCATGGAAGACCCTTATGAAGAGGGCTGGCTTGTTCGCATCGAAGCTGATGAAGACTACGATGAAGATGAAGACGAAGATGATGAGGACGATGAAGACGACGAAGATGAAGATGACGACTACGAGGATGACGAAGACTAATCCTTAAAGGTGCCTGCTTCTTTCTCGGAAAAGGTGCCAGGTGTTCTCAAAAGCAAGTAATTCTCAAAAAGCACCTCGTAAAACAGGTGCTTTTTTTTATACGGCCTTCTCTTATTGAGTGTTAGATTCATCGAATGAACTTAATTCTCTACACGATCTGCACTCTCATCTGGGGATCAACTTGGTTAGTCATCACCTTTCAGGTCGATGGAGCCTCTCCGATCACTTCAGTCTTCTGGCGTTTTCTTTTAAGTGCTGTCTTGCTTTTGGCTTTCTGTGCTCTGACGAAAAAAGATCTCCGTTATGGTAAAAAGGATCATCTGTTATTTATCGGACAAGGGGTCTTACTGTTCTCGGTGAACTATATGCTCACCTATCTCTCTGAAACGATGGTCAGCTCTGGAATGACGGCTATCGCATTCACAACTTTGATTTACTACAACATGTTCGGCATGTGGTATTTCTTCGGAAAGCCCATCACTAAAAATGTCATTCTTGGATCTGTTTTAGGAGGGGCCGGCCTCTTCTTTCTTTTCGCCAATGAGATCCTTCATTTTGACTCCAGTTCAAAAACCGTCTGGGGTCTTCTCTTAAGCTTTATCGCGACCCTGTCGGCCTCTATGGGAAATATGATATCCCAAAAAAACTATCGCAAAGGAATTCCGGTGGTCATCACCAACACCTATGGAATGCTTTACGGGAGTATCTTCACTCTCTTCACTGCACTGGCTCTTCAGGAAAATCTGGCTATCCCCATGACTGGGAAATTTTTAGGTGCACTTCTCTATCTTTCCTTGTTTGGATCCGTGATTGCCTTCGGCGCCTATCTGACATTGGCAGGCCGAATTGGCGCGGAAAAAGCCGCTTACACCAGCGTCCTTTCCCCGGTTATCGCCCTGACTCTTTCCAGTTTTTTTGAGGGCTTTAAATGGACTCCCTATATAGTCGTGGGTGTGATTTTGTGTTTCCTGGGAAACATCATCACTTTGCGCAAGCCTAAAGCTGTTACCAAACTGGCGGATTGATTCCTGGAGGAAGGAAGAACACCCCGGTTTGGTACATCATCTCGATAATGGATTGCGATGTTTTGCGCAGATCGCGGCCTTGTGGAGCTCCGTTGTCGACGATGAACAAGCCATCATTACTGGCCGCTATATAAGTATGACCGGGAGAAACGCCGGAACCATTCATCAATATTGCACCTGTCATTGGTTTGTAGACCGTCGAGTCCCAAGGAATCCAACCCGCTTTGTAAAGGGCATTAGAGAAATTCACCACGGCTGCCGTATTCGACCAAATCAGTTGATTGCCGTTTGCTGAATTGAAATCATCACTCACGCGATATCCAGCACGTTGATAGGCTTCTCGCAAAATTTCAGATTGAAACTCAGCACAAGGGACATTCGAAAAGCCATGACGAACAGCTGTTTGCGTGACTGCGATAGACCACGCTCCATTCGTCGCAATGACACCCGTTTTTTCATAATCCAAAGACCATTTCTTTGCTATGGCGGAATCAATCATCAAATAAGACTTCGGCGTTGCAACCGTGCGATCCACGGTTTTTTTTAGTTCGGCATAAATTTTCTGCCATTTCTGAGAATCAGCAGCTGACAAAGACTGAACACTCACACCCTTGTTGATGCGTGCTGAAAACCTTTTGGTGGCAGATTTAGTATAGCTGAACTTAGGCTTCCCACTGGCGCTGTAGTTCTTCAGAAACCCTGCACCAGGACTTGCCGCCGTGAGCACCGCGAAGTTGCCAGAAACCCCCTGAATGTTTCCGACAACTGATGCAAAGATAAAAAGACCCCCGGAAACTTTATTCAACTGATCAATTTTTGTCGGCGGAAACTGCGCCTGAAATTGCGAAGGAACTGAAACAACTTTTATTGGATAGATGAAACCCGTACTTGAGCGAACCAAGGATCCATTCGAGTCGCGGTAATCTAAATTTTTTGTAGAGTAGTCATTAGGAACCTCAATCTCAGCCCCTGCCGGGATTTCGGCTTTATTCTCAAGCACTCCGGCAGCTTCAAAACGAACTGTCATCGCTTGATTTAAAACCATCTTTTGCGAATAAACAGGAGCTTCCGACGCCCCAGTATTTCCAGTGTCTGGCAGTTGAGAACTCGGAGTCTGTGGGTTGGGCGTTACCACAGAAGCAGACTCGTTGCCTGATTCATCAATCGCGGAAAGACTGTTCCCCGGGCCACAGGCCGCTACCGCAAGAGACATACACGTCATTAAAAAATACTGCGTGATTTTTGTAGCAACCATAGAGAACCTCCGACTAAGAAAGTTTTCGGTTGGCTCACATATGAAATTTAATATTTTTTAGAATGTAAAAGTCCTGATCGGCAATGTCTTTCGAACTGTCGGCATTCTAGGCAATACGTTTTATCAAATGATAGCCAAATCGTGTGCGAACCGGCTTTTGTGAGGTCTCTCCAGTTTTCAATGCCAAGGCGGCGTCTGCAAAATCCTCATCAAGACGTGAAGGACTGATCTCCCCAAGATCTCCACCTGCTTTTGCAGAGGGACATTTTGAGTATTTCATTGCCAAGTCTTCAAAAGACTTTCCTTCAGACAGTGCGCGAAGCAAATCTTGCGCTTCAAATTCTTTTTCCACCAGAATGTGGCTGACCTTAATTTTGTTCATGGGCGGAAGCTTATTCAAAGCTGAAGAATTACGCCACCTCTTTGTGAAAAAGATGCCGCTAAGGAGCCCAAACTAACAATCATTTAACGCCACGTTCATTGTTAATTCACATACTTTCTCTGGGAGTAGTTCCCGTTTATACTCAAGCTTCAAAATTCTCAAAAGAGAGGTTTCCATGTTTAAAACAAAAGGCTTTGCCGCTCCGGCACCGAAGGCACCCCTTGCACCCTTCCAATTCGAACGTCGCGAACTTCGAGACAACGACGTTCATATCGAAATTCAATATTGCGGCGTTTGTCACTCAGACGTTCATCAAGTGCGTGATGAGTGGGGTCACGGGGCCTTTCCGATGGTTCCTGGCCACGAGATTGTTGGCAAAGTTCTTGCCGTTGGCCCAAAAGTAAAAAAATTCAAAGTCGGCGACCTCGCGGGAGTTGGCTGCATGGTGGATTCTTGCTTAGAGTGTCGCTCTTGCAAAGAGGGTCTTGAGCAGTATTGTGAGAACGGCTTTGTTGGCACCTACAACAGCAAAGAAAAAGATGGCAAGACTCCAACTTACGGAGGCTACTCTGATTCAATTGTGACGCGAGAAGAATTCTGTCTAAAGATTTCTCCAAAACTAAACTTAGCGGCAGTCGCTCCTCTACTTTGCGCAGGCATCACAACTTATTCTCCTCTTAGACATTGGAAAGTTTCCAAAGGACAGAAAGTTGGCGTTGTGGGGTTGGGTGGCTTGGGTCATATGGCCGTCAAGCTGGCAAACGCCATGGGCGCGAACGTTGTGGTCTTCACTACTTCAGCTTCCAAAGTCGAAGATGCAAAACGTCTTGGCGCCCACGAAGTTGTGATCTCAAAGAATCTTGAGCAGATGAAAACTCACGCAAACAGTTTTGATTTCATTATCGACACTGTTTCAGCCCCTCATGATTACAATCTTTATATCAGCCTTCTTCACAGAGACGGCAATATGGTTTTGGTTGGCCTTCCAGACAAGCCGCCAGAGCTTTATGCAGGTAATTTGATCATGGGTCGCCGCAAATTAGGTGGATCTTTGATTGGCGGAATTGCCGAGACCCAAGAAATGTTGGATTTCTGCGCTGAACACAATATTGTTTCAGACATTGAAATGATTCCAATTCAAAAAATTAATGAGGCCTACGAGCGCATGATCAAGAGCGACGTTAAATATCGCTTCGTTATCGATATGAAGTCTTTGGCCTAGCTTCAAGGCGGAGGCTTCCACCTCCGCTCTCAAATTGAATGTCAGGCAACACATGTTTCCCTCGACTTTGAATTAAGAATGTCCAAAATCATGAATTTGGACTCTGAAAAATATGTCAACTGCTAGATTCTTAGGGACATGCAAGACTTCCATTACGATATTCTTCCGCTCCATCATGTTTGTGAAACTAAACGAGAGATCCTGAACTGCGTGTTCGAAATGTGGGAGCAGACATTTGGCTCTGTCGTTTCCCAAGCTGGCGGTCATCTTGATTTCTCTGATTTTTTTCGCTGTCATTCTGCGGGCGTCATTCGCTATAAAAGCGAAGTCGTTGGTTTCAATCTGTTTACGGTCTTCGATCTCAATCTAACATCACACCTACGTCATCCATATGTAAACCATCTCGAAGAATCCACCGTGCAAATGCTGAAAGCCAAGAATTGCACACGCCTGATGACCATGGAGTATTTCACGGTGGCACTTTCATGGCGCCGAAAGTATCGCGACATTCCTTGGGCCGAGATTCTAACAGGCTTGGGTCTTCAATACATGGATCAATCACCGGCTCATGCGGTCTTGGGGACTCCAAGAATTGATTTAAAAGTCGATCAGATGTGTCGACGACTCGGGGCCTCTCTCATTCAGGAACCCGTTCGAAAAATGAATTACGAATGCGCCGTCGTGTTGTTCGAAAAAGAACCCAAACGGCATTTTCAAAATCAGACCACCCACTTTTGGGTCAAAAGACTTTGGAAAGGTCATCTACGGGAAAAATTAAACTTCTTTGAATCCCAAGAACGCTCTGACATATATTCAAGTATGACCAGCATTAAAGCCGCCTTGGAAGAAGAGTCGGCCTAGACTAAAACGTCATACGACATGAAAGCGAACGTTTGATTTTAGAATGAGGTTCCGAAATATCCACAGTGAACCAGCTGTAATCGTCCGATTTGAAATCAAATTTATACTTGGCTTTGCTGGCGGTTTTTCCAGGCAGGAAGGTCACCCCATTCCACGGAAGAACAGAGGCTATTTGCCGACCGCCCCTGTCCCGAACCACTAAGATTTCTGATTTCTTTTTCTCAAGCAAAACAGAATGGTCTATCCCGTTTAAGACCGAAGCTTTCTTATTGCTCAGATCATTGTGCACGCTCCAGTTTTGCAGCGATCCATCACAAAGAATTCGATCGAACGCCCAAGACTGAGACGAGAATAGAAGACCCATAATAATCAACGAAATACTCTTGGACATAGGGCTCTTATCGGAACTAAACCTCCGAGGCAAAACGGATCTTGGTCCAGTTCATCTTCATTCTGCTTTTTCCGAAAAGTGAGGGTGGGCAAAATTGCTTCTATTTGCATATTTATTTCTTGTTTTGTCTTCTTGGCACAAGCCCAGGAAGAGCCGAACAGTCCCACCTCCCCCGCAACCTCTTCGCTTTCCTCCACAGGTGAAGCTGCAAAAAAGTTCTTAAGCTATCTTCCCAACGGCGAAACTCGGAAAGGGCTTGAAGAGTACGTCTCCATCATTGGCGCGGAAAAGTTCAAAGGCGATGGGTCCTTGGTCATGGCCAACACCGGTATGGCTGCTTACTTCACTGAAAAGTTCACGGATCCCAAGAACTCTTGCGTCAGAGATGCTGCACGATCTTTCTACGAGGACGTTGCCGAACAACTCAAATCCAAAACCCCTCAGCAACCAGGCTGTATCAATACCGGCGATGGAGTCTTCACAGAGGGCAAGGGAAGTGTTTATTCAAACACCAGTGCGTGCCCCAGCGCGGGTCGAGCAAACCTCCACAGCGTGGCAGGACAAGGCCCTTACAAGAATTTGCAACCAGGATGGCTTTGGCAGCTGGCTTTAAAACATTCTAAAGGCGATCCAAATTCAGCCATGTTTCTGATTGGCATGTGCGGGCACGATGATACATCTCAAGGCACCTACGCGTATGAAGACAGTTCCCCGCAAGGTTTGGATGAACTCAGACAACAGTGCTTGTTCAATAAAAACATTAAGTCCAAACTTGATTCCGAGATCAAAGACCTTGCGAAGAACTACGACATCAATCAGGAAAAAATCTATTCATTGTCGGCACAATCCAACAAATACACTATGGAGATCAAAGCTCTCGAAAATCAGAAGTCTGTGCAAAGGCTTATGGATTGCCCCTCTGAATCTTCTGGATTTTATGCCCCGCAATCTTTAGGCACCACCGCTGATATTCCAGCGGGTATTAAGCAGGAAGTTCAAAAAATTCAGGGCGATATTGGTGGAGCTCAAAACATCCCGGCCAAGTACTATCATGTCTACGGTTCCGCCTTCATGGCTTGTCAGCTAATACAGCACGGCATGTCCCTTAAGAAAACAGAGCTTGTTCAGAAGCAGGCCGCTCGTCTTTATCGCGGAATTAGAATGTGCAGCTCAACGCAAGATTTTTCGAGTGAAATTAAAACCTTCGAAGCCGAGATGGCACCTCTCAGCAAGAAATATAAAATGACCGATCCTGTGAAGTTGGCTCTTGCCGTTGCCAAGCAGATTCGCACTGGAAAAATTAAATGCGACGGTGAAGGAGGATTCGAAAAAGCTCCCCCGGAATGTGGTTACATCTCAAACTACTCAATTCCGGCTTACCTTCTAACTTCTACAGAGTTCGAGATCAGCGACGAATCCATCGCCAAAAAAGTTGCGAATCGTTTTGCCAATGCAGATGCGGCGGCTCTCTATAAGAAATGGTACTTCGGCGGTGGCACAGTTGCAGGAAACAAACTCCCTTGCTCTGACATCAGGGTTTGGGGTCCCAGCGATTTGCTGGAGCCGACTAAGTCATTCTTCGGCAAGCTCTCAAAACCCGAGGGCTGGAGCAACGAACGCTTTAAAAAGGCGTCACAAAAGCTGGCCACCTGGGATGTCGACTTCAAGTGGACCATCGCACAGCATGAGGCCGGCGCTCAGTTCGCAGGACAAACTTGCAAAAAGCGCGAACCCAACGAGAAGCCATTGGCAGGAATTTGCCCGGGCGGACCTCCTGACGGAAAAACAAAGTGGTCCCCGTCTACTGGGGATCAACCGGATCATCACTCAAGCTCTACTGAGGGCATTCGCTAGTTTTCTCAGTTTTTCATAGGGAAATCTCAATTTGAGACAGCGCCTTCCGCTCGTTGTAGGCTTTAGCTGTTCCATAAAGTTACCGAAAAACACTCTGTATACTTTTACCTGAACATACTGGGACTTTGAGGATTAACTTATGGCAACGCAGTACTTCCTATCAACTGGAAAACAAAAGATCGGTCCACTATCCGAAAGAGCAGTCCAAGATGGTGTCCGCTCTGGAAAAATTCAACTCTTCGATATGATTTTGAATGCGCAGACCAACGAGTGGGTCATGCTGATGCAACATCCAGACTTCTCAGACCTGGAGAATGGCTCTGACGACTCATTAAACGAAGAGAGAAGCCAGAAAGAAAGTCACGCAGCCGTTGGCCTGATTTCAGATTCCATTGACGAAGACACTCGAGGGATTTCCTTCCTCACACCTGACAACATCCCCATTTTGACGCCGGTTTATTGGTACGAAAAAGACAACGCTCACAAACGTTTGAAATACCTAGAAGTGCTATCCATGATTCATTCCCAGAAGCTTTCAGAGCAAAGCCTGATTTCAAAAAATCCTACAGGACCTTGGCGAAAGCTGGTGGACTGGGAGGATTTTTCTCCGGCTTCCCTTGAAAACTACAAACAAGTTTCCAAAGACAATCTTCCGGATATCAATATCCGCAGAAAATTCCCGCGCTTTGAGTGTGGAAAAGTATTCGTCGTTCTTTCCAAGGGAAAGGGCTATCAGGCTTTCTGCCCGGATATTTCAAAATCAGGACTGGCTTTCATTGTGCGCTCGCCAAAAGCGGATCTCAATGATCCCATCGTCATTAAATTCAATGACTCACTGACTGGCAATAAGTTCGATGCGAAGGGCGTGGTCGTTTCAGTTCGCAAAGTCCGACTCCCCGGCTCAGAGAGTATTTATATCCGCTACGGAGTTCGCTTCACCCATCTCTCTGAATCGGGTCGAGATTTCATCTTGGCTGCCGCTGCCTCCGACAAACAAGCTGCTTAAACAAGAAATCCGTAGATCTTAAAAATCTACGGATTATTTTCTTCCAATTTATGCTGGATCTTATTTTTGTACTTTATGAAGATTGTAGATCACTTGGAAAGTCACTGCTTTGCCGATGGCATTGTCGGCCAAAACGATCCTCAGGTCATCGCCACTTCTTACAATCTTTTGCACTGTTAGGTCTTTGATTTTTCTTTTACCGTTTTTGCAAGCAGGTGCATGCACAACACCTGAGTAGGCTCCAGCCTGTTCCGTTTTAACTTCAATCAAACGCGCCTCATTAGGGCAAGCCTGCACATCGATGTTTTCAAAAACGAATGAGTCAAAGCCCTTTGCCTTGCTCACATCTTTTGAAAACATATAAGGGATCTGCCCCTGCGCATTCAATTCATCAAGGAATGAGATTTGGATTTTATATTCTTGCGAGGTATGCGCTTTGTGAGGACCCAACGGACTCCAATTAAAGACGTCAAAATGGAAGCTTCCTTCCCAGTTCGTAGAGCGCAAATCATTAAAAAGCGCCTCTGCTGGCTGGGCCTGAGCCGTCACCGATAAAGCGAAGAAAAACAGGATCGACAAAATCTTACGCATTGGAAACCTCCGTATATACGAGGTCTTTTGCAATTACGAATCCCCAGCCAAAATAAACCTATCTGAATAGAGGTCTACCACGCTGTCGAAGTTTTGATCAGAGGCCAACTCTAGGTATCTTTCAAGAGACTTTTCAGCTGAGTCTGCCACTGCTTAAATAGACGCTGGCTGATCTTGTCAGAGCGAACCGAGAGGTAAATCTTGGCTTCGGTAAGCTCTAGACCCCGAACTTTAAGATTTCTAATAAACCCCGCAGCTTCATATTTTTTGGCAATAATATTTGGAATCAGAGCCACATTATTCGAGTGTTGAACAATCTCAACAGCGGTCAGAGCCGTCTGCATTTCGTGTCCCATAATTCGCTCATTGCGGGGAATAGGTAAATTGTCCGTAGCTTGTGCGATCGCCCGGCCATTCCAGTAAGCTGAACGTGCAAATGGATATTTCAGAAGCTCATCCGTCGAGATCGTTCCCTTTAGGGGATGATTCTTCCCTACATACAAATCCCAACTCATGGAGCCCACCTCTGCGGCCGCCCAAGTCTGAGGCCACTTGATTTCTTCCAGGTGCAGAGCCACATCCAAAACACCTTCCGTCGCTGTCTGGCGCAATTCTTCAGGGGAAAGATCCATAAACCGCAACAAGGCCTTTGCCCCTGCAGCCTCAAGACTTTCAATCATCGCACCAGCAAAGAAGACGTTCATAAAGCCACGGCCGCCCACGGTGTAAATTGCCGGTGGCGCTAAAAATTGAGATTTTCTGGGAATGAAATCTTCTGATTTTTTCAGCAGCTCCTTGGCCTGATGGCTCACATAAGAACCCTCAGCCGTCAGAATGTAGCCGTGAGAAGATGTTTTGATAATCTCAAACTGCAGTTGATGCCGAACAGATTGAAGAACTTTGGTTAAACGTGGGGGCTCAATGTCGAGGGAGCGGGCAAGGGATCTTAAGGATTTATGCTCTGGCAGCTCAGCAAGAAGTGACAGATCAAAAAAAGAAATTTTTGTAAGACGCTTGTCCATCATTGAAGCCTCGGCCTTTTCAAATCAACAAACAAAGACATTTAGACTGCGAGCAGGAGGAGATTGCTCGCAGTCTAAATTTTTTAAGGAATCAAAACTGAGTCTAGAACGTGGATTACACCGTTAGCGGTTTGAATATTCGTGACCACTAGCTTGGCACCATTAATAAATGCTTCACCATTTGCCACAGTAAACTGCACCAACTTCCCATTCACAGTTTCAAGACGTCCCGCTTTGGCGATGTCTTGAGCTAATTTTTCCCCAGCCACCACATGATAAGTTAAAATTTGTGTCAAAAGACTTTCATCCGCAAGAATCTTATTCAAAGTCTCTTCGCCAACTTTCGCAAAAGCTTCATCTGTCGGAAAAAAAACTGTGAAGGGACCTTCGGAACGAAGAGTTTCTTCAAGACCCGCCATTTGAATTCCCGCTAGAAGTGTTTTGAAGTTTCCCGCTGCGACAGCCGTATCAACGATATCTTTGGGATTTTTCACAACTTCACAAAGAGGCTGACGTTTGCTGAAGCCGCCTGTTTGCACTGAAGTTAAGATTGAGCAGGTATCGTAGCCTTGAGCTTTTAATTTTGCTTCAATGGAAATATAAGTGCTCAGGCTCAAAGTTGGCTGACGAGAAAGAATCCAAGCATATTTAAGACTTGGATCGCCAACCACCGCATAAGAGTAGTTAGGTCCCAAATCCAAGATCCAATAATTTCCACCAAAGCTGAAGATCCAATCGATGAACTTTACGAAAGTCACTTTAAGCTTCGAGTTGCTTTTGCTATCAACGACTTTGGCTCTTCCTTCAGCCACAGAACGAGCCCCCGACTTTGTATCGCAGGAATTCAGAACCTTGATAAAACCCCTATCGGCCATTGAGTACTCAGCCGTTGTGTTGCCAACACATTGTTTTTGGAAACTTTGAGGAATACTTGCCACCTCATACCATTTGCCAATGTATTTATTTAGATCCACAGAAGGCACTGTCGTCGGTTCTGCAAAACCAGCCGAAGCAAAGCCCATAACAAGAACGGAAAGAATAAATTTTTTCATAACAGCTCCTTTTAGCTAAAGCCGTTATAAACAGAACCCGTTGCTGTGCCTATTATAATTAGGAATATGCCTGTTTCCATTTTGGAAACTCTGTTGTTTGACAAGATTTTTAAAGGAAATCCCTTGCCTAAGAAAGAGGACCCTTTCAAGCTAGATCTATGAGAAAAATTCTAGGCTTCTTGCTTACGACAGTTTGTCTTTTTACCACCCCTTCAGCCTTTGCTGAAGACATGACCTTCCGCTGCCACGGCAGGGTTTACCAAACTGGTTTCTTTTTTAAATATCAAATTGAACTGCACGATCGCGGGCTGTCGCAAGTGCGCCTCACCACCAGCCAGGGCTACGACAACTCCATGGATTACGGCTGGAAGTCTATTGAAGTTACCAGCGGAAAATTCCCCGTGGACTCTCCTTGGGATGAGTATAAAGCTTATCTGAGCCGAGACGGACGCAACTACAATTTGGTGCTAGTAAACCCCGTCACTGGCGTCTCAATAGACAATCCACCGTATGATCGTTTTGTTTGTGTGGTTCCGCTTTAGATTTCTGAATATTCGTGTTCGCACGGTACCAGAGCTACTTCATCCACAATACTGATCTAGCAAAACAAATCGCACGATCAGTTGCACCCGTGGGGAAATGCGATGCAACACCGGCGCCGCAAGTAACAAT